>JALWIX010000074.1 GCA_027082175.1 Campylobacterales bacterium
TGTAGTCGCAACAACCAAGATCGTATCCCTTTTCTAAGCTATCTATTTCGGTTAGCGATGTTATGAATATAGTAGGGGTATTGATGTTGTTTTTTCTTAAACTTTCCAAAAGTTCAAATCCGTTTATACCAGGAACGTTTACGTCTAAAAGCAAGAGATCGTATTTTGAGTCGTATATAGCCTCTATCGCCTCTTCGCCGTTTGAGAAATCTTCGACAATATATCCGCTATCTTCCAAAAGCTCTTTTATAGATTTTCTTAGGGCGTATTCGTCTTCTAAAAGCAGTATTTTCACTTTATTTTCCCTTCCTTTTTGGTTTGAGTCTGATTATATCCGTAAAGTATTAGATCAATAAGCTCTTTTTTTGACATCTTTTGCAGTTTATCTTTTGCCGCTTCATTAAAATAGATACGATCTTTTTCCTCTATGCTATTTTTAAAGTTTATAATGTATCTTGGCGACATATCGCTAAAGATGTTTTTTCCCGAGTGGTTTACGTAGTGGTAAATATCCTCTTTCGTACTCTCTAGAGTAAAAATACTTTTTAGTATCGACTTTTGTTCGCCGGCAATATTTTTAAGCGATTCGTTGTTGACAAAAACCACAAACATGCCCAGGCTTCTTCCTTTGTGATCTTTTATAGGGTATGAGGCTATAAAGAGATTTTTGGTTGTAATATATTCGAAATGTATGATTTTTTCCCATTTTTGTTTTTCAAGATTTGTTAGTATGTTTAGGTTTCGCTTATTGTAGTTGCCGTTTGCGACAATGTATTCGTCTAAGATAGGGTTTGAACGTATAAAGTCTTGTTCGCTTATATATTCTTTTTTAAAAAATGTTATCATATCCATTGCGTAGTTTCTAAATTTTACGGCGAGATCATCAAATGGTACCGTCACTTCAAGTATTCCTATTAGATTTTTATCTATTATTGGAACTGATATCTTTATACCTGCGGGAGGCGTAGTCGATATAGTGTATTTTGGTATCTTTTTATTTAGAACAATTTTTAAATCTTCTCTATTTTTTAGAGAAAAGAGGTTTTGATTTTTGATATCCCAACTTCTAGCAAAAATATTTAAACGAGTGTCTATAACTTGCACATAGATATTTTTTCTATTTAAATGTTTCAATAACGTATCAGTAATCTCTTTTAAAATTCTTGAACATTTTTTCGGATTATTGTTTAATATAGATTCTATTAAATCTTTGTTTTTGCTTAGAGCTAGAGCAAGGGATAGGGATTGGGATTTTTCAGATACCAAAGATAAAATTATAAATCTATTTATATTGTCATAGGCTCGATTCATTATGGCTTCTTCTCTCTTTTTGTAGAGATTATATATCACTACGCTGATAGTTGCCGTTAAAAAAGATAAAACCGATATAATTATAAATAATTTTTTTCTCATAGCAAATTTTATCAACTTTTTTAGTGTGATTATACTATAAAATCAATACAATATATTAAGATTTGCAATTATTTTTATTATATCTGTTATCTGTAGTAAAAAAGTAACAAAATATTTCTAATTTCCGAAAAACGGTTGTTAGAGGCCGATTTAAAATCGGCTTATTTTTTTATTTTTTGCTTGAAAGATTTTAAAGTACAGAACTAAAAGTTTAGGCTTGATTATTTTTTATGGCATCGTTTACATATGCTAAAGGGCGTTTTACCGGTAGTTCTTAATAAAAAAGGTCCTTTAGAGCCGTGTGGATTGTGGCAACTAGAGCAGACGAGTTCTCGTCCCGGTCTCGACGGGTCTTTTCGTCCTTTTGTAGGGTGACCTCCTTTGTTTCTTTGAAAAACAAAACTAGCTATTACGTGAAGTCCGCTTGCTTTTTCTGCATGACAGGTGGTACAAAGATTCCAGATAGGTTTTTTTAGAAAAAAGATATTGTCGGATGAGTGGGGATTGTGACATAGATTGCATCTTCCGGAGTTTGTCGGCCCGTGGTCGGAGTAGTTTTTTTCTATAATATGCTCTATTCTATCGTGGCATTTAAAACATACGTTCATAACAGGATCAGGATAAAGATATCTGCTTTTTCCTTTAACTTCAAGATTATTTTCGCCGGTCTCTCCGTTATGACACATTTGGCACATAAAGTTTACCGCCGGCGCGTGACCGTTTTTTCTAGATGTTAGTTTGTTATGACAAGTGTAGCAGTTTGAATCTTGGGGATTTTCAGGTAAAGGAAAATCTTCTATGGCCGATTCCTTGGAGAATAATTTTACCTTATCGGGTTTTATGTCAGGTTTTAGATTGTGGCAATTTACACATAAAGCTTCGTAAACGTCGTTATGAAAAAAAATCTTATTATAACCGATAGGTATCTCTTCAGCTGTTTCGTAAATTTCGTTTTGATAAAATAACTGAAGATTTTGTTTTTTATTTAAGCCGTTATTTAGGCGCGTATTTATTTCAATATTGTTAACGCCAAGTTTTAAGGGAACAGTCTTGCAATAAACCTTTTTCGATCTATTCGGCTCTATTTCGATGGATAGATTTGTGTCGGTTACAATTTTTATCTTTTCTATTTTCGCAGGCTCGATTTTTATCGATAAAGTTGCAAATCCTTCGTTATAGACGCTTTTATTTAAAGGATAAATTATTTGAACGATTTTATCCTCTGCTGATAAGCCGATGACAAAAAAAAGAAAAACAAGCAGCCGCTTTGTAATAAAGCGACTACTTTGTGTTGACGATAGGTTTTTCTCTATCATAATACCTTCTTGCGTGGCAAGCTGGCGCACATGAACCTCCCGTCGGCGTTTCGATATATCTTATAGGGAAATTTATCCTTCCAAATTTTGTCTTCTTTCTTAGGTGGTGAGGATAATCTTTTGTGCCATGAAAGTCGTGGCAAGCTCTACAGGTTCTACCTTTTTTCTTATTGACGTGAACGTAGTGTAAGTTGACGTCGCCGTTTCTAAAGTTAGTGTATTCGGTGGTTTTTGGCTCCATAATCTTTTTAGGCTCGTGACACTCAAAACAGATATAGTTGTTTTTGTCAAAGCTAGCATAAAAAGTTGGAGGGAAAGGTTTTTTTAACATTCTAAAGTTATTGCTGCCATGCGGGTTATGACACATAGCGCAATCTCCCCACTGGATAGGTCCGTGCCAGTCTGGATTTTCGGCTAGATGTTTTGCCATGTTTATAAGTTTTGCGCCGTCCTCGTCTCTTTTTAACGTTTCGTTATGACAATTTAGGCAAAGGTCTTTTACAGTTGCGGCTTTGATCATTTTTGGCTGTCCTGTTCCGTGAGGATCATGACACTCTTGACAAGCTCTAGGCCTATTGATGGCTCCATGTTTATTTTTGGCCGTAGTTATCAGCACTTCTTTATCTGCGTGACACATAAGGCAAAGGTCTTTTTTGCCGTCGGCCTTAAGTTGAAACTCAAAATCCTCCGTATGAGGATCGTGGCAGTTTATACACTGATCTTGTACAGGAGGGTGGATATTTTGCGTTTTGTGCAAAAATTCGCCTTTTGCCATATGGCAAGATGTGCAAAGCTCGTTTATATTGGAGGCTACTAACAATCTTTTATTTTGGGATTTATGAGGATCGTGACAGGCCGTACAAGCTCCTGCGGCAACAGGTCCGTGAATAAACTTTTTGCCCTCTTTTAGATTTTTGTCGTGACACTGATAACATAGATCGGGCATATCCATAATAAGCGCGCTATTGTTGCTTTTGTCGGGATTTTTATCGGTATGACAAACGCTACAATCTCCCCACTCGTACGGCGGGTGAACAACCTCTTTGGAAGATAAAAGATTTGGCTCGAAAAAAGGTTGATCGCTCTTTTTGACCTCTTGTTTGACAACTTGTGGAAGAGGTTCGTTTTTTTGCGAATCGACCGCATTACTCTCTTTGGCTATATTTTCTTCTTTTGTCGGCTGCTTTGCCTCGGTCGAACTTTTTATCTCTTTTTTAGTTTGTTCGTTAACGTTTTGTGAAGTTGCGCATCCCCAGTTTATCATTATAGGAATAAACAAAAAGGGAATTAGAAGCAATTTCTTATGTAGCATAAGTTTCTCCTTAAGTATTATTATCAATTATTATGTTTTTAATTAGATAAATATAAATAAAATTTATATTTTGGACAAAAGATATGTTAATCAATTTTTTCGATAAAGTCAATATATTTTTTTTTAATTGATTAAATCGATAAGGTTTGTAATAAAAAAGTAACACTTTAAAGTATTAAATCAAAGATCGTAAATTTTACTCAATCAAGATAAAATTTTTAGTAAATCCAACGCTTGCAAATTTATTAAAGTGCTTAACAAGCGCGCTTGTTTTGGCGAACATAAAATTTAAACTAAAATTTAAATCTTTTTGGTTTATACGTAATTTTCAGCGGCCATTTTAGCTATCTGTTTTTATGAAAATTTGTTAGATAGTAAGCAAGCGCTCTATATTCGTCAAAAGTCATATGTTTAGTTTTGTAAAGTTGCGGCTTCATAATCTCAAATCTTGCCGGGTCTATTATCGGTTTTGCCTCTCCTTTTAAAAACATTACCAATCTTCTCTCATCTCCAAGATAGTGCGACGCAATAGTTCTAAGGGAAGGACCTACGCTAGCGGCGTCGTCATTTATCTTATGGCATATATGACAATTTAAGTTTTTAAAAATTGTTTCCCCTTTTTTTGTCAAATCGACGTCGGCAAACATCGTTGTTGTTAAAAATATAATAATTATCATTTTTTTCATAACAAGTCTCCTTTTTTAAAAAAATATATCTGTTGCATATTTTTATCAAATACAACTGTTATTTATAACATAACAATGTAAAAGCATTGTAAATTCATCAAAAAATCATTTATAATAGAATGCTCTGAAAAATTACAAAATTTCACTTAGGAGAGTTGAAATTTTTTAGTAAAACTAACGCTTGTAAATTTATTAAAGTGCTAAACAAGCGCACTTTTTTATCCTTTTGGCTAACATAAAATTTTCAAGCTAAAATTTCAAATCCTTCGTTCAATTTGTAATTTTTCAGAGTCTCAATTCTAAATAAAAAAATTTGATAAGATTTTAATTTTTACAAGGAGATAAACTGAAGATATTAAGCATAAGCGAGTTTAACGAAAAGATAAAAAATCTTTTAGAGAGCCACTTTTTGGAAGTTTATGTAGAGGGGGAGATAAGTAGACCAACTTATCACACAAGCGGACATCTTTATTTTAGTCTGAAAGACGAAGGCAGCGTGTTAAAGTGTGTGATGTTTAGAAGTTACGCGTCTAGATTGGATTTTAAGTTAGAAGAGGGCAAAAGAGTAATAGCGGAAGGAAGAATAGGCGTTTATAAGCCTAGAGGCGAATATCAACTTTATGTCACTTCTTTATTAAGTTCAGGAGCCGGCGAGTTAGCTTTAGCTTTTGAAAAACTAAAAAAAAGTCTTGAGCAAAAAGGATATTTTGATAGAAAATTTAAAAAAAATATACCAAAATCGATAGAGAGTATAGCGCTAGTTACTTCAAAAACAGGCGCGGCGCTGCAAGATATGTTAAAAATAATAGATAAAAGATGGCCTTTGGTAAAAGTTTATGTTGTTAATTGTCAAGTTCAGGGGAAAGAAGCGGCTAAAGATATCGCCGAATCGATTAAAATTGCCGATAGTTTAGGAGTAGATGTTATAGTTATAGGTAGAGGAGGAGGTAGTTTAGAAGATCTTTGGGCATTTAACGAAGAGATTGTCGCTGAGGCGATATTTGAGGCAAGTACGCCTTTAGTTTCGGCGGTAGGGCATGAGATAGATTTTTTAATAAGCGATATGGTGGCGGATTTAAGGGCGCCTACTCCAAGCGCCGCTATGGAGATGATACTTCCCGATAAAGATGAAAAACTTCTTTTTATAGATACTCTTGTAGAACGCATCAATGAGACAATGAAAAATTTTTTATATCAAAAAGAGCGGGAATTAAGACATATTTTTTTATCATATGAGCAAAACTCACCAAAAAACAGGCTAATTTTTTATTTAAAAGAGACAAATGAGTTAAAAAAAAGATTAAAAGAGGCACTTTTTTTCTATTTGCAAAGAAAAGAGGGTATTCCAAAAGAGATTGAAGATGATATTAAACAAACTATCAAAAATATTATTTTTTATAAAAAGAATATGTTGGAAAATTTAGCTGATAGATTTGAGGCGATTATCGAAGCCAAAAAAGTCAAAAAAGGTTTCGCCCAGGTTGTAAAAAACGGCAAACCGATAGAGCTTGAGTCGCTAAATATGGGCGATGTTTTTGAACTTCAGAGCGATAAGGTCAAAGTTGAGGCTAAAGTATTGGGGAAAAAACGGCTCTCTTGAACTTTATAAAAATGTTATAATAAATTAGTAATAACAAAAAGGATAGGAAAAGGGTTGAATATAGGTAATCTAAAGTTAAAACTAATTTTTATTTTTTTGATACCCGCTATTGGAATGATATATTTTTCCTCCCAATATGTTTACGAAAAGTTTGAACAGTATCAAAACGCAAAATTTCTTGAGAAGGGAGTAGAGTACACAAAAGCAACCACGCTTTTGATAAAAGAGTTGCAAAAA
This sequence comes from Campylobacterales bacterium, assembly GCA_027082175.1. Taxonomy (GTDB): domain Bacteria; phylum Campylobacterota; class Campylobacteria; order Campylobacterales; family Nitratiruptoraceae; genus Nitrosophilus_A. The sequence continues at coordinate 6,565 of JALWIX010000074.1, forward strand.
GAGCGGGGTTATAGCATATCCTCACTGATTCAAGAAAGCGGCGGCAAGTTTGAAAAGAGACTTAAAAATCAAAGAAAAAAGACGGATTTGGCGTATCAAAGATACAAACAAACAATTGCGGATATGTTTGACTCTAAAGAGAGTTTTTTGATAAAAGAGATAATAAAAGAGTACAAAAAGATATATTTGATAAGAAAAAGAATTGACGAAAATAGTAAAAATATAGATTTTTTTGAGATATTGGAGATTTACAGCGATTTAATATATAAATTGATGGAAAGCACTGATATTTTAAATATTAGATTTATAAACGAAAAATTTTTAAAATATACGCTAAGTTTTAAAAACATATTAAAACTTAGCGAGGTTAGCGGAAAAGAAAGAGCGCTTGTTTCTTATTTTATAAAGAGTAAAAACAGTGAAGCTTTGTATTCTTTGTTGAGATTTGAAAGCGAGTTTGAAGAGGACTATAAAAGATTTAAAAACGAGGCGCCAGTTGATGTGTTGGTGATTTTTCAAAACAAGCTAAGTTTTGAAGAGGAGGAGAATTTTTTAAATATAAAAAAAAGGATTATTTTTGGTAAAGAGAGCATAAACGCGATAGAGTGGTGGGACCTTTCTACAAAATATATAGACAAACTTTACGAAATAAGCAATTCTATCCTGGATAAGATATTAAAACAGAAAGATGTTTTGAAAAAAGACGCCGTCAATAACTTGGCTATAAGCCTTTTTCTATGGTTATCTTCCATAGCTGCGCTTTATGGGTTGATTTTTATTGTTTCCAAACTTTTAAACAAGTTTGAAGAGTTTGTTTCAATTATTGAAAACGAAAAAAAGTTGTATAAAATTTTTGCCGAATTTTCCGAAACTATTATCTATCATCAAGAAGAGAACGTACTCTTAAATGCTTTAAGTTTTTTAATCTTCAAAACGGAAAGATTTAAATATATTTGGATTGGCGAGGTAAAAAAAGAGAAGATAGAACCGATTATTTCAGATAATATCTCGCTCGATATTATAAAGAAGGAGGAGTTTTTTACCGAACCGCCGGAGCACAGGTTATTAAACTGCGTGGAAAAAACTATAAAGACAGGCCATTATCTCATCACAACGCCGTTAAATAAAAACTCTCCATTGTATAAAGATGTTGAGGCTATCGCAATATTTCCTATATATAAAGATAAAAAGATAGTCTATGTTCTAGTTGTCGCCTCATCCAAAGAGGAGATGTTTAACACAAAAATTATAGATTTGATAAATAAAATGATTAACGCTCTATCTTTTGCGCTTGAAAAAATCGATATAAAAAGGCAAGAAGAGAAGCTAAAAGAGGAGTTAAAAATAGCAAGTTACGCTTTTAACTCCCACGAAGCTATTACTATAACCGATGCAAGCGGCAAAATTATAAGGGTAAATGACGCTTTTACGAAGATAACGGGATATTCCAAAGAGGAGGTTATAGGGAAAAATCCAAATATTTTAAAATCGGGAAAACATGATAAGGCTTTTTATACCGAGATGTGGGACAAGATAAGAAAAGATGGCTTTTGGAAAGGAGAAATATACAATAAGAGAAAAAATGGAGAAATTTATCCCGAGATGCTTTCTATTAGCGCAATAAAAAACGAAAGTGGAGAAATAACGCACTATATAGCGCATTTTTTTGATATAAGCGATATAAAAGAGGCGCAAAAAAGCGCCGAATATAGAGCGTATCACGATCCGCTAACAGATGTTTATAATAGACAAAAACTGCTCGAAGTTTTGGAAAATATATATATAGAATCCAAAAAAAGAGATTTTTACAACGCTTTTTTATTTATAGATTTAGATAATTTTAAACATATTAACGATTATTACAATCATGAAATAGGCGACAAAGTGCTGATAGAATTTGTTAAAAGAATGAAAAAGATAAAGAAAGATAGCGATATAGTTGCAAGAATTGCGGGCGATGAATTTGCCTATATCGCCTATAATATTAGCGATGATAAGAGTTTGGCGATAAAAAAGGCTTCCATATTGGTAGAAAAAATCAAAGATATCTTCTCTAAGCCTTTAGAGATAGAAGGACATAGGATAGAGCTATCTTTTAGTATAGGCATAAAGATTTTTCCCGATAACGAAAAAAATTTCAAGGATGTAATAGTTAACGCCGACATAGCTATGTATCAAGCTAAGAAATATGGTAAAAATCAGTTTTATTTTTTTAACGAAGAGCTTGATATTGAATCTAAGAGATTTTTGATAATAAAAAATGAGTTATCTAGAGCTCTTAAGAGTAGAGAGATAGAAGTATATTATCAACCGAAAGTCTCTTTGCGCGATGAAAAAGTTATAGGGTTTGAGGCATTGATAAGATGGAACCATCCTCAAAAAGGGTTACTTTATCCAAATCAATTTTTATATGTGACGTACGGAAACAATTTAGTTTTTGAATTAGGCGAGTATGTTTTGAAAGAGGTTTGCCGTCAGATAAAGATTTGGAAAAAAGAGTTTAAAAATTTTGATAAAAAGATTGCCGTTAACATATCGGCAGAACAGTTTAATCATCAAGATTTTGAAAAGAGCGTATATGAAATTTTGGATGAATGCGAGATAGAACCTAACTTTTTAGAGTTGGAAATTGTTGAGGATGCCCTTTTGAAAAATAGTGAAAGAGCGATAAATATAATAGAGAATTTTAAACATAGAGGTATCTCTTTTAGTATAGACGATTTTGGTAAAGGTTACTCTTCTATAAACTATCTTAAGATGTTGCCGGTTGATTTTATAAAAATAGATCGCGATTTTGTTATAGACCTGTTTAAAGATAAAAATAAAGAGATAGTAAAAATGATAGTCCAAACATCTAAAATATTCGGTCTAAAGAGTATAGCCGAGGGAGTGGAAAATAGGGAGACTTTAGAATTTTTAAAAGAGATTGGTTGCGATTTTTATCAAGGCTACTATTTTAGTAGGCCTCTGCCTGCTTCTCAAATAACAAAGTTTTTGCGATAGAGGCGAGACTTAAAATAGTTGATAGCCTAAAAGGAGGGAGACTATCTTAGCCGAAGTCTCGTCACTTATCTTTTCTAAAAGTTTTTCAAATCTATCCTCTTTTTTCCAGTAAGGTATATTTACGCCGCTAAGTTTTTCTACTTCTCTTTTAGCGTCAAATAGAGTGCCCACTTGATCTATGAGTCCTACCTTTTTTGCCTGTCTTGCGGTAAAGATATGCGCTTCGGCGAATTTATCCTTATTTTTTATATCTAGTTTTCTTGCATTTGCGACATCTTGAACGAACATATCGTATGTATCGTAGATAACCTTTTTTATCTCCTCTTTTTCAAAATCTTTCCACTCTCTAAAAGGAGTTCCCGCCTCTTTATATTTTCCGGCTTTAACAATCTGAGGCTCTATCCCTATTTTATCTATCAATTTTTTTACATTTGCGCTCTCAAATATTACGCCTATAGAGCCTATAATGCTTCCAGGATTGGCTATAATTTTATCGCACCATATGGAAGCGTAATAGCTTCCGCTAGCCATAGTTCCCGCGGCGTATGCCACAACCGGCTTTTTCTCCTTTAGCTTTTTTATGGCCAAAGAGATTTCAACTGATGGAGCTACGGCTCCTCCGGGAGAGTTTACCACAAACAATACCCCTTTGATATTCGGTTTTTGAGCCTCTTCGATCTTATTTAAAACTTCTTTGGCATCCAGTATCGCTCCGGAAAGTTCTATTTGCATGAGGTTTGGTTTTTGTAGAGTCTGCTCTTTTGTGGAAGCAATCAAAATAAGAACTAGAAGTAAAAATAGCAGCGATTTAAAATATTTCTGAATAAAATCTAAAGTTGCCGTAATAGGACTAAAAAGCTTTTTGAAAAAATCACTCATAAGACTCTCCTCCTATAAAAACTTTTTCCGGTTTTTTTGTGTGTAGCAATATATGTAGCGGTATTTGTTCTATAGCGTCTAAATCTTTTGGAAGTTTTACCACTTGCAAGTCGGCAAGTTTTTCTATCTTAATCTCTCCAGCGTTAATCTTCAGAGCTTTCGCCGCGTTGGTAGTAACGGATCTTATCAGATCAAAAGCAAGAGCGACAGGCTCTATATGGTAATGTACAAATAGAGCCGCTTTTAATTCTTCGTAGATATTTAAAGAGTAGTTTGAACTTAGTCCATCTGTCGCCACAGAGAGATTGATTCCCAAATATTTTATCTTTCCAATATCTAAAGCTCCGTTTCCTAGCAGTCTGTTTGATATAGGACAGTGTACGATAGTGTGTTTCTCTTTTTCTATAATCTCAAGCTCTTTTTCATTTGCCCAGACGCAATGAACAAATAAAGACGGCGCTCCTTCAAACAGAGCAAGATAATCCTCGGCTCTATTTGCCGGGATTGATTGATTTAAAAACTCTTCAAAAAAGGGCTTAAAATCTCCAACTCCCTTATCGAGCCACTCTCTTTCGGCGCGACTCTCCATAAAATGGGTAGAGATTAAAAGATCGTTTTCTTTTGCGAACTCTATCGCTTTTTTTGCCAAAATTCTATGAACGGAGTAGGGCGAATGGATAGCTATCGCAGGTATAAATTTTTCATCCGCATACTCTTTTGATTCTTTGACTCTTTGTAAAAAATCGTTATACAAAGCGTCAGCAGCAGCTGGATTTGAGCCTATAACCTCGTTAAAATATACCACTCTTTGCGGCGCCTTTGCGCATAGTGTCAGATCGTATCCGTAGCTGCTAATGGCGCCAAAAGTAGTGGTGCCGCTTTTTAGCATATTTTTAATGGCTTTTTGAATACATAATCGATCGCAATTTGGAACTAACTCTTCTCTCTTTTTTATGACGCTATATAACCAGCTAAGAAAATCCCCGTAAGAAAGAGCGGCTCTGTTTGCGCTAAACTCTAAATGTACATGGGTATTGATAAATCCAGGCAGAATACAGCTGTTTTTCTCATACTCAAATATTGTAGCGTTTGGAAACTTTTTTTTTAGAGTCTCAAAATCATCTATATCTACTATATTTTTCTCAAAAGCTACGGCTTTGCCTGAGACTATTTTGTGTGGAGTCAAGATAAAGTCTGTTTTAACTATCTTCAATATATTCTCCTGCTATTTGCTTTGTAGTAAATTATATCTTAATAGATATGCTCTATACAAACTTCTTAAATCTCGCCATTTGACAGACTAAAAAAAGATTATGCTAAAAGTTGATATAATCATACCTTAAAAATTACAGAAAAAAGGAAAAAGTATGAAGGTAGTGGTTATACAGGGCCCAAATTTAAATATGTTGGGGTTAAGAGAGCAAAATATCTACGGTCCTATGAAACTAGAAGAGATACATGCTCAGATGAAGGCTTTTGCCGAGCAAAACGGAATGGAGATAGAGTTTTTCCAAAGCAACCTTGAAGGAGAGATAGTCGATAAGATTCAAGAGTGTTTGGGCGACGCCAACGGGATTATCATCAATCCCGCCGCATACACGCACACTTCAATTGCTATAAGAGACGCCATTGCGGCGGTACAGTTGCCTACTATAGAGGTACATATCTCAAATATATATAGGCGAGAAGAGTTTAGACATAAGTCACTGATCGCTCCTGTATGCGCGGGACAAATAAGCGGTTTTGGACCTTTTAGCTACCATTTGGCTATGGTAGCAATGCTACAAATTTTCAATGAGATGAAAGCGCTTCAAGAGGCGCAAAAACAGCAGCAAGCATAAAAACGTCCCCAGGGGAGGGAGATGGAAAACTATATTTTAAAAGATGAAAATGCCGTATATTACGAGTGCGGTTACTCTTGCGATAATGAAATTTTTTTGAAAGTGGGCGATGAAGCCTACTTTTTTACCGACGCAAGATATACCCAAGATGCAAAAGAGAATATAAAAGATGCGTGTGTTATCGAGACTCGCTCACTCCTTCAAAGCGTAAGAGAGGTACTTCGAAAAAAAAGAGTCAAGAAATTGGCTTACGATCCTAATGATTTTACGGTCGCTCAATTTGAAGAACTAAAAAAAAGCGGGGTATATCTTGCGCCTAAACCTATGTTTTCTTGGAAAAAAAGAGCTGTAAAAAGCGATGAAGAGATAGAGCTTATAAAAAAAAGCGCTCAAATAAATAAAAAAGCTTTCGATAGATTTGCCTCTTTTTTAAAAAAAGAAGGGGTAAATAGGAGTGAGAAGTTTTTGCAATTTAACTCAAAGATCATCTTAAGCGATTATGGCGAAAGAGAACTTAGTTTCGAGCCGATATTTGCGATAAACGATAACGCGGCAAAACCGCATGCCCATCCAACCTCTAAAGTTTTAAAAGATAAAGATTTGATACTTTTTGACGCCGGAATAAAATATAAAAGATACTGTTCCGATAGAACGAGAACTTCTCTTTTTTGCGATGGATTAACGTTTAAATATCACCAGAATTTTAATAACTCAAAGATACAAAAAGCGTACGATTTAGTTTTAAAAGCGCACGATGAGGCTATAAAAAGAGCTAGAAGCGGTATGAAAGCCAAAGAGATAGATAAAATAGCAAGAGAGGTGATAGAAAAAGGTGGATTTGGAGAGTTTTTCGTACACTCAACCGGACACGGCGTAGGACTAGATATACACGAAATGCCTTTTATCTCCTCAAAAAGCGAGACTATAATCGAAGACAATATGGTTTTTACTATAGAGCCGGGTATATATATGCCGGGAGAGTTTGGCATAAGAGTCGAAGATATGGTGGTTATGAGAGAGGGTAGAGCCGAAATTCTTTGATATAGATTTTGAGACTTTTTTTGAAAATACCTTTTTTATATGATTTTAGGAGTCTGTTTGAGAAGAAAAATAGGTAAAAATTTAGAGCTGTTTTATATAAACGGTTTTCCTTTTGTTAATCCTAAGCCTAGAAAAATGCCTCATAGAGTTACTATAGGAGTCGGCGGTAACTTGGGAGATGTTAGGAGAAGATTTAAAAAGCTATTTTTTATGTTAAAAAGTAATCGTAAAGTTTCGATAGTCTCTACGTCTCCCATATTGAAAAATCCTCCTTTTGGGTATGAGAAGCAGCCATATTTTTTTAACGCTGTTTTACATCTATATACTGAAATGGACCCGGAGAGTTTTTTGGAGTTTTGTTTAAAGACTGAAAAAAGGTTTAAGAGATTAAGGACGTTTAAAAACGCTCCGAGAACTCTGGATATGGATATAATCTTTTTCGATAATAAAAAAATTGAAAAAGAGAACCTCAAAATTCCGCATCCAAAATGGAAAGAGAGAGATAGCGTAGTTATCCCTCTTGCTTTGACGGGAGATTGTTTTTGAGATTTATAACGATTACTAGCGGCAAAGGCGGAGTAGGAAAAAGCACTATCAGCGCCAATCTTGCTTTTACGCTCTCTCAATACGGATATAAAGTTGCGCTTTTTGACGCCGATATAGGATTAGCCAATTTAGATATTATTTTGAATGTGCAGCCTAAAAAAAATATTTTGGATGTTCTAAAAGGAGAGTGCAAATTTGAAGAGATTTTGATAAATATAAATAAAAATCTAGTGTTGATTCCAGGCGAAAGCGGAGAAGAGATTCTTAGTTTTAAAGATGAGGAGTTGATAAAGAGATTTTTGGATGGGACAAAAAATTTCAATGATTTTGATTTTTTGATTATCGACACGGGAGCTGGGATAGGAGGCTACGTAAGAAACTTTATAGATGCATCTACGGATACCATAGTTGTGACGGTGCCCGATCCTTCGGCTATTATGGACGCGTATGCAATGATAAAGTATTCTAGCAAACTAAAAGATAAGATATTTATGATTTTAAATGAGGTAAAAAATCAAAAAGAGGCTGTCGCTATTTTCAATAAAATAAAAAGCGTGGCGCAAAAACATCTCAACAACAAAGTAAATTTAGAGTTTTTAGGATACATAGAAAAGAGCTCTTTAATATCTGAAACATCTAAAAATAGAGAACTTTTTGTGAAAAAAGAGCCTATGTCCAAATCCTCTTTACAAGTAGTGCAGATTGTGAAAAAATTGACCTCAAATCAGACGAAAGATGGTAAAAAAATAGATGAGGAAAACTCAATATCAACTTTTTTCAAAAGACTTTTTTTAAATTTTTAAAATTTTAGTAAAATAGATAAAACCGAAAAAGCGGAGTTAAACGTGAGTAAAGTTTTAGTGGCAATGAGCGGAGGGGTTGATTCTACCGTTAGCGCATATCTTCTTAAAAAAGAGGGTTTTGAAGTTGAAGGCGTGTATATGAAGATACACGCTAGAGAGGATTTGCATCAAAGATATCTAAAAAACGTAGAAAAGGTTTCAAATTTTCTTGGTATCAAAGTACATATTTTAGATAAAACTCAAGAGTTTTTGGAGAAAGTTTATAATCCGTTTGTTAACGGATATATTGAAGGCAAAACGCCAAATCCTTGCGCGGTTTGCAACAGGTATATGAAGTTTGGAGCGTTGGTGGATGTTGCCGATTTGGTTGGAGCAAACTTTTTTGCTACAGGTCACTACGTAAAGTGCGACGGAAAATATCTTTATGAAGCAAAAGATAAAAGTAAAGATCAAAGCTATTTTCTTTTCAATATAAAAAGAGAGGTTCTTCCTAGGTTGATTTTTCCGTTGGGAGATATGTATAAAGAGGATGTAAAAAAAATAGCCGCCTCTATAGAGCCTCTTAGAGAGATTGCGGCTCAAAAAGAGAGCAGTGAGATATGTTTTGTGGAAAATACATATATAGATATATTAAAAGAGCATACTAAAGTGGATATGCCGGGAGAAGTTATAGATAAAGAGGGAAGAGTTATAGGAGAGCATAAAGGATATATGCACTACACTATCGGAAAAAGAAAAGGCTTCATCGTTTATGGCGCTCGAGAACCTCACTATGTATTAAAGATCATTCCGGAAAAAAACCAAATAATGGTAGGAAAAAGAGAGGAGCTTGAAGTAAAAAGAGTTAGGTTAAAAGATTTAAATATGTTTGAGGAGAAAAAAGAGTTTGAAGCCTCTATAAAAGTTAGATACAGAACACATAAGGTTCCCTGTTTAGTGCAGATAAAAGACGATATAGCCGACGTGAGTCTAAAAGAGGGAGTGTTCGGGGTAGCGGGCGGTCAAGCCGGAGTGTTTTACGAGGGTGAAAAAGTATTGGGAGGCGGATGGATTGTTTAATTTAGATATAATTTCAAAAAAAAAGTACGGGAGATACTATGCGAGGATATAAGATTTTTTCTGGAACGGCTCATCCGGAGTTTGCGAAAGAGATAACGAAATATCTTGACGTTCCTTTAAGTAAAGCTACCGTAAGCAGATTTAGCGACGGGGAGATAAATATACAGATTTCGGAGAGCGTTAGGGGTAGGGACGTATTTATTGTGCAGCCTACGGGAAGTCCCGCCAACGATAATCTCATGGAACTTCTTATTATGACTGACGCTTTAAGAAGAAGCAGCGCAAATACTATCACAGCCGTAATTCCATATTTTGGCTACGCTAGACAAGATAGAAAAGCCGCGCCAAGAGTACCGATTACAGCTAAACTTGTCGCAAATCTTATAGAAAAAGCCGGGATTACGAGAGTTATAACTATCGATCTTCATGCCGGACAGATACAAGGTTTTTTTGATATTCCGGTTGACAATCTTTATGGAGCTATTATATTTATGGATTATGTTAAAAACAAAAATTTTGAAAATCCAGTTATTGCAAGTCCCGATATTGGAGGCGTAGCAAGGGCGAGATACTTTGCAAGCAGACTAGGGATGGATATGGTGATAGTTGATAAAAGAAGAGAAAAGGCCAATGAGTCCGAAGTTATGAATATCATTGGCGATGTTGACGGAAAAGACGTTATATTGGTGGACGATATGATAGATACGGCCGGAACCATAGTAAAGGCCGCGTCTGCTTTAAAAGCTAAAGGGGCAAAATCCGTAATGGCTTGTTGCACCCACCCAGTGCTTAGCGGTCCAGCATATGATAGAATTGAAAATGGCGACTTAGACGAATTAGTGGTTTCAAACTCTTTGCCTTTGAAAAAAAATACCGAAAAGATTAAAGTTTTGTCTGTAGCGCCGCTTTTTGCCGAAGTGATAAGAAGAGTGTATCATAACGAGAGTGTTAATAGTTTATTTATTTAGTTAAAAAGTTGAGAGGTTAGACAATTTTGATCGTTTAACCGTTTTAACAATTTGAGTGTTCTGAATAAATAGCAAGTTTCGCTCAAGCAAGTTATCATTTTTGCATTTGGCAACGCTTGAAAATTTTATGAAAAAGTGCGAACGCAAGGAGCGTAAAGCCAACGCAAACTGCTTTGCGTTTGTGGCTCCGCACGGCGAGGCATTTATGCAAACTTGCATAGCCTATGCCAGAGGAGCGCCCTTCGGGGTTCAGCGCACTTTTTTGCTTTTATGACCAACATAAAATTTTCAAGCTAAAATGACAAAGCTTTCGCTCAATTACTATTTATTCAGAGGTTTCAATTAAACAAAAGATAGAAGGAGTATTTTTGGACAATATTAGAAACTTTTCCATCATAGCTCATATAGATCACGGAAAAAGTACTCTTGCGGATAGACTTATACAAGAGTGCGGCGGTATTGAAGATAGAAAGATGAGCGAACAGATGCTCGATACTATGGATATCGAGCGAGAGCGCGGTATCACTATCAAAGCGCAAAGCGTTAGATTAAAATATAAAAAAGATGGAAAAGAGTATATTTTGAATCTTATAGATACTCCCGGACACGTTGATTTTAGTTATGAAGTTAGTCGCTCTTTGGCTTCTAGCGAAGGAGCTCTTTTGGTAGTGGACGCTAGTCAAGGAGTAGAAGCGCAAACTATTGCAAACGTATATATAGCGTTGGAAAACGACTTGGAACTAATACCCGTTATAAACAAGATAGACCTTCCGGCCGCTGATCCAGATAGGGTAAAAGAGGATATAGAAAACAGTATAGGGTTAGATTGTACGGATGCCTTGGAGGTAAGCGCAAAAACGGGACAGGGAATAAAAGAGCTTTTAGACGCTATTATTGAGAGAATCCCGGCTCCAAAGGGGGACCCAAAGGCTCCTCCTAAAGCCTTGATATACGATAGCTGGTTTGATAGCTATTTAGGAGCCCTGGCTCTTGTTAGGGTTTTTGACGGCGAAATAAGAAAAGGTCAAGAAGTATTGGTTATGGGAACAGGCAAAAAGCATGAAGTTTTGGACCTTATGTATCCTCATCCAATAAAGCCTCAAAAGAGTGAGAAAATAGCAACCGGAGAAATAGGCATAGTAGTTATGGGGCTTAAAAATATAGGCGACGTACAAGTAGGAGACACCATCACTGATGCCAAAAACCCTACTCCTCAACCTATTGAAGGATTTGAAGAAGCCAAGCCTTTCGTATTTGCAGGACTCTATCCGATAGATACGGATAAGTTTGAGGATTTAAGAGAGGCTTTAGACAAACTTAAACTTAATGACGCAAGCATAACATATGAGCCTGAAACTTCAGCGGCTTTAGGTTTTGGTTTTAGGGTAGGGTTTTTAGGGCTTTTGCACATGGAAGTTGTTAAAGAGAGATTAGAGAGAGAGTTTGGGCTTGATCTAATAGCCACGGCTCCAACCGTTACTTACAAAATTTTAAAAACAGACGGCGAAGAGTTGGAGATACAAAACCCAAGCGAGCTTCCTCCCGTTCAAGAGATTGAGAAGATATTGGAGCCTTACGTAAAAGCTACTATTATAACTCCTACCGAGTTTTTAGGAAATGTTATAACACTTTTAAACGAAAAAAGAGGCGTTCAAACAAAGATGGACTATCTTACGGAAGATAGGGTTTTGCTTGAGTATGAGATACCTATGAACGAGATAGTAATGGACTTTTATGATAAGCTAAAAACCGTTACAAAAGGATATGCAAGTTTTGATTATGAGCCTAGCGGTTATAAAGAGGGAGATTTGGTAAAGCTAGACGTAAGAGTCGCGGGAGAAGTAGTTGACGCTTTATCTATTATTGTTCCTAAAGAGAAAGCTCAATATAGAGGTAGAGAACTTGTTAAAAAGATGAAAGAGATTGTTCCTAGGCAACTTTTTGAAGTCGCTATACAGGCAAGTATTGGAAATAAAATAATAGCGAGAGAGACTGTCAAATCTATGGGTAAAAACGTTACCGCCAAATGTTATGGAGGAGATATCTCAAGGAAAAGAAAACTGCTTGAGAAACAAAAAGCCGGCAAAAAGAGAATGAAAGCGATTGGGAAAGTTCAGTTGCCTCAAGAGGCTTTTTTGACCGTATTGAAGATAGATTAGGAGTTTAAATATGAAAAAGTTGGCGGCTTTGTTGATTGTTTCGTTTTTTATGCTCGGATGCGCTACAAAAGGCGTAAATGTCTATATTCCCGTAACTAAAGCGGATGGAAAGTCTTATGTCGAAGTTTATGATAAAAGAGAGAACAGTTCCATAATCGGTTATATTTACTCACGTGGAGAAGCGGTAGCGGATATAACTATCTCTTCTGATATATCCGATATAGTTAAGAATGAACTTGTTAAAAGAGGAGTTAAAAGAAAGGCTAAAATCTATATAGAAAAATTTTTTATAACTTATGACAAATCCAAAATTACCGGAGAAAACCTCAAAGGAGAGTTTTTAGCTAAAGTGGTTGCGATTAAAAGAGGCGTAACCGTTACTAAAATTGTAAAGATTGATGAAGCTAAATGGATAAATCCCATAAAGAATTCCGAAGAGCTAAGTGAATTTACAAAAAAGCTCTTATATGAAGGAGTTAGACTTATAATAAATGCGATAGACGAATATAGTAAATGAGGTGTATTCTTTGTTCCTGTTTATCTTTAAAACATATTTGTCAAAAGTGCCAAAGCGCTCTTTTGAAACCGACAATCTCAAAAAGGGAGTTAGTTAAAGGTTTTTATGTAATCTCCTTTTATAAATATAAAAACATAGAAACGCTTCTTAAGACAAAACATACGTTTATCGGAAGTTATGTATATGAAATAGTAGCTAAAAACTCTTTTTCTCTTTTTTCTAAGGAGTTTAAGCAAAAGGCTTACGTTTTACCCGTCGATACAAAAGTTAAAGACTACTATTCTCATACCGCAATACTTGCAAAAGCTATGAAAGGCGAATATCATACGCCTTTATACAACTCGCTTACAGCGAAAAATAGTGTTTCATATTCGGCAAAAAGTTATCAATATAGAGTTGAAAATCCAAGACATTTTAACTATCTTGGCCCAGAGGACGTTGATATAATCATTGTAGACGATATTGTAACTACCGGCCTTACGTTAAAAGAAGCATATGAAGTTGTAAAGCAAAAAGCTAATCCGCTTTTTGCTTTGACTTTAGCTGACGCTAGAGAGTGAACTATTTTTGAACTCCCAATATGTAATATGTCTCTTTGTTTTGAACTTTTTGGAGATTTACGTTATATTTTTGAGCCCATCTGTTTATGATATCTTTAGCTTCTTCTATAAACTCATTATTATCTGTATCGATTTTTATTTTGAAGTATGGATTTGAATTTGACATAGCGACATAAGAAGAGAGATGTTTTAAATGATCGTTTAAAGTTATGATATGTTTTTTTATGTTTTCAAAGCCCGGAGTGTTTTTTTCAATATTTTCTAACTGTTTGGTTGAATTTTCGTCGATATTATATCCAAGTTGAGTCAGTATCCCTTCATTTGTTATTTTCATAATATAAAACTCCTTTTTTGGTATTTTTGTTAGTATAACAAAATATTTTTAAAAAATTTAAAGTAAATTTGTTATAATTTTTCATAATTTGAAAAATTAAGGATTAAATATGTTTTTTTCCAAAAAAGAGAAAGAGCTTAAAGAAATTATCGAAAAACTTAAAGAAGAGAATAAAAGATTAAAAAGCGAGAATGAAGAGTTAAAAAGCTATGTAGAAAAAGAGGAGCCGAAAGAGGGTAGCGCAAAAGAAGATTTTCAAGAATTATGCAGATTTGAAAATGAAAATCTAAAAATAGGTCTTACTGATATACAATCAAATATTGCCGAATCGGTAAACGAAGCCAAAGTCACCATTCATTCAGCTTCTGATTTAAACGAAAAATTCAAGGAGATAGTGGACGGCATCACATCTATAATGAACGATACAAACGTGCTCAACTCAACGGCATATAAATCTAAAAACAGCGTGCAAGAACTTTTTGAGAGAACCGAAGAGGTAGACAGGATATTGTCTTTGATAAAAGATATTTCGGAGCAAACCAATCTTTTAGCTCTTAATGCGGCAATCGAAGCGGCTAGAGCCGGCGAGTTTGGAAAAGGTTTCTCCGTCGTAGCGGAAGAAGTGAGAAATCTTGCGGATAGAACTCAAAAGGCGGTGAGAGAAGTTGACAAAATAATAAAGACTATGAAGGAAGAGATGAGCGACGTTGACGTTATAGCTACAGAAGTAAGCGAAAAGATAGAAAAAATTGATTCGAAGGTTGAAAATTTTAGAAAAGAGCTTACCGAAATAAATACCGTAGTAAATGAGACTTTTGATAAAATCGTTAAAATATCAAATAGAATTTTTATGAGTTTGGCTAAGCTTGATCACGTGATATGGAAAGTCAATACATATCTTTCCGTTGCCAAAAAAGAGCAGGTTTTCGAATATGTCGATTATCATAACTGTAGATTGGGCAAATGGTATTATGAAGGAGAGGGAAAAGAGTTTTTCTCATCCGTTCCATCTTTTGAGTTGTTAGAGACGCCTCATGAGACTGTTCATAAGAGTACCAAACATATTTTTGATTTAATATTAACGGATAAAGATTATTCTTTTGACGAATTAATTGCCGCTTTGGAGGAGATGGAGGAAGGAAGTAAAAAAGTTTTTGAGATATTGGATAAGATTTTGATAGAAAAAGAGGATTTTAAATAACGCTATTGAGACTTAGTAAATAATGAAGTTTTAGGGGTTAAGAGGGTATATAAACTTTTTCTATCATTTCGAGATACTCTTTTTTAACATCGCTTTGGATGGTGATTCCGCCTCCGCTTTTATATAGGAGGCTGTTATTGTTGTTTTCTATATATCTAATCATAACTGCGCTATCTAGATTTTTTCCGTCAAATATACCGAATATTCCCGTAAAATAGCCTCTATCGTACTTTTCAACTCTTTTTATTATTTCTACGCTTCTTTTCTTTGGAGTTCCGCTGATACTTCCGGCAGGCAAAAGTTTTAGAAGTATCTCACCTAGATTTTCTCTCCACTCTTTGGGCAACTTTCCTTCTATTTCTGAACTTACTTGAAGAAGCTCTTTATCGCCCGCTTTTATTTTGTCGATATATCTAAATCTTTTTACTTTTATCTTTTTAGCAACCATTCCTAAATCGTTTCTTAAAAGATCAACAACCATAATATGTTCGGCCATCTCTTTTTCATTGGATAAAATCAGTTCTTCGGCATTTGGAAGTTTTGCGTCAATTGTTCCTTTCATAGGATACGTTTTTATAGTATCATCTTCTATTTTTATAAATCTCTCGGGAGAGAAACAGACAAACTTATTTTTGAAGAAGAGTTTAAATCTAGCTTTCGAGTGTAAAAAAATATCTTTTAAAGAGTTGTTTGTAACTATTTCGGTAGGAAAGGTTAGATTTAATAGATAAGTATTTCCTTTTTTAATCTCTTCTTGAACTTCAAAGAATGCTTTTTTATATCTCTCAAAAGAGACGGGAAACTTTTGTAGTATAGAAATTTGTTTGTAGTCTTTTTGCTCATATCTATAGTTTTTGTAACCGTCTATCTGATAATATATATCTCCAAGAGACTCTAGGTTCTCAACGAAAATGTTCTTAGCCTCAAAATCTATTACGAAAAGAAATGGGATGCCGTTTTTTGCTAGTGAACTGATCTTATCCATTGTGCATTATTAATTTTTTTAGTATAGCCATCCTTATCGCAACCCCGTTTTTTACTTGCTCTAAAACTTTACATCTTGG
This sequence comes from Campylobacterales bacterium, assembly GCA_027082175.1. Lineage (GTDB taxonomy): Bacteria > Campylobacterota > Campylobacteria > Campylobacterales > Nitratiruptoraceae > Nitrosophilus_A. Next base: position 22,540 of record JALWIX010000074.1, read on the forward strand.
GTCTTTTAGCATTTCGTCATCTATGTCTATATTTCTGTGAACCGGTCCTGGATGAAGAAGTATAATGTCTCTATCTCCTATTAACTCTTTGGTTATGCAAAAGTCGCTAGCATAATCTCTCAAACTAGCGTAAGCTGGTAGTTTATGTCTTTCCGTTTGAGTTCTCAGACTCATAATTACATCTACTTCGTCAATAACTTCTTTTATATTGTAAACGTATCTAATATCTCTTTTTGGTAAAAAGTGAGGAGGAGCCACCAATATAACTTCCATGCCAAAACGGGTTAAAAGCTCTATATTGGAGTTTGCGACTCTTGAGTTTTTGATATCTCCCACTATTGCTATCTTTTTTCCTTTAACGTCCGGTATATATCTTTTAATCGTAAAAAGATCCAAAAGAGCTTGAGACGGATGAGCATGTGCCCCGTCTCCTCCGTTAATCAAGGAGCATTTTACATAATTGGAAAGTATCTTTGGAACTCCAGCGTGTTTGTGTCTGACAATTATGGCGTTTGGTCCCATAGCGTCTAGATTTGCCGCTGTATCAAAAAGTGTTTCCCCTTTTTTTGTGGAGCTTTTTGAAACATCTAAACTCACTACTTGAGCGCCCAGTCTTTTTGCAGCAACCTCAAAAGAGCTTCTTGTTCTTGTGGAGTTTTCGAAAAAAATTGTTATTATCAATCTGTTTTTTAAAAGACTTCTAGGAGTCTCCTCTAAAAAGTGTTTGGCATCATTAAAAATCTCTTCAATATCTTGAATAGATAAATCTTTCGTTTCAATTAGATGTTTAATCTTTTTCACGCAACTCTCCAAATTGTAAATTGTTCTATTTTATACTAAAATATGTAAAGAAAGATTTAATAACTAATTTTTGTGAAAAATATCATTTAACAAGGAGTCAAAATGAAAAAAGCTGGAGTTTTAATAGCGGCTTTGTTTGCATCGTCGCTTTTTGCGGAGAGCTTTACCTATACTGAGTATATACCGGTATATAAATCAGAAAAGCTTTTTAGAGTTATAACAAAAAGAGTTCCTTATCAAGAGTGTTGGGAAGAGGAAGTTCCTGTTTCTCAAAACGGAGATTCAAGTACTGTTGGAGCTTTAATCGGCGGAGTCGCTGGAGGGATTTTGGGACATCAAGTAGGAGAAGGTTCGGGTAAAACCGCAGCTACAATCGGCGGCGCAATCGTAGGAACGTTGGTAGGGAAAAGTCTTGCAGATAAAGAACCGGCTCCTGGATATAAGATAGTTAAAAGATGTAGAACAAGATATCAAGAGACTCACGAAAGAATTATAGAGTATAAAAACTACGCAAGATTAGACGGACAAGAGATTATAAAATATAGCTCGACACCCTTAAAACAGATAAAAGTTAGAGTAACCGTAGAGTATTGATATAGGCGGTCTTTCCGCCTCATGATTAATTGATCAATTTTTTCAAAATCTTATTTGCATCTTTTTGCAATATCAAAATCTCGCTAAAATAGTCATTATAAAAAGGATAAGTAATCTCATAAAAGCTCTCTTTATCTTCGTAAAGATTTACGCACCACTCAAAATCTAAGTTTTTGTCTTTTAACGCTTGTATTGAAAGCAGCGTATCGTTGATACAGCCAAGACGGCTAGGTGTCACCAAAAGAGGTTTTGCTTCAAAAATATTTATAAAATCTATCATAAAAACATCTTTTATTACGGGAACCATTAACCCTCCCGCCCCTTCGATAAACAAAATATCGCACTCCTTTTCTAAAATTTTGGCTTTTTCCAATAAAAGTTCGATATCGATTTTATTGTCTTTTTTTGCCACATAAGGAGCCGCCGGGAGGGAGAATCTATATGGGACAATATCCTTTATCATAAATTTCCTAAAACTATTATTAAACTCTTGACATTTTCTTAAAAGTTTGGTACCATCCTCGGGTTTGTCAATAACCCCAGTCTCTATCGGTTTAAATACTCCGGCTTTTATACCGGCTTTTTTACATTCATATAGTAAAGTCAAAGTGGAAAAAGTTTTGCCTATGCCTGTATTTGTCGCGGTTATAAAAACTCTTGTCGCCATAGCAACTCTTTTTTTAGAGCTATTTTAGCGTAAAAAATATTTACATAACTTATATAGTGGCAAATTATATAAAAGTGTGCTATCATAAATAGAGAAAAATGAGTCAAAGAATAAAATATTGAAGTAGAGGATTAAATTGGCGGTAAAAAGAGAGATAGAGACAAAAGATTTTTCAAAAACAAAAGAGCCAAAACTTTATAAAGTATTTTTATTAAACGATGATTATACGACGATGGATTTTGTAGTTGAAATCTTATGCGAGGTTTTTCATAAAAGTTATGAAGAGGCTGTTGAGATAATGTTGCTTGTTCATAAAAACGGCAAAGGGCTTTGCGGTATTTATACTTATGAAATTGCGGAAACTAAAATTGACGAAGTTTATAGACGAGCCCGTGCCAACGAGTTTCCGCTAAAGGCTGTAATGGAGGAATTATGATGATAAGTAATGAACTAAATACTATTTTTAAAGAGGCTGTTAGATTGGCCAAAAAAAACAGACACGAATATTTAACTGTAGAGCATATATTTTTAGCGCTTTTATCAAACAAAGAGGGTCTGCGCATATTAAAAAGCGTGGGCGCCGATATAGAGATATTAAGAGAAAAACTTGAGCAACATTTAAAAAACACATTAAAACCGCTGCCCGCCGATGTAATAAGAGAACCGTTTGAAACCGTTGCGCTTTCAAGAGTTATAGAAAATATGATTAGGCATATTCAAAATGCTGAAAAAAAAGAGGCTACGGTAGGTGACCTTTTGGCAGCTCTGTTTGATGAAGAGCATTCATATAGCGTATATCTTTTAAAAGAGCAGGGTATAAAAAAAGTTGATATCCTAGAAGCTATCTCTCATCCCGAAGTTGATTTTGTAGAAGCTAAAGAGGATGAAGAAGAGAAAGAGACATATCTAGGAAAGTTTACCGTAAATCTCGTAAAAGAGGCTAAAAAAGGCAAGATAGACCCGGTAATAGGAAGAGATAAAGAGATTGAAAGGGTGATCCAGATACTTTGTAGAAGAAAGAAAAACAATCCTTTGCTAGTAGGCGAACCAGGAGTAGGAAAGACTGCTATTGCAGAAGGGATCGCTATCAAAATAGCAGATAAAGAGATACCGGAAGTTTTAGAAGGGGCTTCGTTATACTCTTTAGATATGGGATCACTGCTTGCGGGCACTAAATATAGGGGAGATTTTGAAAAGAGACTAAAAGGCGTTATAGAAGAGCTTAAACAGAAAAAAAACGCAATAGTTTTTATAGACGAAATCCATACGTTAGTGGGCGCGGGAGCGACTCAGGGTGGAAGTATGGACGCTTCCAACCTTTTAAAACCGGCATTAGCTAGCGGGGCTATCAAATGCATAGGAGCCACAACATATACGGAATTTAGAAACTTTTTAGAAAAGGATAGGGCGCTTAGCCGAAGATTTGCTAAGGTTGACGTAAAAGAGCCAGACCTAGAGACATCTTTAAAAATCTTAAAAGGTCTTAAAGAGAAGTATGAAAAGCATCATAGAGTAAGATATACAGTTAACGCGCTAAAAAGCGCAGTGGAACTATCGGATAAATATATAAACGATAGACAGCTTCCGGATAAAGCGATCGATCTTATCGATGAAGTCGGAGCATCCTTTCATCTAAGAAAGAAAAAAAGAAGCGTTGTAACGGCGAATGACGTTGAAGATGTTATTTCAAAGATGTTAAATCTACCTCCGGCGAGAGTAACACAAGACGATATATCTATACTTGAAAATCTAGAAAACAGACTTGAACAAAGCGTTCTTGGTCAAAAAGATGCCATTGAGCAGATTTCGATGGCTATAAAAAGGAGTAGGGCTGGACTCAATCCGCCTAATAAACCTATAGGTTCATTTTTGTTTGTAGGACCTACAGGAGTTGGAAAAACGGAACTTGCAAAAGAGTTGGCAAGAACGCTCGGCGTGCATTTTGAGAGATTTGATATGAGCGAATATATGGAAAAACATGCCGTATCAAGACTGATAGGCGCGCCTCCAGGTTATGTTGGTTACGAAGAGGGAGGACTTTTAACTGAAACCATAAGAAAACATCCACATACCGTTTTGCTTTTGGATGAGATAGAAAAAGCGCATCCTGATCTTATAAATATTCTTTTACAAGTTATGGATAATGCAACATTAACGGATAATTACGGTAATGTTGCCGATTTTAAACATGTGATTTTGATCATGACGTCGAACGTAGGCGCAACTGAAGCTAACGTGATGGGGTTTAAAAAAGAGTCCGTAAGCAAATTTGACGAGGCTCTAAAACAGTTTTTTACTCCGGAGTTTAGAAATAGGCTAGACGCAATTATAAGGTTTAAACCTTTAAGTATGGATATAGTGGAAGGCATCGTTGATAAGTTTATAAAAGAGCTTAACGAGCAGTTGGCATCTAAAAATATAACTGTAAAACTGACAAAAAGAGCAAAAAAATATCTTGCCCAAAAAGGATATAGCGAAGAGTTAGGCGCAAGACCTTTATCAAGAGTTATCAGTGATGAGATAAAAACTCCTCTTACCAACGAGATTCTGTTTGGAAGATTAAAAAACGGGGGAGAAGTAAATATAGATTATAAAAGAGGGAAGCTTGATTTTAAAATAGTATGAAAGAGATATTGATACCGAGAATCAGTCCATATAGTTTTATATTTCCGGACCCTAGAAACTCTTCAAAAGAAGGATTAGTCGCTTTTGGAGGGGATCTTCATCCAAACAGGGTTTTGAGCGCCTATAAAAAAGGTATTTTTCCATGGTACAATGAAGGGGACCCTATACTTTGGTGGTCTCCGGATCCAAGACTGGTTCTTTATCCTCATAAATTGAAAATTTCGCGTTCATTAAAGAGGGTTTTGAAAAAAAATATTTTTGAAGTGAAAGCGGATACAGCTTTTTATGAAGTGATTAAAGGTTGTCAAACTATAAAAAGAAGAGATCAAGAAGGAACTTGGATTCTTCCTGAAATTGTTGAAGTTTTTACTAAACTCCATCAAATGGGATTTGCCCACTCTATAGAAGTCTATAAAGAGGGGGAGTTGGTCGGAGGACTCTACGGTCTTAGTCTTGGAGGCGCGTTTTTTGGAGAGTCTATGTTTAGCAAGGTAAGCGATGCAAGTAAAGTGGCATTAGTTAAACTTGTTGAGATTTCAACAAAGTTCGGTTTTAATTTTATAGATTGTCAAATTCCAAGCGAACATTTAAAAAAAATGGGGGCGGAAGAGATAAGTAGAGAGAGATTTTTGGATGAACTTGAAGCCGCTTTGCAAAAGCCGAGTAAGATTGGGAAATGGGAATTGGGAATTAGAGAATGATTTTAAAAAATTTTATTTTTTCCAATTCCCAATTCCCATTTCCCAATTTCTAAAGGAGAGTTATGTATATAAAAAATATCGGTTTTTCGCTATGGGCTGATTTTATAGAAAGAGATTTTTTGGATAAAGAGTTTAAAGAACTTATTGAAAAAGGCATTGTTAACGGAGCTACGAGCAATCCGGCAATTTTTAAAAATGCTATTTTGAATTCGATAGCTTATAAAGAGCAGCTAGAAGAGTTAAAAAATCTTTCTGCGAAAGAGAAATATGAAGCTTTGGCGATTTATGATATAAAAAAGGCCGCAGATATTTTAAATCCTCTTTATGAGAAAGGTGACGACGGATTTGTAAGCATAGAGGTAGACCCAAATCTTGCAAATGATGCCGAAAAAACTATTGAAGAGGCTAAGAGATTGTGGAAAGAGATCGATAGAGAAAATCTTATGATTAAGATACCGGTAACGGATGAGGGATGTAAAGCAATAAAAGAACTAGCCTCTGAAGGTATAAATATAAACGCAACGCTTATTTTTGATCCAAAATATGCCGAAAAGTGTCTTGACGCTTTTGAAGAAGGCGTTAAAAATAGTGATAAAAAACCTTATGGAGTATTAAGTATATTTGTAAGCAGATTTGATAGAAAACTTGATGATATTTTGGTCCAAAAAGGTTTGGATAAAGGAAAAGCTGGGATTTTAAACGCGGCAAAAATCTACAATATGGTTCAAAAAAGGGAGTTGCCAAATATTCGAGCTCTTTTTGCGAGCACAGGAGTAAAAGGAGGAGATTACCCGCCCTTTTATTATGTATCAGAACTTGTAGCCCCTCATAGTATAAATACGGCTCCGATCGAAACTATAAAATCGTTTGTAAACGATGGTTGGAAAGAGCAAAAACTTCCTATAGAAGATGAGATTATCGACGAGTTTTTTGAGAGAGTGGAAAAAGCCGGCGTAGATATGCAAAATGTTTATGATGAGCTTTTAGAAGAGGGTTTGTCGGCTTTTGTGGACGCTTTTAAAGAGATAATTGAAGAGTTGGAGTAGCTATGCAAAGTTATGAGTTCGATATAAAGTCTTTAACTTTTGAAAACATAAAAAAAATTAGAAAATATCTAAAAAAACTAATAGAAGTTGGCGGAAGCGATTTGCACGTAAAAGCAAACTCTATCATAAGGGCGAGAGTTCATGGGGATATAGTTCCTTTTTCAGGAGAGGTTATTTCTAAAGAAGATGCGTTAACTTTAGCCAAAGAGCTGCTAAGAAGTAGATTTAAAGAGCTTGTTGAAAACAAAGATGTAGATTTGGTTTATATTTATGACGATAATATAAGATTTAGGGTCAACATCTTTTTTCAAATAGATGGCGTATCTGCCGTTTTTAGAACTATACCCGTAAAAATCAAGAGTATAGAAGAGCTTCAATTGCCAAAAGCCATACATAAACTCTCCCAAATCCCTAGAGGTCTAGTTTTGGTCACGGGAGTTACGGGAAGCGGTAAATCTACAACTTTAGCCGCAATAATTGATGAGATTAATAGTAGTAGAAGGGAGCATATAATAACTATCGAAGACCCTGTTGAGTTTGTGCACAAAGATAAAAACTGCGTTATAAACCAAAGAAGTTTGGGGCAAGACACCATTAGCTTTTCTAGAGCGCTTAGAGCCGCGCTTAGAGAAGACCCTGATATTATACTTGTTGGTGAGATGAGAGATTTAGAAACTATAGAAATGGCTTTACATGCCGCTGAAACCGGACATTTAGTCTTTTCTACTCTTCATACTTTAGACGTTAAAGAGACCATAAACAGAATTATAAGTATGTTTCCAGCCGAAGAGCAAAATAGAATCAGAGTTGTTTTAGCTTCTGTTTTAGAGGCCGTAGTTTCTCAAAGACTTATTAAGAAAAAAGATGGCGGACGAATAGCGGCGGTAGAGATGATGTTTAGAACAAAAAGGATAGAGACTTTAATAGAGACTGGTCGAGAGATTGAGATAACTAGCGCCGTGGAAGAGGGAACTATCTATGGTATGCAAACATTTGATCAAGCGCTTTTGGATCTGTATAAAAGAGGTCTTATCGATGAAGAAGAGGCGCTTAATAACGCAACTAGTAGATCGGATATGAGACTTAAAATAGAGGGTTTTGCCGATAAAACCGCAGATATTAGAGGAACAACTATAAGTAGAGACGACAGTGATGTTATAGATTTGAAAATTTAATTTAACTTAAAAAAATTTTTAGTATAATACGCCTCCAATTTAAAAAAAAGGAAGAGAAGATGTTAGAGGGCATAATTAGAGAGAGTACCGGCAAAAGCGAAGCGAAAAAGTTACGCCGAGATGGTTATCTAATTGCCAATATTTACGGAAAAGGTTTTGAAAATATTCATGCCGCGTTCAAGAAGGGCGAGTTTATTAGAACGGTAAGAAATAAAGAAAAACTAACGTTTCCGGTAAAAGTTGGCGATAAAGAGTTGAACGTAGTAGTACAAGAGTATCAAAAAGACCCTGTTACGTATGACATAAAGCATGTTGATTTAATGGTGGCGCAACCCGGCGTTGTCACATACTATATGGTGCCTATCAAAACGGTTGGAACTCCAAAAGGGCTTAAAAACAAAGGAGTTTTGGTTATTTCTAAAAGAAGAATCAAAGTGAAAGGTGCTATCGAGAATATTCCTGATAGTATAACTTTAGATGTGACAGATTTAGATGTGGGAGATGCGATACTAATAAGAGATATAGAGCTGCCAGAAGGCGTCACCCATATGACTCCAGATAGAGTTGCTGTAGTAGGTGTTGTTAAAGCTAAATAATGTTTTTGATAGTAGGTCTTGGCAATCCCGGACCGCAATATGTTAACAACAGGCACAATATTGGCTTTATGGTTGTCGATGAACTCGTCGGCGACCTTATGCCAAATCCAATTTACAAAAAAGAGTTTAAGGGCGAGCTTTACAAATACAAAGATATTCTCTTGCTAAAACCTTCAACTTTTATGAATCTTTCCGGAGAAAGCGTAAAATCTGTTAAAAACTTTTATAAGATAGATAATGATAAAATCGTTGTGATTCACGACGATTTAGACCTCGCTTTTGGGGCAATAAGGTTTAAAAGGGGCGGTGGTAACGGTGGCCATAACGGTTTAAAATCTATAGATAGTTGTATAGGAAACGATTATATAAGAGTTAGAATCGGCATTGGAAGACCTGCTGATAAATCGAAAGTCGCCGCTTACGTTCTAAGTGATTTTAGTGAAGAGGAGAAAAAGTATCTTAAAGATATTATAAAAAAAGCGGCTGAAGCTACTTTTGAGTTGACAAAAAAGAGTCTTGATGAGGTTAGAAGCCGTTTTAGTCAAAAGGGCGTTGTATTAAAAGAGGATAGATGTTAACTAGATATCTGGTTTTGCTCTATTTAAAATATTTCTCGTTAATATTTATTGCTCTTGTTTTTTTCTTTGTAGGATTAGACTATATACAAAATGCAAAATCTCTTCCAAATTCCGCTAACCTACAGATACTTTATGTAGTTTATAAATCTTTTTACGCTATAGACGTTTTGCTTCCTATAGCGACTGTTTTTGGGATGCTCGCTACAAAAATTTATCTAATTCGTTCAAACGAGCTTGTGGCTATATATTCGATAGGATATGATAAAAAAAGCGTAATAAAACCTTTTTTTTGGGCTTCTTTTTTTATAATAACTCTTTTTATGGCTCTTCATACCACATCTTTCGCCTATGCAAACGAGAATGCGGACAATATAAAAAAACATAGTTTAATCGCTAGTTCTACATCTAATCTTTTTTTCAAATATTTTGACTATTACATTTATTTCAAAAGACTTTATCCTTTTCGGAAAAAAGCTGAAGATGTTAGAATTTTCAAACTTGACGACGGAAAACTAAAGGAACTTATAAAAGCTAAAGTCGCGTATTTTGAAGATAATAGATGGAAAATAAAAAGAGCCGTTTTAGTAGAAAACAGATTTAACGGGAAAAAAGAGATCACGATTTACAAAAATAAAAATATAGACCTGCTTGAAGGATTTAAGCCTAAAATTTTAGATTCTGTGTATGAGGGTAAGACAAGTTTTAGTATTATCGACGCATTCTATGCTATAAAACTCTTAAAAGAGCAAGATGTTAATATCCAAAAGATAAAAGCTGTTCTTTTTGCTCAGATGATTTATCCGTTTTTTGCGCCTTTTTTAATGGTTATAATATTTTATTTTGTGCCAATAACGCAAAGACTCTCTAGTATAACTTTTTTTAGTTTTGCCGCAATTATATCCTCTTTAATCGTGTGGGGACTTCTTTTTACTCTTGTTAGACTCTCCTTTACGGCGGTTTTGGCGCCTGAAATAGCCATTTTGGCTCCGATAGTTATTTTGGCCATTATTGCGCTGCTGTTTTACAAGAAATTTTAATCTATTCATCTTTTTTATTGCAGAATCAGGGTTTAATTTATTTTTTGTCATATTTTGGTAAAATAGCCCCTTATCTATAAGCGTTTTAGTATAAAAAAGCAGTTTTTAAGGATAGGTATGATCAATTTTAAAGAGCTTGCAAAAAAATATGATACTCCGCTTTATGTTTATGATTTTGATAAAATCGAAAAAGATTTTTTAGAGTTAAAAAATGCTTTTAAAGCAAGAAAATCTTTAATTGCCTATGCGGTTAAAGCCAATTCAAATTTATCCGTTTTGAAGAAACTCTCAGAACTTGGTTCAGGAGCAGATTGCGTATCTATAGGCGAGATAAAAAGAGCTTTGCTTGCGGGAATACCAAAATATAAAATAGTTTTCAGCGGCGTAGGCAAAAGAGACGAGGAGATAGAGGAGGCTTTAAAACTAGATATTTTGTTTATAAACCTAGAAAGCGAAGCTGAGATGCAAAGAGTCGAAGAGATCGCTATGGGATTGGGTAAAAAAGCCAGAATTAGCATAAGAGTCAACCCCAATATTGATCCAAAAACCCATCCTTATATCTCTACCGGTCTTCATGAAAACAAATTTGGCGTTGACATAGATACGGCAAAAAAGATGTATCTCAAAGCAAACAATAGTTCATTTTTAGAGCCCGTGGGAATACATTTCCATATTGGCAGTCAATTAACTAAACTAGAACCTATAAAAGAGGCGAGTCAAATAGTTGCCGATCTAACAAGAAGTCTCATAAAAATAGGAATAGATATCAAGTTTTTCGATGTTGGAGGGGGACTTGGAATAGAGTATAAAGATGAAACGACTATAAAACCTTACGATTACGCTCAGGCTATTTTTTCAACTTTAAAAGGTCTTGATTTAACCGTAATATGCGAGCCCGGAAGATTTATCGTAGGAAACGCGGGCTATTTTCTTACAAAGGTTCTCTATGAAAAGGTAAATGGAGATAAGAGATTTATAATTGTTGATGGAGGAATGAACGATTTGCTAAGGCCATCTTTGTACAAAGCTTTTCATAAAGTTGAAGTTTTGGATAGAACAGGCGATGTTTCCAAGGCGGACGTGGTAGGTCCCGTTTGCGAAAGCGGCGATTTTTTGGCTAAAGATGCGGAACTTCCAAAAACTGAGCATAACGATATTATTTTAGTTCACAGCGCCGGCGCTTATGGATTTGTAATGAGCAGCAATTACAACACAAGAGCAAGAGCGGCAGAAGTGGCTGTTGAAAAATCAAAAGATAGAATTATTAGAGATAGAGAGAGTTTTGAGGATTTAATATCTAAAGAGAGAAAGTATATATGATTTTTTTTATCGACGTTCAAGGGACTTTGATTGACGATAAAGATAAAAAACCGATCGAAGGCGCAATAGAGTTTATTGATAGTTTGAACAAAAAGGAGATTGCTTATATTGTTATTACCAACAATACTAAAGATTATTCGAGGGACTTTATACGCTATTTAAATACTATAGGCTTAAATATCGAAGAGAAAAACTATATAGACCCTTTAATGGTTTTGAAAGATATATTAAAAACTAAAAGAGTAGCGGCGTACGGAGTTGAGAAGTTTTTAGAAATTGTAAGAAGTTTGGGATATGTTTTGGATTTTAAAAATCCCGAATCTGTTTTAATAAGCGTGAAAAAAGATTATAATAATGAAGATTTTGCGCAAATGATTGAGTTTTTATTAAAAGGAGCCGGACTTTACGGAATGCATGCAACTTCTATATACGCGAAAGATTCAAAAAGATATCCCGGAGTCGGCGCTATTTTGGAGATGCTTAAATTTGCCACAAATAAAGGTTATGAAGTGGCGGGAAAACCGAGCGTAAACTTTTATAAAAAGGCGTTGTCAAAATTGAGAACTATTTCAAACAAAGAGTTATCTTTTAAAGACATTACTATAATAAGCGATGATGCGAAAGGAGACTTGGTAGGGGCGAAAAGGTTAGGTATGAAAACGGTATTGGTTTTAAGCGGCAAAATAAAGGATGAAAAAGAGATAATACCGTTTTTAGAAGATGATGATAAACCTGACCTTATTTTTAAAAATATAGGCGAAGCCGGTAGAAAATTGGGGGTAATATGAAACTAGAAGAATTAAGAAAAAGAATAGATGAGATAGATGACAAACTACTGGAGCTGCTCAATGAGAGAATGAAGATTGTAAAAGAAGTGGGCGAACTTAAAAATAGAACTAGGGCGCCTATTTATAGACCTGAAAGAGAGCAAGAAATTTTAAATAGGCTAAAAAGTAAAAATATTGGCCCCCTAAACGAAGCAGCTATTGAAGCTATATTTTTAGAGATTTTTGCGGTTTCAAGAAATTTAGAGAGACCTGAAAGAGTGGCTTATCTTGGACCTTTAGGAAGTTTTAGCCATCAAGCCGCTGAAAGCAGGTTTGGCGCTATGAGCGACTATCTCTCTATGAATTCGATAAGTTCAGTTTTTAAAGCGGTAGAGACAAAAAGAGCTAAATATGGAGTGGTTCCTATCGAAAACTCTATTGATGGCGTAGTTGGGGAAACTTTGGATCTTCTTGGCAGAAGTCCTTTGTTAATAGTTTCAGAACTTTATATGCCTATACATCATACTTTTGCTTCTTTGGAGGATGATATTAGCAAAATCAAAAAGATATATTCAAAAGACGTCGCATTTGGACAGTGTAGAAACTTTTTAAATGAGCATGGTTTTGAGGAAATGGAGCTTATTCCTGTAGAATCTACCGCAAAAGCGGCTAAAATGGCTGCAAAAGAGAGAGGAAGTGCGGCTATATGTTCGCATATTGCGGCAAAGCTTTACAATCTGCCTATACTTTTTGAAAATATTGAAGACCTTCATACAAACAAAACTAGATTTATTATTATAAGCGATTTTAAAAATGAAAAAAGCGGTAACGATAAAACTTCCATATTGGCAAAATTAAAAGATAGACCCGGAGCATTGGTGAGATTTTTAAAAGATTTCGATAAAGAGAAGATAAATTTAACTAAAATAGAGAGTAGACCCGCAGCCGATAAAGAATTTACGTACTGGTTTTATATAGACTTTGAGGGTCATATAGATGATGAGAATGTAAAAAAAGTTTTTGAAAAACATCAATCAGAGATAAAATGGTTGGGAAGTTACGTAAAAGCTTCAACAAGCGAGGATTAAGATGAGATTTAATAATGAGTTGAAAAATATTAAAATTTACGAGGCGGGCAAACCTATAGAATTGGTTGTGAGAGAGTTTGGAATAGATGAAAAAGATATTGTTAAACTTGCTTCAAACGAAAATCCATACGGTGCTAGTCCTAAAGTTGTCGAAGCGGTTAAAGCGATAGTTGACAAGATGAGTCTATATCCGGACGATAGTATGTTTGAGCTAAAAGAAGGGCTTTCAAATAAGTTTAAAGTCAAGAGTGAAAATATAATAATAGGTGCCGGAAGCGATCAAGTTTTGGAATTTGCTTGCAGAGCTGTATTGAATGATAATGCGAAAGTTTTGATGAATAAAATTACATTTGCTATGTATGAGATATACGCTTTACAACAAGGGGCAAAGATACTAAAAACCAGATGTTATAGACATGATTTGGATGAGTTTTATGACATCTATAAAAAAGAGGAGCCCGATATTGTTTTTATCTGTAGCCCCAATAATCCTACCGGCGATGCTTTAGACAAAGAGTATATATACTCTTTTTTGGAGAAAGTAAAAGAGCCTTTGGTGATAGTTGACGGCGCTTATATGGAGTATGCAGAATATAAGGATGAAAAGAAGAGAGTCGAACCTAAAGATTTGATTGATAAATTTGAAAATGTTTTATATCTTGGGACTTTTTCTAAGGCTTACGGACTTGGCGGAATGAGAGTCGGCTATGGGATCGCAAATGAAGAGATAATTAAAAATCTATATAAACTAAGACCGCCTTTTAATATTACTACATTGAGTCTAAAAGCGGCAGTTGAAGCCTTAAAAGATGAAGACTTTGTAAACGATAGTGTTAAGAAAAATTTTATACAGATGGAGAGATATGTAAATTTTGCGATTCAAAAGGGGTTTGAGTATATAGATAGTTTTACAAATTTCATAACGTATATTTTTCCAAAAGAGATCTCATCAAAAGAGCTTTCAAACCGGCTTTTGCAAAGAGGCGTCATTGTAAGAGATTTGACCGGATATGGAATGAATGCTCTTCGTATAACCATAGGGACGAAAGAACAAAACGATAAGTTTTTTGAAAAATTCGAAGAGGTTTTAAATGGATATTAAAAATTACTCCATCCAAGAGCTTGAAGAGCTCTGCTCGCAGATTAGAAAAAGAATTTTAGAAGTTGTAAGTAAAAATGGCGGACATCTTAGTTCAACGCTTGGCGCTGTGGAACTTATAGTAGCAATGCATTACGTTTTCGATCCAAAAAGAGATCCTTTTATTTTTGATGTTAGTCATCAAGCTTATGCTCATAAGCTTTTGACAGATAGATGGGAAAAGTTTGATACTTTAAGGCAGTTTGGAGGTATAAGCGGTTATACGAAACCTTCTGAATCTCAATATGACTACTATGTCGCCGGTCATAGTTCCACGTCTTTATCTTTAGCAGTTGGAGCCGCAAAATCTATAAGGCTTAAAAATGAAGATAGGCTACCGATTGTTTTAATAGGCGATGGCGCTATGAGCGCGGGAATGGTATATGAAGCGATGAACGAGCTTGGAGATAAAAAGTATCCGGTTGTGATTATTTTAAATGATAATGAGATGAGTATCTCAAAACCGATAGGTGCTCTTAGTAAATATCTTAGCCAAAAGATGGCGAGCCCTTTTTATCAAAATATAAAAAAAAGAACGGAAAAACTTCTTTCACATTTGCCTGATTCCGCAACATATCTTGCTAAAAGATTTGAAGAGTCTTTGAGACTTATAACTCCTGGGATTTTATTTGAAGAGCTGGGAATCGAATACATTGGCCCTATTGATGGCCATGATTTAGAAGGATTAATTGAAACTTATAAAATTGCAAAAGATTTGAATAAACCTGTTATTATCCATGCTCAAACATTAAAAGGTAAAGGTTATAAGATAGCCGAAGGATATTATGAGCATTGGCACGGAGTCGGTCCTTTTGATATAGAAACAGGAAAGTCATTAAAGAAGAGCAGTAAGCCAAGCGCGACCCAACTTTTTAGTAATGCGTTAATGGAGATTGCGAGGAAAGATAAAAAAGTTGTTGGAGTGACAGCGGCTATGCCGAGCGGAACGGGATTAAAACCGCTAATTGAAAAGTTTCCCGATAGATTTTGGGATGTAGGTATTGCCGAACAGCATGCTGTAACCTCTATGGGACCTTTAGCCAAGGAGGGTTTCAAACCGTTTGTTGCCATTTATTCTACATTTTTACAAAGAGGATACGATCAAGTAATTCACGATATAGCTTTAATGAATGTTCCGGTTGTTTTTGCGATAGACAGAGCAGGTATAGTTGGTGAGGATGGCGAGACTCATCAGGGGGCGTTTGATATAAGCTATTTAAGAGCCGTACCGAATATAACTCTGTTTGCGCCAAGAGATGCAAAAAGTATGAAAAGAGCCGTGGAGTTCGCGTATAATTTTAAAACTCCTTGTGCCTTTAGATATCCAAGAGGAAGTTTTATGCTCGATGATATTTTTGAAGACGCTCCTTTTGAGGTTGGGAAATCGCAAATGCTTATAGAAGATGAAGGTGAAGTTCTGTTTATAGGATACGGCAATGGCGTGGGAAGAGCTTATGAAACTATGAAGCTACTAGACTTTAATATCTCTTTGTTAGACTTAAGATTTATAAAACCTTTGGATAAGAGAAAACTTGTTGAGCTGAGTAAAAAATATAAAAAATGGTTTGTTTTTAGCGATAGTGTAAAATTGGGTGGAGTCACTAGCGCGATTAGTGAATTTTTATGCGAGCATAGAATAAATGATGTTTATTTGACATCTTTTGAGTTAGAAGATAAGTTTCTTCCACATGGAAAAACAGAAGATGTAGAGAGATATCTTGGTATCAGACCTGAACAAATTGCAAAAAAAGTTGAAGAAATATTGCGAGGTTAAAAATGGAAGAGGTTCTAGATTTATTGAAAGAAAAAAATTTAAAAGCCACTCCCCAAAGGCTGGCTATTTTAAACTATTTAAATCATAAAACACATCCGACGATTGAAGAGATTTTTGAAGAGGTTAAAAAGAGTTTTCCTTCAATATCGTTAGCGACGATCTATAAAAATATAAATACATTAAAAGATGTAGGTATTGTTATAGAGTTAAACCCAGGAGGAAAACTGAAATACGATATAAACATCTATCCGCATTTTCATGGGGTTTGTGAAAAATGTGGCAATATTGAAGATTTTTATGATGAAGGTGTAATGAAAGCTTGTAAAGAGAAGCTAAAAAAGAGTATGAATAAAAATATTAAAAGACTGAGCATTACTTTATCTATGGTTTGCGATAAGTGTGCCAAAGCGTAAGCTTTGGCAACTTTTAAAGCTCGTCGGCATGTTTTGCTAAAAATTCGGCAACACCTTCTGGAGTTGGTTTCATCGCTTCTTTACCTTTTTCCCATTCTGCAGGGCATACTTCGCCATATTCGTTTGCAAACTCCATAGCGTCAACCATTCTGATCATTTCATCGATATTTCTTCCAAGCGGAAGATCATTGATAACTGCATGTCTTACAGTTCCATCTTTATCTATTAAAAAACTACCTCTTAACGCAACTCCGGCATCTTCAAGTAAAACATCATAGTCTTTGGCTATTTTTTTTGTCAAATCTGCTACTAGAGGATATCTTACGTTTCCAATACCGCCTTTATCTACGGGCGTATTTTTCCAAGCTAAATGCGAATATTGAGAGTCAACAGAACACCCAATAACGTTAATGCCTCTTTTTTTGAACTCCTCAAGTCTATGATCGAACGCTAGAAGCTCCGTAGGGCATACGAAGGTAAAATCTAACGGATAGAAGAAAAGAACAGCTCCTTTCTCACCGATGTTTTCATAAAGATTGAAATCTTCGACTATGGTATTGTCAGGCATTACAGCAGGCGCTGTAAAATCAGGCGCTTTTTTTGTCACCAACATTTTCTCTCCTTTGGAAAATTTTTATCATTTGAAAAACATTATAATTTTACCACTATTTAACTAAAACCAATATAAGATAGGAACTTTAAGAGTTTTAACGTTAAATTTATTAAGAAGAAAAAAGTATACATTTTAGATATAATTCTTTTAAAATTTAACTAAAAAGGAAAGAAATGAGCAGAGAATTTCTTTTTACATCTGAGTCGGTTACGGAAGGACACCCGGATAAAATGGCTGATCAGATAAGCGATGCCATACTAGATTATATTATTGAAAGAGATAAAAAAGCAAGAGTGGCATGTGAAACACTACTTAGTAACGGTTTTTGTATAATCGCTGGAGAGTTGAAAACAACAACTTATGCGCCTATGCAAGAGATTGTTAGAGAAGTGATAAGAGAGATTGGTTATACCGATGCGCTTTATGGTTTTGATTATAGAAGCGCTGGCGTATTAAACGCTATTGGAGAGCAGTCCCCTGATATTAATATCGGAGTAGATAAAGAAGGCGGTGAAATTGGCGCTGGAGATCAGGGTTTAATGTTTGGTTATGCTTGTAAAGAGACGCCTTCTTTAATGCCGCTGCCTATATATTTGGCGCATAAATTAACAATGGGACTTGCAAAAGCAAGAAAAGATGGAACTTTGCCGTTTTTAAGACCAGATGGAAAGGCGCAAGTTACCGTAAAATATGTTGATGGAAAACCAAAAGAGATTAAAACGGTAGTCGTTTCGACACAACATGATCCTGATGTGAATTATAACAGGTTAAAAGATGCCGTAATAGAAGAGATTATATATAGCGCTATTCCGAAAGAATTGATAGCGGACGATATAGAGTATCATATAAATCCAACGGGAAGGTTTGTTATAGGTGGACCGCAAGGAGATGCGGGTCTTACAGGAAGAAAGATAATCGTAGATACTTACGGAGGAAGTTGTCCTCACGGCGGCGGCGCATTTAGCGGAAAAGACCCTACCAAAGTTGATAGAAGCGGCGCGTATGCGGCAAGATACGTCGCTAAAAATCTGGTAGCAAGCGGAGTGTGCGAAAAGGCAACCATTCAAATAGCATACGCGATAGGCGTAGTTGAACCAGTATCTATTATGGTAGATACTCACGGAACTGCTAAAGTAGATGAAAAAAAGATAGAATCTTGTATAAAAGAGTTATTTGATCTTACTCCAAAAGGGATTATTGAAAGTCTAGACCTATTTAGACCAATATATAGAAAAACTGCGGTATATGGGCATTTTGGAAGAGAGTTGCCGGAGTTTACGTGGGAAAAAACGGATAAAGTTGAAGAAATAAAAGAGTATTTGAAATTATGATTTCATTTCAAGAAACATTTAAAATTATTTTGATATAGTTATCTTGTCCAAAAGCGATTTAAACCATTAAAGGAGACAATATGGCAGTAAAAATTACAGACATTTGTATCAACTGTGGTGCTTGCATCGATGAGTGTCCTGTTGAAGCGATAGTTGACGATGAGGATAATCCAACCGGCGAAGAGATTTATTATGTATATCCTGATAAATGCGTTGAGTGTGTAGGATATCATGATACTCCGGCTTGTGCTGAAGCTTGTCCAACTGAAGGTTGTATAGTTTGGGATGTTTGCGCGGAAGGTGCTACTTGTAGAGACGATATTCCAGCAGAAGCAAGAGAAAATAATCAGCCAGTAATAGAGTAATTTAAACAATCTTCTTGAGAAGAGCATAAGCTCTTCTCATTTATTCTTAAAATTTAAACTTCTTTTAGGAAACCTTACAGTAAAATTCCGCACTATTTTTATATTAATTCAGGAGTAAAATAATGGAAAGAACGCTTTCAATAATTAAGCCGGACGCTGTGGCTAAAAATGTTATCGGTAAAATCATCGATAGATTTGAAAGCAACGGTTTAAAGATTGCTGCAATGAAAAAGATACAGCTTACTAAAAATGACGCTGCTAAATTTTATGAAGTTCATAAAGAGAGACCTTTTTTTAACGATTTGGTTGAGTACATGGTAAGTGGACCAGTAGTTGTTATGGTGCTTGAGGGTGAAAATGCAGTAGCTAAGAACAGAGAACTTATGGGCGCTACAGATCCAAAAGAGGCGGCTCCTGGAACAATAAGAGCGGATTTTGCGGAAAGCATAGAGGCAAACGCTGTTCATGGAAGCGATAGTTTAGAAAATGCTGTTAAAGAGATAAAATTTTTCTTTGCCGAGAGGGAAATTTTATAATTGAAAGTCGATTTTAGAAAAATTACAGCTAAGGCCAAATCTTTTTTTTTGGAAAAAGATGGAGTGGTATTTAGCGGCGTATTTAAAAAAGATAGGGATTTTGTCGATATTGACGGTAAGCTCGAAAATGAAGTTGAAGTTGTATGTGATAGATGTAGCAAAGAGTTTATGATAAAATTAGATGAAAAGATTCACTTAAAAGCTTGCGAGGGCATATTTAAAGGTAGTCTAGAAGATAGCGATGTTGTTGAATTTTATGATGGTTATGTGGATTTTGATGAGATATTAAGTAGTGAAATCGAATCTATAAAGATTGATTATCATCTTTGTGACGAGTGTAAAAAAGAGGATAAATTTGAAAAAGAGTTTTAACTAAAATTAAGGAGAAAATATGGCAGTACCAAAAAGACGTGTTAGTAAAACTAGAGCCGCAAAAAGAAGAACGCACTACAAGTTAAGCTTGCCAAGACCGGTAAAAGACAAAGATGGAACTTGGAAAATGCCTCACCATATAAATAAATTTACCGGAGAATATAAAAGCTAAAAATGATAACTATAGCAATTGATGCGATGGGAGGGGACTTTGGTCCTTATCCTATCATAGAGGGAACTATATTGGCTTTAAAAGAGAAAGATTTTAAAGCTATTTTAGTTGGCGATAAAGATAGAATCTATCCTTTAATACCTGACATTTTTAGAGATAGAGTGTCTATTGTTGAAGCTCAAGACGTAATCGATATGAGTGATCCGGCAACGGATGCGTTTAAAAGAAAAGATAGCTCTATCTATAAAGCTGTCGATTTAGTGAGAAATAAAGAAGCGGATGCGGTTGTGTCTGCAGGTCATAGCGGCGCCACAATGAGTCTTGCAACTCTTAGAATAGGTCGACTCAAAAATGTGAGTAGGCCGGCGATAGCTACGCTTATGCCAACTTCTAAAAATAAAAAAAGTTTAGTTTTAGATGTTGGGGCCAATGTGGATTGTAAACCGGAACATCTTTTTGAATTTGCCGTAATGGGTGAAGCTTATGCTAAGGCCATTTTAAAAAATAAAAATCCTAAAGTTGGACTTCTTTCAAACGGTGAAGAAGAGACTAAGGGAAATGAGCTGACAAAACAGACATTTAAACTGATGCAAAAACTCCCAAGTTTTGTAGGAAATGTTGAAGGAAACAATATTTTTGACGGAACTGTCGACGTGGTTGTTTGCGATGGTTTTACTGGTAATATAGTTTTAAAAACTGCCGAAGGTGTTGCGCAGACTATTGGCAGTTTTATGAAAGATAATATAAAAAAATCACCTATTAGGATAGCCGGCGCACTTTTGATGAAAAAAGTTTTTAGAGCTTTAAAAAAAGAGATAGACTATTCAGAATATGGCGGCGCTCCTTTAATTGGTATAAATGGATGTACAATTATCAGTCATGGTAAAAGCACTCCTAAAGCTATAAAAAATGCAATTTTTCAAGCAATACGTTATGTAGAATCAGGTGTCAATGAATCTATAGAAAAGAGACTCCAAGAAGTACTTTAAAGGATCAAATGTGTATGCTGCTTTTAGGTCTGTAGGCTCTTATGTACCTAAAAATGTTTTAACAAATGAGGATTTGGAAAAAATTGTCGATACTTCTGATGAATGGATTACTAAAAGAACCGGAATTAAAACAAGATATATAGCTGATAAAGAAGAATCAACAAGCGATTTGGGAGTAGAGGCGGCAAAAGTAGCCTTAAAAAGAGCCTCTTTAAAGGCTGAAGAAATTGATATGATTATTTGTGCAACTATCTCTCCCGATTATTTATGTATGCCTTCGACAGCGTGTATGATTGCAAAAAAACTAGGAGTATCAAATATTCCAGCTTTTGATATAAGTGCAGCTTGCAGTGGATTTATATACGCGTTAGCAATGGCTAAGTCCTTTATAGAATCAAACATGTCAAAAAATATTCTAATAATAGGCGCAGAAAAATTAAGTTCAATAGTAGATTATAGCGATAGAACAACTTGTGTCCTTTTTGGCGATGGTGCAGGAGCTGCAATTATAGGAGCCACAAATAACAAAAATGAAGCTATTGTAGATATAAACATATCCTCAGATGGCAAATACTATGACTACCTTATTACGCCAGGATGTGGCTCAAATAAGCCTTGTAGCGAAGAGACTCTTAAAGAACATGCTTGTTTTATGAAAATGAAAGGTAACGAGACTTTTAAAGTTGCCGTTAAGACATTGACTAATGATGTTATTGAAATATTGGAAAAAAATGG
>JALWIX010000075.1:0-36569 GCA_027082175.1 Campylobacterales bacterium
TAGTGATATCGGCTATATTTTCATACTCTCTTACTCTTTGCTCATATAGTTTTTTTGCATTTTCGTAAGATTTAAAAAGCGGTCTTTTTTTTATCTTTTTCTTTGCGTTTTTGCTTTTTGTTATGCGTTCGTATATCCAGTCAAAATCGGCTTTTAGATAAACTACGGTACCTATATCTTTTATATTTTTTATTTTATAAAATCCACCGCCTGTAGATATGATGGTGTTTTTAACTGAAGATGCAAGCCAGTCGGCCGTTTTTTGCTCAAGTTCCCTAAAATATTTCTCTCCCTGTTTTGCAAAAATTTTTTTTATTTTCTTATTGGTTAGACTCTCTATCAAATCGTCTGTATCTATGGCAAAAAGTTTAGTTTTTGCGCTCATAGCTCTAGCAAGTGTTCCTTTGCCAACTCCCATAAATCCTATAAGAACAATATTTTTCATAGCTCCTCTTTAGCAAAATTTTTCTATAATGTTAGCAAAATTTAGATAAATAGTTGATGGTTGATAGTAATTTGTTATTGGTGTATTGGAAAAGATAAATTGATATACCAATATAATGAATTCTCAAATATCCTAGAGATATCAAAAGGAAACTGATGAGCATAAAATTTACCCACCTTCATTTGCATACCGAATATTCGCTTCTTGATGGAGCAAACAAGATAAAAGCGCTTGCCAAAAGATGCAAAGAGCTTGGAATGGATTCGGTTGCAATCACGGATCATGGAAATATGTTCGGCGCCATTGACTTTTACAAAGCGATGAAAGCGGAAGGTATAAAACCTATCATAGGAATAGAAGCATATCTGCACAATCAAGAGGATTTAGGAGATAAATCAACAAAACAGAGATTTCACCTTTGCCTTTTTGCTAAAAACGAAATCGGATATAAAAATCTTATGTATCTTAGCTCTCAAAGCTATATAAACGGTTTTTACTACTATCCAAGAATAAACAAAAAACTTCTAAAAGAGCACTCACAAGGGCTTATCTGTACTAGCGCTTGTCTTCAAGGAGAGGTGAACTGGCACCTAAATCTCAATAGCGAAAGAAATAAAAAATTTGGCGCAAAAGGGTATGAAGAGGCAAAAAAAATAGCTTTGGAGTATAAAGAGATTTTTGGAGACGATTTCTATCTTGAGCTTATGAGACACGGTATCCACGACCAGCAATATATAGACGAACAGGTTATAAAGCTATCTTTAGAAACCGGTATAAAAATAGTGGCTACGAACGATACTCACTATCTGGTTCAAGAAGATGCGGAACCCCACGAAGCTTTTATGTGTATAGCGATGAACAAACTTTATGACGATCCAAATCGTTTAAGACATTCAGTTCATGAGTTTTATCTAAAATCCCCTCAAGAGATGGCAAAACTTTTCGCAGATATCCCTGAAGCTTTAGAAAACACCCAAGAGATCGTTGAAAAATGCAATCTTGAGCTAGACCTTGGAAACCCAACGCCGCCAAATTTTAAATTTACCAAAGAGTATGCTAAAAAAGAGGGGGTAGAACTTCCAGAAGATAATACATATAGTTTAAAAAACGATGCGGTTTTGTTTGAATATGAGTGTAAAAAAGGTCTTGAAAAAAGGCTTCAAAACATACCTAAAGAAGAGCATAAAAAGTATTGGGAGAGACTCAATCACGAAATAAACATTATAAATTCAATGAAGTTTCCGGGCTATATGCTAATAGTCTGGGATTTTGTGAGAGAGGCTAAAGAAAGAGGCGTTCCGGTTGGACCCGGAAGGGGTTCGGCTGCTGGAAGTTTGGTGGCTTACGCACTGGAGATAACAGATATTGATCCTTTAAAATACAATCTACTTTTTGAGAGGTTTTTAAATCCTGAGCGTGTAAGTATGCCCGATATCGATATGGACTTTTGCCAAGAACGCAGAGGCGAAATCATCGATTATGTGGTAGAAAAATATGGCCGTTTTAATGTCGCTCAAGTTATAACTTTCGGTTCTTTGCTGGCAAAAGGGGTTATTAGAGATGTGGCAAGAGTTTTGGGAATGAGTTATGCCGATGCGGACAAGATGGCAAAACTGATTCCAGACAAGCTAGGAATAACTTTGCAAAAAGCTTATGAGCAAGAGCCAAAAATCAAAGAATTGATAGAAAATGACCCTCTCGCGGCTAGAGTTTGGAAGTTTGCTCTAGCGTTAGAGGGACTTAAAAGGAATGCTGGAATGCACGCAGCGGGTGTCGTTATAAGTAACGAAGAGCTTTGGCGCAAAACCCCTCTTTATAAACCATCCGGCGAAGACACTTTGGTTACTCAATACTCTCTTAACTTTTTAGAAGATGTGGACCTGATAAAGTTTGATTTTTTAGGTTTGAAAACCTTAACTGTTATAGATAACGCTTTAAAACTTGTTGAAAAGAGATATGGGAAAAAACTGGACTGGAATAAAATAGACATTAACGACAAAAAAGTTTATGATCTTATTCAAAGCGGACATACTCTGGGACTGTTTCAGATAGAATCTCAAGGTATGCAGCGTTTAAACGCAAGGTTAAAGCCGACAACATTCGAAGATATTATCGCGGTGTTGGCTCTTTACAGGCCTGGACCGATGGAATCAGGGATGCTTGAAGACTTTATAGAGAGAAAACATGGAAGAAAAAAGATATATTATCCTTTTGAAGAGGTGAGTTTTGATGAGTTAAAAGAGACTTTAGAACCCACATATGGGATGATCGTTTATCAAGAACAGGTTATGCAGATAGTGCAGATTATCGGCGGATTTAGCCTTGGCGAAGCAGATATTATCCGACGTGCTATGGGTAAAAAGAAAAAAGATTTGATGGAGGAGTACAAAAAGGATTTTGTCAAACGTGCCAGTGAGAGAGGATTTGATCCCGAAAAAAGTCGCGTATTGTTCGAGCTTATAGAAAAATTTGCCGGATATGGATTTAACAAATCCCATTCGGCGGCTTACGCTATGATAACTTTTCAGACTGCATATCTCAAAGCCTACTATCCTCAAGAGTTTATGGCTGCGCTTTTGACGAGCGAACAGGATAATACAGATAAAATCGTTAAATATGTGGATGAGGTCAAAAGACTCAAAATTAAACTCTTACCTCCAGACATAACAAAGTCGTCATTAGAGTTTAGCGCCACAAAGATTAATGGTGAAGATGTGATCTTGTTTGGGCTAGGCGCTATTAAAGGAGTGGGTGAAAGCGCCGTGTTATCCATACTCGAAGCGAGAGAAGAAAACGGCTTTAATGATCTTGATGACTTTTTACACAAAATTGACCCATCAAAAGTTAACAAAAAAGTTATAGAGTCTTTGATAAAATCCGGAGCTATGGATGTTTTTGGATATAGCAGAAAGACACTGCTTCACAATATCGAAAAGATTGTAGATACCAGCCACGAGATAGCAAGAGCGAAAAAGATGGCGGAAAACTCTCTTTTTGGGGACATAGAAGAGATGACCGCCATCAAGATAGAGCTTGAAGACTTAGGAGAGTTTGATCTAAAAACCATTTTGGAACTTGAAAAAGAGACTTTAGGGTTTTACGTATCGGGACATCCTTTGGATAATTTTAGAGAAGAGCTAGAAAAGATAAATTATACGCTTTCAAGCGATCTTGAAAATATTGCCGATGGCAGTGACGCTCTTTTTGTAGGTAAAGTTGAAGAGATAAAAACCAAAATCAGCAAAAAAGGAAACAAGTTCGGCATTGTAAATATTATGGACCTACATGGCAACATTGAGCTAATGCTCTTTTCAGACAAATTAGAAGAGCTTGAAAATATGGATATAGAGCGTCCAATAGCCTTTAGAGCTTATATTACGAAAGATGGAGATTTTACAAGAATCAGATGCGATAAGATAATGACTTTGGAAGAGGCTAAAGGAGAGAGAATCGATACGAAAATAGAAGAAAAATATGAGGAGCCTCTTGTTGTAAAATTAGAGCTAACGCATGAGCTTAATCTTCTAGAAGAGCTTTACAGAATAGCTCAAAACCATCCTGGAAGAAGGCCGTTGAAGCTTATAATCACTTCAAAGCTTCAAGAAGTAGAGATTGAATCAAGCGTTTATGTAAATAGCGATTTAGTCAAAGAGTTATCAAAGATTGAAGGGGTTTATGTTGCGTAGTTAAGTATAATATATTAGTATATTAGTGTATTAGTGTATTGGTATATTGGTAGAATAATTTTTTTGCCAATACACCAATAACCAATATACCAATAACCAAATATCCTACTCTACTCACTATTCTTGTTCAATAAAATCAAAACTCAAAAGAATATGGGATTTTTTCTTTTTTTCTATATGGGGCTTTTCTGCCAGCCCACTCTTTTAAGTCCTCTAAATCAAAAAGCAAGATATTTTTATCTCTGTTTTTTAGAAGTTCGTTGCTAAAGCCGCTTTTTGAAAAAAGGGCGAAAAAGTCCGCTTCAATATTTGCCGCTTTGCATTTTTTTTGTAAAGATGTAAGAGTTTTTTTGCATATTTTGCTGTTTTTCCATTTGCACTCACCAACCACAATTTTACCGTCTTCCAAAGCCGTCAATATATCTAGTTCTATTTTTATATCCCAGTAGCTGCCGGTTGAGAGAATGTTTGTAAATCTATCTTTTATAAGTTCGTTTGAAAGTTCTTCATAGGTTAAAGAAACGAAATTTTCAAAATCGTTTTGTATAAGCTTTAAAACTTTTTCGAAATTATTCTCTTCCAAATCGTTAATATTTGGTTCTATATATCTGAACCAAAATCTAAAAAAAGGTTTTTCAAATCTGATCTTATGTGAAATTCTGTATTTTCTTAGATTTCTTTTCAGTTTCTGTTTTGGATGGCTTTTTTTTATAGGTTTTTCCCTAGAATACTCTTTTTTAACTATTCTATTTTTTATCAAAGACTCTATTTTGTTTTTTGCCTCAAAGTCGCTTAAACTTGTTTTTTTAACAGCGCTGTTTATTTTTCTGTCACCTATGGCAAAAATGGATAGAAGCTCGTTTGTTGAGAGATGTTTTGATTTTATCAGCTTGTTTTTTATCTCTTTGAAGTTTTTTAAGACATTCTCTTCGATTTGGGAAAATATCTCATCTTCGAAATCGAGTTTAAAAAAATCTTGAACACCGCCAAATACTGAATAAAACTCTATAGCTTTTTCTATATCTTCTCTTTTGAAGTTGTTGTAAAATTTTAAAAACTCTTTTTTTATCTTTTTAGTCCTTTGTTTTTTTTATTATATCAAAAATTAAAGTATAATCACTAGAAAAAGGGATTGAAATGAGAAGATTTATTATATTTTTTGCGCTCTTTGCAATCTCTCTTTTTGCTTCTTCCGAAAGAGAGAAAATTTTGGAGTCGATAAATGTTTTAGATAGATTTATGGCGATTCCGGAAGAAGGGATTTCAAGAGAGCTTTTTTTAGACGCTGAAGCAATTGCTATAATTCCTAAAACAATGAAGGTCGGTTTCATAATAGGAGGCAGATACGGAAAAGGTGTTTTGCTTATAAAAGATAGTGTTGGAAGATGGAGCAATCCTCTTTTTATAGAGTTGAAAGGGGGAAGTTTAGGATGGCAGATAGGCGCTCAGTCGATAGATATTATACTTGTTTTTAAAACCAAAGAGAGTGTAAATGAACTTTTTAAAAAAAAGATAACGTTGGGGGCTGACGCATCGATAGCAGCTGGACCGTTAGGGAGAACTGCAGCTGCCGCGACTGATGCGAAACTGCAGTCAGAGATTTACTCCTACTCGAAAAGTAAAGGTTTTTTTATAGGTCTTTCGCTAGCTGGCTCCGTAATAAAACTCGATAAAGAAGCCATAGAGAGTTTTTACAAAATACCTTTTTCGAGAGTTAAAGATGTTATTTACCAAAAAGTAAAAAGCGGCGATCCTTTGATCGAAGAGCTTAAAAACAGACTTTATGATTATTCTAGATAGGAGATTTCATGTTTCCCTGGGAAGAACCCTCTAAAAGAAACAACAGAAGAAAATCTTTTAGGCCAAGGTGCAAAGAGTGTAGAACCAACAAGTTTGTCGTCCCTATAGTTTACGGTTTTAAGGTGAGCGAAGAGCTTCTTGAAAAAGAGAAGTTAGGCGAGATAAAAATAGGTGGTATTTCTAGAAGCGTGGATGCGCCAAACTGGCAGTGTAAAAATTGTGGAAAAGAGTTTTTGAGATGAGATATGAAAAAACGGGTATCACAGATGTTGGAAAAATAAAAAAGATTTTAGAAGATGAAGGGTATTTTAATATTTTTGTCTGGAAAGATACGAAAGGAACCTTTTATCCTACACATACCCATCCTTACGATGAGGTTAGATGGGTCATTGAGGGAGAGATAATTATAGCTAATGATGAAGCGGAGTTTATACTAAGTCCCGGAGATAGACTAAACTCTCCGCCAAACACTCCCCACTGGGCAAAAGCGATAAGTAACGTTACTTATGTATGCGGTTCAAGATAGGAAATATTTTACTAAAGATTCTGTAATCAAATTCTACTTAAAGTTGTTAGATTTCACTTTGGGGAGCTGGATTATAAAAAGTCGTATGTTCCGAAAGTTACCTAGTAACTTAGTAATATTTAAAAATTTAAATATTCAATTATAATCATAATATAATAATAATTTTATATAATTAGAAAATGATAAAGAAGATATATTTTTTTGATATGTTCTCTAACCTAAAATTTTAAGGTAAGATTTTCATCCTATAAATTTGTCGAATGAGGTTGTAGTCGTATGAAAATTGTAATATTAGAAGATGAATTTGAATTAAGCTATGCTATAAAATTGTTACTTGAATCAAATGGACATCAAGTATATAATTTTCATACCATAGATCAATTTACTGAACAGATTGAATCTATAAGGCCTATAGATCTTATAATATTAGATATATCTTTGCCGGATGGAAATACTTTAAAAATGTTAAAATCTTTTCCACATATTGTGCAAGATAGTAAACTTTTGGTTATATCAGGGCATACGGAAATAGAAAATATTAAATCATCTTTTGAACTTGGAGCTGAAGATTTTATAAAAAAACCTTTCAATCCTGAGGAGCTTCTTTTAAGAATCAATCGTATATTCAACTTGCTTCAAAAAAATATTCAACGCTTCGCAGATATTTTTTACTACGATTGGAATGCTAAAATGCTTTATAACTCCCATACTCCTATAGTTTTAAGCCGAACCGAAGTAGAACTTTTGGAACTTCTTCTACGAAATAAAGGTAGATTTTTGTCTCCTGAGACTATAGCTGAGTATATTTGGAAAGAGAGTGTTTCAAAAAATACCGTTGCGGCTTTAGTAAATAGATTAAGAAAAAAACTTAAAAAATCCAATATTATAGTCTCAAAACGAGAAATAGGATACGCCATATTATAAATTTTGTCATTTTCATATCATCTAGCTAAAGTAAAATATTTTTAAAAAAATCGGAGGAGTAATTTATGAAAAAAGTGATAATGTTTGCAGTTGTTGCGCAAATTGTATGCGGTAATGCGTTTGCGAAAGAGAATAATTATGAGGTTCAAGCATTAGGTTCCGTAGAATTTACGGATAACAAAACTGCTTTGGAAGACTCTTTTAAAACGTTTGGCATCAGAGCCAATAAAAGATTTTCTAATGAGTGGTTGGCAGGTGTTGAATATTCGAAAACTAATGATGCAGAATTTGAAAATCTAAATCTTAAAACCGATATAAATAGGTTTTTTATAAATGCGTTTTACGAATTCGATAAGGATCAAGATTATGTTCCATATCTTATCGGAGGATTTGGATATCAAGATGTAGATAACGAGTTAAATAGTTTTGAAAGCGGTTTAATCGCTCAAGCCGGCATAGGTTTTAAAACAGATATAACTCAACATCTACAATTTTTATTGGAAGGTAAATTTCTTAGAGATTTTGAAAATGCCGCCAACGATTTCATAATAAGCGCCGGTTTGTCAATACCTTTTGGATATGAGTCAAAACCCGCACCAAAACCTAGCGATAGTGATAATGACGGGATAATAGATAGTGAGGATCAATGTCCTAATACGCCTCCTAGAGTAAAAGTGGGTCCTAACGGATGTCCTCCAGATAGCGATAAAGACGGAGTGTACGATTATGAAGATAGATGTCCCGCTACTCCGGAGGGAGTTAAAGTCGATAACGATGGATGTTGTTTAGATAGCGATAATGACGGCGTTGCTGATTTTAAAGATAAGTGTCCCGAAACTCCAAAAGGAGCAAAAGTCGATAACGATGGATGTTGTTTAGATAGCGATAATGACGGTGTTGCTGATTTTAAAGATATGTGTTTGGATACTCCAGAAGGTTTTAAAGTCGATGATAAAGGTTGTCCTATAACTTATAATTTTTTGATAAATTTTGATACAAACAGCGCAAAAATCAAGTCTGAATATATGCCTAAAATAGAAAAATTTGCTAAGTTTATGAAGGAGCATCCTTCTTATAAAGCGGAGATACAAGGTCATACCGATAGTATAGGCTCGGATGAATATAACAATATTTTGTCTTTTAAACGAGCCAAATCAGTATATGATATGTTGATAAAATTTGGAGTGGAAGCAGATAGACTTACGTATGTAGGTTATGGTGAAGAAAAACCTATTGCAAGTAACGATACTGAAAGCGGTAGAGCTAAAAATAGAAGAGTAGAAGCGCATCTTTTTACAAAATAGTAAAAATCAAAGATGGCGGTTAAGTTTTTTAACCGCATCTTTATTAAATTTTTTATAAATACTTAAAAAAAATCTTAACTTCCCGATAATGAGTATAAATATCTATAAGGTAATATCGTGCTGAAAAAAACTCAATCTTTTGCCAGCGCTTTTTATCACGACATTAAAAATAAACTCGGAACTATACGTTTTAGCTTAAGCCTACTTATAAACAATGTGATTGAAGATCGGTTAGAAAAAGAGAAACTTCTAAAAAATGCGTTATTATCCGTAGAGAAAACAATAGATATGCTTCAAGATTTTATAGAGTTGCAACGTTTTAAACAAAATAGGAGATTAAAACAGGAGACTATTAATTTAATAGAGCTTTTTAATGAGATAAAAGATGAGCTTGAGCCTGATTTACTGAGTAAAAATATCAAGCTTTTTATCTTTAGCGATTTACAAGAGGCTGTTGTTAAAAGCAATAAGCTTTGGTTAAAAAAGGCTTTTTTTAATCTAGTCCATAATGCGGTGAAATATAACAAAACCGAAGGCAAAGTAACTATACACATACATTATTATAAGAACGGCTGGTTAATAAAGATTGAGGATACGGGAAAGGGCCTTGACGATGATGAAGCAAAAAAGATTTTTGAAAAATATTTTAGCACTTCCCAAAAAGAATCGGGAACAGGCTTAGGGCTGACTATGACTAAACGAGTGATCGAAAACTTTGGCGGAAAATTGGAATTTAAAAGTAAGCCGGAAGTTGGAACGACTTTTTACGTATATCTTCCAAAGATTTCGAAACAGATAAAAATAAAACGTCTATCCGCAGCTTTAACTCTTTTTTTTGCAATAACTCTTTTTAGTTTCGATTATTACTACTGTTTGATACCTCAAAATGCCGATATTAGAAAGTCAAATGAACAGACTGTTATACGACTAGAAAATGGTTTAATAGCTCGCTTAAATAATAAAGACATATATAAAGTTTCAGCGTATAAAAATCTACTTAATACAAAGACAAGAACGGAGATATTCTTAGATAAAGCCGATCTTTATCTAACGACCGCCTCAAATCCGGTAACGGTTTATACTAAAAAAAGCGCTTGGCAAAATCTTGGAACCGAATTTGAGACGGTCGTTGATGAGAAAGATACTTCCGTTAGCGTATATAAAGGCGCGGTAGCTTCAAAAGATTTAAAGGTAAAACAAAATGAAGGAGTAATCTACACTCAAAAAGGTTTTATAAAGAGTCCATTGCCAAAAGCGGTTGAAGGTCTTAGAATAAATAGAGATAAAGAGGGCGTTATTACTCTTATCTGGATTAGTCCTTATAAAAGTTTTAGAGTGATAGCAAGTAGAGATAAATTTTTTGCATTGCCCGGTAGAGTTATTTCTAGTTCAAAAAAAGAGGTTAGATTTAACTCTTTGGATGACGGAATATGGTACTTTTTGGTTCAAGCCGAAGAGAAAAAACTTTTTGGTATGCCAAAGAGAACAAAAATATTGTCTCTTACAAACTACTTGAAAGCTAAAAAAGCCTTTGAAGAGAATGATTTGCTGCTTGCAACAGTTTTTATCAAAAAGAGTATTTCAACAATCAACGAAGTCGACTCAAGGCCATATACTCTATATGGAGAGATATTTTATAAACAAAAGATGTATTTAAAGGCGTTAAAATTTTTTCAAAAGGCTATTGAAATTGGCGATAAAGACGAAGATCATTTTTGGAAAGTTAAAGCACTATATCGATTGAAGAAGTATAAAGAGGCAATTAAAAGTGCAAACCATCTACTCTTATCTACAAAGTATAAAAACTCGTCAAAACTTTATATAGTATTGGCAAAAAGCTATTTGGAGTTAAAGGATATTAAGAATGCGGAAAAATATTTGTGGAGAGTTTTAGAAAACAACCCAAAAGATAAAGTTGCCCTAGATTTAATGCTTAGATTACAAAAACAAAAAGGGGATAAATTTTTAATAAAAACTTTTGAAGAATTATTAAGGGATGATTATGACAATTGAGAATGCAATAAAAAAATCGGAACTTATTTTAACAGAAGGTGAAAACAAAAGCGGTAAATTAACCTTTGCTCTGTTTGCTACGGCAAATATTTTTTCCGACCGTAGCTTAGTTATGTTTTCATCTTTTCCAAAATCTTTGATGTTAAAAAGATTAAGCGCTATTGCGGATTTGGGAGATAAAAAAGTCGTTAATATCATAAATTCGATGAAAATCCTATGTTTAAAAGAGAATTTCAAAGAGCTAAAAAGAAGATTTGGATATAAATTTATGATAGAGGATATAAAAAGGGTTATCGAAAAAGATAGCTGTAAAACACTACTTTTTCATAGACTTGATCTTTTTTTTGAAATTCAAGAGAGAGATGATGCGGAGCAGTTTATAGAGGAGCTTATTGAGGTTAAAGAGTTGTACGATATAAGGCTTTTAATAACTTCATCAGCTCCCAATAACCCAAACAACTTTATTAATGAGATTTTAGAAAATTATACCGATATGAATCTTTATATAGAAAAAGAGAATCGTATTGAGATAAAAGTTCAAAGTTCAATTTTTCCCGTACATCATTTAAGATATCTGTTTCAATTAGAAAACAAAACTCTAGAACTAAAACCTTTAAAAGATAATAAAACAAATCTCGTTACACAAGAAACTCAAGCAGAAAAACCTTTAAAAAAGATTTTGCTCATTTCGCAAGATAAGGAACTTATAAATTTACATAGATTTTTGTTTGAACGAAAGGGCTATTCTTTTGAAACTGCTTCAACGCTTTCAGAAACTATCCAAAAAATACTTAAGGGACCGGATCTAATCATTTACAATCCGCCTGATGAGAGTTACGATCTAGAGGTTTGCACTATCGTAAAAAACAACAATTTAAAATCTAAACTTATTTACATAGTAAACAAAGATTATGTTAGGCAAAGCGATAAAATGAATGCGGTTAATGCCGGTTGTTACGAGATATATTCTAAAAATTTTATATTTGAAGAGTATATTTTAACATTGGAGAGAATTATACAAAACCATTTTTATACTACTTTAATACAACAACTCCCGTCTCAAAAAGAGACTATTAAAAGTATAAGACATTTTTGCAATATAATCGACGGTTTTTCGCACAATAGAATCTACGCCAGCATAATCTCGGCAAAAACTAATATTCCCAAAGAGATTCTGTTTTCAAAAATAAGAGAGAAAGATATAATGTTTTATGATGAGAATATAGTTATATTTTGTTTGATAAGTCTCAGAAAAGAGAGAGCCAAAACGGTAATAGACAAAATGAGAGCTATTACTGACGATACTAAAGAGTATTTTTTTAAAATAGGGCATATAATCGATACAACGATGTGGAAAGAACATAAAGAGGAGATATGTGAAAAATGAAAAAGATATTAACTTTGATTTTTTTTATATTTTTTACTATTGGCTATGCTTTTGATTTAGATGTAACGACATTGATGAAAAAAGTATCAAATAATCCTAATGATATAGAAAACAGATTGGTTTTAGCAAGATATTTTTTAGAAAAAAATCAGTATGAAGAGGCAAAAAAATTGTTGAAAGAGATTTTAAAAGTTGAGCCTACCAACAAATATGCAAAAAGTATGTTACAAAAGATAAATGCGGCCGAATATATATCTTCGTTTATACAAAATTATAAAAATTTAGATAATTTGGTTGAAGAGTTATACCGAAAAAGCAGATATAAAGAGCTTTTGAATTTTTATAAAAATTTTAATCTTATTTATACTTCAAAAGAGAATCTATTTAAAGACTCCTCTTATATTAAAATAGCCAGAGTTGCTATGTGGGAAGGAGAATATAATCTATCTTTAAAAGTTTTAGAAAAGGTAAAAGATAAAAAAAGTTTGGACTTTTTTGAAATAAAAGCGGCAGACTGCTACTATTTATCTAAACTGAAATGCGCAAAAAGGTACTATCAATATCTTTTTCAAGCTACGGGAGATTTGGAGTATGGTAAAAAACTTTTAGATATCTATATAGCCGACGGTGAAATTGAGCGGGCAAAAAAGATGCTTTACTCTTTAAAGCGGATAAAAAAGAGCGGTTTTATCTTAAAGTACCAAGAGAAAATCGATAAACTTGAAAGAAAGTATTTGCAAAATTTATGGGATAAATATAAAAAAGATCCATCATTTGAAAATATGCAAACTTTGGTTTATGTACTCTATAACGAGGATCCGCAAAAAGCTATCTCTCTTATAAAGGGATACATAAAAGAGAATCCTACCGATAAAAACGCAAAACTGCTGTTAGCAAAGATACTCTCTTGGAGAGGCGATAATAAAGAGGCTATGGAACTTTTAGCGAAATTTCAAGAGAGTGACGACAATAGAGCCAAACTTCTATTTGGCAAGATACTTGCTTGGCAGGGAGATTACGATAGAGCCGTACATTTTCTATCTGATGTTTACGCTAACGGAACTGAAAAACAAAAATATGAAGCAAAAAAGATGTTAGGATATGTCTATATGTGGAAAGATCAAAAAGATAAAGCGAAAGAGATTTTTGAAGCTCTACTAAAAGATAATCCTAATGATGAAGAGGTTAAAGAGTCTTTATTGGTTATTAAGGGTGAGGTTAAACCACTTATAAAAAAGTATGAGAAAGAGTTGGCTAAAGATCCAACAAATGAGACAATTATCTTAAAATTAGCCGATTACTATTATATGATAAAAGAGTATGAAAAAGCGGCAAGCTATTATGAAAAGTATCTAAGACTGCATCCGGAAAAAGTAGAGATATATAAAACTCTCGGCGATATTTACTTGGAGCTAAAAGAGTATTATAAAGGGTTTGGCTACTGGGAGTATTACGCTAACTACTTAAATACGAAAGAGTCATTTTATCAACTAGCTCAACGATACTACTGGAATGGATTTAATAATGAAGCGCTGTTAGTTTTAAACGAACTTTTAAAAAAGTATCCAGATTATAAAGAAGCCGCTCTATTAAAGGCGAAGATATTGAAAATCAACCCAAGATTTGTAACTTCAAAAAGTTCCGCTACTATCGATGAATACTTTCAAGATAAAAGCAAAAAGATTTTGGCAATGGCAGATAGGGTTTACTTTGCAAATCTTTATGAGAGCGCGGCTAGCTACTATAAAAGTTATCTAACGCTTGAACCGGAAGATTACGAGGCAAGAGAGAAGTATGCTTACGCGTTGGAGTTTTCTAAAGATTACGCAAAAGCGGCAGGAGAGTTTTATCTACTTTTTTGGATTAAAAAGACTCCCTTGATAGAGTATCATTATGCGTATAATCTGCAAAAAATGGGAGATATAAAAAAAGCCGAAAAGATTTATAAGAAACTTATAAAAGAGGTTCCAAAACCGGTTCCCCCTTTTATTAAAAAATTTTTAGAGGAGTGGAAAAAAGCTTGGGAGTCGATGGATATAAAAGAGTATATAAATTTTTACGATGATAAAATTGCAAAAAATACGGCTTGGAGATTGAGAAAAGAGGCTCTTTTTAGAAAAAATGGATTTGTTTCCGTATCTATTTACGATCCGCTTTTAGTTTATAAAGAGGGAAACCTATATGAAGTTAAGTTTTATCAAGTGTATGCTTCAAAGATTAAAAAAGATGAAGGGTATAAAACTCTGCTCATTAAGTGTGAGGATGATCGTTGCAAAATATTAAAAGAGAGTTGGAAGCCGGGAAAATATACTCCGTACAAAAAAGATAGCAGTTTGGAGTTTTACATCAAAGAGCGCCTAAATGAGATTGAAAAGAGGAAAAAAAAAGGCGATAAAAAAAAGAATGTAAAAGGTAAAAGTATAGAGTTGGATAAAGGTGTTAAAAAAAATCCTAAAGAGGAGGAAAAAGTATTAAACATCAATCATTTGGAACCGGTAAAATTAACTAAGAAAAAAGTCGTACCCAAAACGTATGTAAAAAAAGAGAAAATTATAGATAGTTATGATTGGGAGATAGAGGGCGGTTTAGACTATTTTCACGACAATCAAGATATAGATATGTTAACCCATAGTTTAAAGATTTCAAAAAATATAAACAATACTTTTTGGATTTACGCCTTTTTAAAGGGGTATAATCTAACTGATAACGATGAGAGTTGTAGCGGCAACTACTTTGGATTTGGTTTAAAAAAAGAGAACTATTTTGGAGATGTTGTTTTTGATAAAAGCGGCTCAAACAGTAATATCGGGTGGAGTTTGGGCTATAATACTCTTTTTTTGGGAAATAGTTTAACTTTTAAACTAGATAGAAAAAATCTTGTCTATTCAAGAAGAACTTGTTGTTCAAATGAGCTTATGAGAGTAAAGGGTGAAGTAAGCGGTTATAGACAGTTAAGTCAAAAGAGAGGGTTATGGTGGTCTTTGGCTTATGAAGATATTGAAGATGATAATAGGGTTTTAACTCCCCAATTTGATTATGAGTTTTATGATAAGAGTTTTGGTAAGTTAGACTCTATATACTATCTATCCGGATGGTATCAATTTAACGACAAAACTACTTCTTGTTATTACTCACCTGATAAAATAGACAACAATCTAATCGGCATAAAAGCCTATTATCCGGTAAATAAAAAGTTAACTCTTCAAGCAAAAGGGGCGTTGGGTTACAGTTTTTGGGAAGAGACTTTGCTTTATAAAGCCGGATTTTGGTTAAAGAGTGATTCAACTATAAAATATTTTGCACAGATAGGTTGCGATTTTAGCAATAGCTCTACCTCTGGTACACAAACGGGATATCAGAGTTTTGAGTGTGGTTTACAGGTAAGGAAGACGTGGTGATAAAGGGTTTTATAGTAATCTTTTTAAGTCTCTTTTTAATTTTGGCTCTTGGTAGTTTACTATATTTTTATTATAACTATTTTTATCATATACAAAATATTTTTGTTCAGATAGGCGTTGGCATTGTTCTGTTTTTTACCACGCTAGTAATAATGAGATATATGTTATTGCTTTTTTTCTCGATATTAAAGACTATCCAAAAGAGTGCCGATGAAGAGGATAGACCAAAAAAGGGCGAACTTAAAAGGGTTACTATAATAGTGCCGGCTTTTAACGAGGAGGTTGTGATAGAAAAGTCGTTGCAGTCGTTAATTGAGCAGACATACCCAAATTTGGAGATATTGGTTGTTGATGACGGATCAAAAGATAGAACTTATGTTAAAGCTAAGAAGTTAGAGTTTACAAAGAGTAACAGAAGTTTGAAGGTTTATAGGAAGAAAAACGGAGGCAAAGCGAATGCTATAAATTTCGGGATAGAGCATGCAAGCGGAGAATTGATAATGGTAGTAGATGCGGATTCAAAACTTGATAAAAACGCCGTGTGGTTGATGGCTGCCTATTTTAACGATGAAGAGATTGCGGCTGTTGCGGGATCGGTTTATGTTAGCAATCAAAACAGTCTTCTTACCAAACTTCAAGCCCTTGAGTATATAGAAGGGCTTAACATGGTAAGAAACGGACAGGCTTTTTTGCAGCTTGTCAATATTATCCCGGGTCCTATAGGAATGTTTCGAAAGAGCGCACTGATAGAAGTTGGGATGTATGATAACGATACTTTTGCGGAAGATTGCGATGTGACTCTTAAACTGATTGCAAATGGTTATAAGATAGAGTTTGAATCAGATGCGATATCTTATACCGAAGCGCCAGAACATCTATTTGATCTTATAAAACAGCGCTACAGATGGACGAGAGGTATATTGCAATCCATTAGAAAACATAAGAAACTGCTTTGGCACTTTAAAAAATCTCCCTCAGTTTCATTCGTACTTTGGTATATGCTTTTTGAAGCGGTTTTTTGGCCATTTATGGATATTTGGGCAAATATTTTTTTAATAAATATGGCTTTAATATCCGGTGTAAGTATGCTAATCTTTTTTTGGTGGGCAATGTTTACTATTTTAGATATGGCAGGGGCATTGTACTGTGTGCTTATAACCGGTGAAAAGCTCTCTTTAGTTTTTTATGCTATTTTTTATCGGCTCTTTTTTATTACGATTATAAATATTTCAAAGATTTTGGCGACTGTTGAGGAGTGGTTCGGTATAGAGATGAGCTGGGGAAAACTTGAAAGAAAGGGAAATTTATGAATCTACTCGGTTTTTTGTCCATACTGATTTTAATTATCACGATAATGACGTTAGTTTTTGGCGTTATCGCCTATTTTCTATATAAAGCCAGAGAAAAAAAGAAAAAAGCTTTATCCAAAGGGATTACATACGAGGAGGCACTTCGGCAGGTAGGCGATGAATATGTATATTTTGAGTAGGGAGCAAAAAGTGTATAACCGATATGGTCCATTGGTTTTTTTTTATATATTTTTGTTTATTGTAATATCCGGCACTATTTTTTACTATCTTCTTCCAAATACGAAAATACCGTCAAATATTTTGTTTTCAACTGAGAAAAACTCAAATATTTATATTTTGGAATCTGATGAGACTCTTAAGTTTTTGCAAGAGACGGGCTATGATAAAAATGAATATTTTGAACGTTTGAGCGAGTTTAAGAGACGTCTAGAAAAGATAGGAATCAAATACGATGTGATAAAAGAGTCCGATATAGATAGTTTACCGGCAACGAGTACGATTTTAGCTTTAGATATATTTGCCTTGTCAAAAGAGAGTAGCGGGGCAATACTTAACTTTTTAAAAAGAGGGGGAAATCTACTTTTTAACTACCATTTTGCCTATTTTCAAAACAAAAAGATCTATCAAGGCAGTAAATTGATAGAGGCTATAACCGGATTGAGTTATATTAAAAACGTAAAAAACAAAAAAGGGCTATTTTTTATACCAAAAATTTTATCGCCTATAATGTTATCTAACGAAAATGCTAAAAGATACGACTTGATACTATACGATTCTATACCTCTTTTTGAATCAAAAGAGAATACTCCAGATGCGATACTAACTAACTGGGCTGTTACATCTACGCCTATGTTCGACAATAAAAAGGTTCCTATGAAACAAGCTGGTATAGTTTGGCATGGATTGTACGGCAAAGGGAGTTGGATATACTTTAGTTTTCCGTTATACTCTTTTTTAGATATGCCGTTAAATGAATTTGAGTTATTGATGAAAAATATAATAAACTATTTAAACGAGTCCGTTTCATTGGCAAAGTATCCATATCTAGATACTAAAAAGGCCGTGTTTATATCCGAAGACACCGAGTATAAATATGAAAATCTAAAACGTTACGCTACTCTAGCTCAAAAATATGGCATCGATACTACTCTTTTTTGCGTGGCAAACTTGGCCGAGCAGTATTCGGATATAACTAAAGAAGTAGCCGCTTTTTCTCATATAGAGATTGGCTCCCACAGCTACTCTCATACTAAAATATTAGGGGAAAACGAAAAAAAAGTGGAAAAAGAGATAGCCTATTCTAAAAAAGTTTTAGAAGATATTACCGGCGAGAAAGTTTACGGGTTTAGACCGCCTCGAGAAGAGATTGATGAAAAGATGATCTTTTGGTTAAAAGAATCGGGTTATTTATATACTATGGAGCGCTCAAAAGATTATCTACTACCAAAAGAGGAGATTTTGGGTTTGATAACTTTGCCTAGACACGGTACGGACGATTATATATATCTTATAAATCTTGATTGGGATAAAGATGCTATCTTAAATCAGATTATTTATGAGACGGAGCTTTTAACCTCTTTTAACGCCCTTTATACATTAAGTATCCACACTCATTTGTTAAGTTATAAAAACAATATCGATATAGTTGAAAAATTTTTCAAATATTTACAAACAAGAAAAGATATTAAACCGTTAAAGGGTAGAGACTTGGCGATAAGGGCTAAACAGTTAAAAAATATTGATCTTTTTTATAAAAAAAATCTAAAGAATCTATTTGTAAACATAGAAAATAGAAACGATACTTCCGTAAAAAATTTTACGTTTAGACTCTATTGGCACAATCTTAAAAAGATTGGTAAAATCAGGTCTGAAATACTAAATATTAAAGTAGAAGAGATTAAAAGAGATAAAAAAGAGAAGTTTAGTGATATAAGAGTCAAAGAACTAAAACCAAATTCAGTGATAACTTTAATAATCCCTTATGAGTAAAATCGATGAGAATATTCGTATATTTAACGCTAATATCTTTAAGCTTAGTTGCTTCGGAGTTTGTTTTGGGAGTAGGCGGCTTTAAAGTATGCGAAAATAGATATGGAGCCTCTTATTTCAAACAGTGCTCTATAGATAAAAGAAAAAATATTGCCACTCTTTTAAAAAAGGAGTTACCGAACGTTAACGCCGTATCTATGTGGATAACAAGAGACTGGAAAGAGGAGTGGTACTCTGAAAAAGAGATAAACGATAAATTGGTTCAAAAAGGTTATGTGCCTATTTTTATCTTCTACTGGTTTGCGGATGATATTTCTCCATCCTTTGTAAAAAAACATAAAAAAGGGTACTTTCAAACTTTGAAAAGATTTTCAAAATATCTCCAAAAGATTAAAGGTAAAAAGATAGTTATCCTAAATCCGGAGTTTAATGAAAACGGTATAGTAAATAGTAGGGAGTTTGACCTTTTACAGATAAACTCCATTTTTTTGATAAAAAAAGAGAACCCGGATGCCTTGGTTGGTATATGTTTAGGCGATTTTGGAGACTATTCGGTTATTTGGGATGAAAAAAATTGGAAGTTGTATAAACCTTCCATGTTATACAGTGCCAAAATAGCCGATTTTATAGCGTTTCAAGAGATGAGAGCGTTAAATAAAAACTCTACAGAAGAGATTTTAGATGCTCCTTTAAGAGCGTTGGCTTTTGCCACATATCTACATAAAACCTATAAAAAACCGACCTTTTTGGCCTATTTGGCGATTTCTTCCTACGGGAAAAACGGTGAAAAGATCCAAAAAAAGGTTGTTAGGGATTTTAAAAAACTTTTGCCGCTTTTTAGAGCCAGCGCTGACTTAATGGGGGTAAATCTTTTTCATTTTATTGATTTTCCTAAGCATAATGGTTATTTTGGCAAAGCTGAAAAGTTTTTCGGTATCAAAAAGGCAAACGGAAAACCAAAACCGGCTTTTTATGAGTTTAAGAGGATTAAGATAGATTGATACTATTCAAATGAGACTATAACAGAGCCGCAAAAGCTCTTGTCTTTATAAAACTCAACTCTATATTTTTTATGCAGTTTATCTATAGAGTATCTCTCTTGACACTCTTTTTTTTCTATCTCAATACCGTTTTCGTTTTTAAAACCTTTTTTGCTGTAACCTATAACGTTTACCCTTATATCTTTGCTAGCTAAAACTTTAAAACTTTTTTTAACGTTGATAATGGAGGGAATCGGTATATATTTTTTATTTTCGTCAACTACAAAAGTGACATTTTTGATTTTGCAATCAGGTTTAAAATATTGGGGATATAAGGTGGTTAGCTTTTTATAGGCTCTATAAATAGCGTAGTTTTTTCCCACTTTTATTACCGTTACTAACGGGTCATTGCTTTCGTAACGAATGTTTTTTTCCGTTATAGGGAAAAATCCAACACTTTTTTTAATATTTTTCAGTGGTAAAACACTATTTTTATTTATTACTATATTTCCTAAGTCGTTATTTAGCAGCTCATTTATTGTTTTTACATCTAGTTCAAATTTTCTTTCAAACTCAATCTCTAAAATCTTCATAAACTCTTCAATAGCGTTTAACTGATAGTAGATTTTTGTTGCTAAATCTTTTATATGTTTGCTTGTTTCTATAGCAAGAGCCGGTTTATTGTGAGTGATGGCGAAATATGTCAAAGAGAGTCTCATCTGCTCATCTTTAAATTTTGTTTTTGTGTTTTTAATGTGAAAAGCGTGATGCCTCTTCTTTAATCTTTTATTTAGGGCGTTATTAACTTTTTGAGCGATTTCGTTTAGATTACCAAATCTGCAACCGTCTATCTCTTTTTGATCGATTATACAGGCTTGTCCCCACGCGTATGGATTAAATATGGTATTTTCCCATTTTTCCCTATAATATCCTCTGCCATCGTGAAGGTTTAAAATAAGATCAACATTTTTACTGAGTATTATCTCTTTTATATCTTTGACTATTTTAAAGTCTGGATCACTTTCTTTAATCGCAGCAAACTTTCGGTTCATATCACCGTATATACCGCGCCTAAATTTAACAATCGAATCAAAATTAAGATTTGGAACTATCCAAAGAGCCCCTTTTTTTATATCGTAATACTTTACTAAAAAAGAGGCGGCAAAGTAGCCTCCGGGTTCATCTCCGTGAACGCCTCCGATAACTAAGAGTGTATTGCTTGGATTGAGTGATTCTTTTTTGTAAAGTTTAAAATGGAGTTTTGCTCCCCAAACCGAAGAGAAGATAAAAAGTAGTAGCAAAATTCTCACGACTATCTCTCTACCAGAATTTTCCATCCATCCGTAGTCTTTACGACATAAAGCTCTTTATCACCTTCAAATCTATAACTTTTTGAGCGATATTTTTCATGGAAGTTTACTCTATATATCTTTTCGTTATCTGGCGTTTGATAGGGAATGATATTGATATCTGTAAAAACTATTTCGATTTTTTGTCCTTTCTTTGAGGAAAAAATATTTTTTTTCATTTCGGAAAACTCTTTGAGGTTTTTGCCGTCAAATCTGATAAATTTTGGGTGGTAAAATTGTAGGTAACTGTTTATGTCGCTATTTTTCCAAGCGTATCTCCATTTATATAGCATAGATAAAATCTGAACAATATCCTCTTTATTTGCGATGTCTGGTTTATCTTCGTTGATGAGTAGGATAGTTTTTTTAAGTTCTAGTATGCTTTCAAGTTTTTTAAGCTCTTCGTTTTCCATTGCTATGCATCCTTTAGTACCAGGTTCTCTTTCGCAATTTTCAGGCATACCGTGTATCCAGATCCCATATCCGTTTTTGCCTCTTATCTTGTCGTAAAGATTTGGATACGTGGTTACAAAGGCAAAAGGACCGTAGTAGTCGTCAAGATTTGTTAGTTTTCTAATGAGCCTATATACGCCTACCGGTGTGCGCAGATCGCCCTCTTTTACCTTATCGCCGCTGTTTTTGCCTACAATCACTTTTATAGTTTTGATATTTTTAAGTTCTTTGTTGTCTATTTTGTATATATCGAGTTTTTTTCTTTTTTTATTGCAAACAAGTATATAGTCCATATTGCTATAATATCCAAAACGTACATCTTTGTCGTCTATAACTTTTTGCCAATATTGAAGCTTTTGCAGCTGCTTATCTAGCAAGTCTATAGCCGCTTCCGAGCCTTTTTCTCTATAAATGTCTATAATATTTGCAAAGATAAAAGAGGTAAAAAAGATAAAAAATAGAAAAAATTTTTTCATAAAACCTCCAAAAGTTCAAAAATCTTGGGAGGTATTATAACAAAGGTAACTTTGAAAAATGAACTTGAAAACGAGAGGTTTTATTTGATAGAAAATTATCTACATTGAAATTTTACACTATTGTAAGCTGTTTTGTTATATTATTTTGTAAAAAAGTAGAGATTAGCAATTGAAAAGAAAACCTTTTACTATTTTTAAAGCTGTTGTAAAAGCTTTGGTTTTAAGAGAAGTCCAGACAAGATTTGGTTCGCAAAAGCTTGGCTATCTTTGGGCTATCATAGACCCGATGGCTATGATAGTGGTTTTTTCTTTTATAAAAACAATTATTTCTCATGCTTCTATGCCGGGTATAGACTATCCCGTTTTTTTAGCTACAAGTTTTTTGGCTTATAATCTGTTTAAA
This sequence comes from Campylobacterales bacterium, assembly GCA_027082175.1. Classification (GTDB taxonomy): domain Bacteria; phylum Campylobacterota; class Campylobacteria; order Campylobacterales; family Nitratiruptoraceae; genus Nitrosophilus_A. The sequence goes on from JALWIX010000075.1 coordinate 22,444, forward strand.
AACATATCTCTTCGCTCTATGGACGCTTTTGTGGCCAATAAGGGTCTTTTTGTTTATAAACAGGTAAAACCTTTTGATACCCTAGTTTCAAGAGCTATAGTAGAATCGTTGATAATAGGAGTGGCAACTATAATTTTTATATGTATCGGGCTATATTTTGGTTTTGATATGGAAGTTAAAGATCTAAATATGGTAATACTAGGTTTTTTGTGGATTGGGATTTTTGGCTTTGGTTTGGGAGTTTTATTTGCAGTTATTGGAACATTTTACGAAAACTTTAAAAAGATAATTAGCCTTATGTTTTTGCCTCTCTTTTTTCTTTCCGCTCTTTTTTATACTGTAGAGAATTTGCCGCCAATTGCTAGAGATATAGTGCTTTTTAATCCCGTAGTTCATTTTATAGAGTTTATACACGGAAGTTTTTTCCCTGAACTGGATACAAATTACGTTGATTTTACGTATATGGCGTTTTGGACTTTGATACCCTTTTTTCTAGGGCTTTGGCTCTATACAAAATCTGAGAGAAAGATAGTTATGTCATGATAGTTTTGGAAAACGCAACCAAATACTATAAAATGAAAAATGAGAAAAAATATATACTAAAAAATGTATCTTTAACTATACCTGGTGGTATCAACGTAGGTATCTTGGGAAGAAACGGTGCCGGAAAGTCAACTCTTCTTAGGATGCTAGGGGGTATCGATTTTCCAAATTCGGGAAAGATATATTCAGATAAGAGATTTTCCTGGCCTATGGGGCTTGCTGGAGGGTTTCAAGGAAGCATGACAGGCAGACAAAATGTCAAATTTGTGTGCAGAATCTTTGGCAAAAGCCAAAAAGAGATAGATGAGGCGGTTGAGTTTGTAAAAGAGTTTAGCGAACTTGGAGAATATTTTGATATGCCGATAAAAACCTATTCAAGCGGTATGAGGTTACGCCTTAGTTTTGGTTTGAGCCTAGCTTTTGATTTTGACTATCTTTTGATAGATGAGACTTTGTCCGTAGGAGACAAACACTTTAAAGAGAAATCAAAAAAAGCTTTGAGGGAAAAGATTGAAAAAAGCAACGTACTTCTTGTTAGCCACGCTATGCCAATACTTAGAGAGCTTTGTGATGCTGGTATCGTGGTGCATGATGGACAGATAAAGTATTTTGACAATATTGACGATGCTATAAAAGAGTACAACCAAATAAACAGGTAGGATATGATGAGATTTTTAAGTATTAAAAAGACGATTTTTTTTGTATCATTTATAAGTTTGGCTATCTATATACTTTTTATAAAATCGGAACTTTATGAGTCATCTTCAAGTGTTATTATAAAAAACTTAGAGAGCAAACAGAGCGATTTGGGACTTTCTCTTTTTGTATCTGGTACAACTTCTTCTTTGCAGGATTCTAAGATTGTGGAGACCTATCTTAGCTCTTTTGATGAACTTCAAAAACTAGATAAGCTCTTTGGTCTTAAAAAACATTACAGTAGTGAAAAAGTAGATCCGGTAGATAGGCTCTATAGTTGGTCAAAAAGAGAGGATTTTTTGAAACTTTACAGAAAAAGACTACAGCTTATGTACGATGAGATGTCAGGGATACTTAATATTGGCTTTTTGCATACTGAACCAAAAACGGCAAAAGCTATAGTAGAACAACTCATACGCGATGCAAATGAACAGATAAATATTTATAACAAAACAGTTGCTCAAAAACAGCTCTCTTTTATCCAAAAACAGGTTGAAACAAATAAGAGGGAACTAGAAGAGTCCATAAAAGCTTTGGAAAAGTTTCAAAACTCTCATACGCTGTTAGATCCTACTCAAGATGCCCAGACTAAACACTCTTTGGTAGCCGCACTTGAATCTGGTCTGATAGAAAAGAGGGCAAAACTAAATGAACTTAGAAACTACATGAATGAAGAGAGTTTTGAGATCATAAGGCTAAAACATGAGATTGCGGAGATAGAAAGAACTTTAAAAAAGATAAGACAAAAGATGGCAAATCCAAAAAAAGAGGCTTTAAACACATATATATTTGAGTATGAAAGGCTTAAAAATCTAGTAGAGTTAAACAAAGAGCTATATAAACAGTCTCTTTTGCAGCTTGAAGCGATAAAAGCAGATCTTCATAAAAACTCAAAGACCCTTTTGGTACTTACGAAACCTTATCTGCCAGATGGTTACGCTTATCCGCAAAAAGCAAAAGCGATACTCACTTTAGCGTTGATTTTGGGTCTATTGTACGGGATAGTTTCATTGATCGAAGCTATTATCAAAGAACATTTTGACTAGTTTGGAGGAAAATAGATGAAAAAGATTTTGATAATTACGGTTTTTTTACTAAAAGCTCTTTTTGCGGTAGATATAGCTATGAGCCAGGAGCCAACAGTTGACTTAAACGAAACGGAAGTTTTTTCTAAAAAGATCAAAGTTTTTGGAACAAATCTTTTTAACGGAAGTTTTTCCGACGTCAGACAGTACAAGTACAATCCAAACTACAGGATAAACATCGGTGACGTTATCAGCATAAAGTTTTGGGGAGCGTACGATGCCGAGATAAAAGCTGCGGTTGATACTCAAGGAAATATATTTATACCGAAAGTTGGAACTATTCATATATTGGGCGCAAAAAACGAAAATATCAGTAAAATCATAAAAAAAGCCGTAGAAAAAGTTTATAAGAAAAATGTTTACGTTTACGCAAATCTTGACAATTACCAGCCTGTATCCGTTTTTGTTACAGGCAGCGTAAACAAACCGGGACTTTATGAGGGTCTATCTTCAGACTCAATCATACAGTTTTTGGATAAAGCCAAAGGTATAAAGTTTGAAGATGGAAGTTTTCGATATATAACTATTTTGAGAGACAACCAGAAGTTAAAAGAGATTGATCTATATGAGTTTTTGCTATACGGAAAACTTGGATTTTTCCAGTTTAAAAACGGTGACGTAATATTTGTAGATAGTATAAAGTATTATGTAACTGTTAGCGGCGACGTAAAGCGTCCTTATAGATTTGAACTGACCGCTCCTTCTATAACTTTAAAGGAGCTAAGCAAACTTGCGTTGCCAAATGAAACGGCTACAAACGTTATAGTATCTAGATGGACAAAGGATCATAAAAAGATTGTAAAAAAACTCTCTTTAAATGAAAACAAAAACTTTAGCGTCCAAAGTGGCGATGAGGTGCAGTTTATCCCCGACCATAACGCATACACCATAGAAGTAAACATAGAGGGAGAACATACAGGATCCCATAAACTGGTTGTGCCAAAAGGAACTACTCTTCAAGAAGTTATAGACAAGATAGAGTTTAGCCCTTTATCGAACAAAGATGCGATACAGCTTTTTAGAAAGAGTGTAGCGAAACTTCAAAAACAGCTTATAGACTCTCAACTAAGAGATCTTGAAGCTATGGTTTTAACAACGGGTTCTGCTACAACGGAAGAGGCAATCATAAGAAAACAAGAATCCCAGCTGATTTTAAACTTTATAGAGCGAGCCAAAAAGATAGAGCCAAAAGGCAGAGTCTATCTAAACGATAAAAGCGACTTTAAAAAGATAGTTTTAGAGGATCAAGACACTATTTATATACCAAAAAAGAGCAATATTGTAACAATTCAAGGAGAAGTTAAGCTTCCAGGAGCCCAAACTTACGTGAAAGATTTGAAGTTTGAAGACTATCTAAAATCGGTAGGCGGTTATAACTTTAGAGCAGACAAATCAAATATACTTATCATACGACAAAACGGCCAAGTTATAAACTATGACGCAACATCATTTGCATCAAAAACACCAACGATAAAACCTGGAGACTCTATACTTGTACTTGGAAAACCCGATACGAAAAATCTCCAGCTTGCTAAAGATATAACACAGATAATCTATCAGATAGCGGTTGGAGCTGCGGTTGTACTTAATGCGTTTTGATTTTGAAACAGATTTGAAACATTTTTTTATTACAATTTTGTCTTTAAAAAGTTTAGAAAAATTCAAGTATAAAGGCTTCAATACCTAATGATAGATAAATTTTTACATATAGCTTTTAATGATTTAAAAAAAGGTGAAGATTTTTTTAGAATTTTTAAAAAATCTTACGCCAGATATAAAAAACACGGGTTTAAAGGGATGTACTCTAGGCTTGAAAAAGAGTATAAGGCCTTAAAACCTAGTAAAAAGATTAATGATTTTGGTACTAACTATCATAAATGGATTAAGAAAAATGAAAAAGACATATATTTATATGACGAGTCTATACTAAAACAAAAACCGATTATTTCTATAATAATGCCCGTTTACAATACAAAAGCCGATTTTCTTAAAAAAGCTATAGAATCTGTTTTTTTACAAACTTATCCTTACTGGGAACTATGTATAGCTGATGATGCTTCAAATGATAAAGAAACTATTTCTGCGCTTAAAAAGTACGAAAAAAGAGACAAGCGGATAAAAGTTATATATCGTGAAAATAACGGTCATATCTCTGCTGCTTCAAATAGTGCTTTAAGTTTAGCAAAAGGTGACTGGGTAGCGTTTTTGGATCATGATGACATGCTTGCTCCTAACGCATTATACGAAATCGCAAAAGCCATAAATATAAACCAAAGAGCAAAACTTATCTACTCTGATGAAGATAAGATAGATGAAAAAGATAAGCGTCACACTCCACACTTTAAGTCAGACTGGAATCCTGATATGTTTTTTTCACAAAACTATATAAACCATTTATGCGCTATAAAGAAAGATATAGTAGATAAGATAAAAGGTTTTAGAGAAGGAGTGGAAGGCAGCCAGGATTATGATCTAATCCTTAGAAGTTTACCGTATATCAAAGATGATGAAATAGTACATATTCCAAAGATTCTTTACCATTGGCGCTCAATCATAGGTTCAACCGCATTTGACCCACAAGAGAAAGAGTATACGACAAAAGCGGGTATAAAAGCTCTGCAAGACTATTTTGATATGGTTCGTCCAGGAGTAGTAGTGCTTGAGGGACTTTTACCAAACACCTACAAACCCATCTATCCTATACCCGGTATAGATATAAAGGTTCAGATAAAACCATATATAGAAAAATCTAAAATAAATAGAGAGATATACAAAACCATCCACCATCCAAAATCCAACACCCAAAATCCACCCTTAGTTTCTATCATCATCTCTACACGTGACGGATATGAAATATTGAAAAAGTGCGTTGAGAGTATTTTGAAAAAGACAGATTATCCAGATTACGAGATCATTATCGTAAACAACCGTTCTAGTGATGAAAAAACGATCAATTATTTAAACTACTTAAAAGAAAAATATAATAAAATTATAACAATTATAAATTATAACAAATCGTTTAATTTCTCAGCTATAAATAATTTTGCCGTTATGCAGGCAAAAGGGGAAGTGATTTGTCTTTTAAATAACGATATTGAGATAATTTCGCAAATGTGGCTCACTGAAATGGTTCAACATGTTTTGCGCCCGGAAATCGGTGTGGTGGGTGCTAAACTTTACTATGCTAACGATACTATCCAACATGCTGGCGTTGTTTTGGGTATAGGTGGGGTTGCCGGGCATTCGCACAAATATTTTCCAAAAGATCATCACGGGTATTTTTCTAGACTCAAGATTATCCAAAACTATTCTGCCGTAACCGCGGCTTGTTTAGTGGTTAGAAAATCTCTTTATGAAGAAATTGGCGGTTTGGATGAAAAAAATCTCAAAGTAGCTTTTAATGACGTGGATTTTTGCTTAAAAGTATTGAAAAAAGGGTATAGAAACCTTTGGACGCCTTATGCTGAAGCTTACCACTATGAATCACTAAGTAGAGGCAAAGAAGATACTCCTGAAAAACAAAAAAGATTTATGAAGGAACTTTTGTTTATGAAAGAAAAGTGGAAAAGCAAACTTTTCAATGATCCATGTTACAGTCTACATTTAACCTTGGAAAGAGAAGACTTTTCAATTAAAGGAAATTAGTGAGCGCTTATAATAGTTTAAAAAATTTTAAACAAAAATATTTGTATGGGTTAAAAAATAAAACTATCTTTAGACAAAGAAGAAAAAATTTTAGTAAAAAGTTAAAAAATATACCTTCTAGTTTTTGGAAAGTTTTTGATGAACATAGTTATTTGGCTATAAATCCAGACGTAAAAGAGGCTATAGAGCAAAGAGTTTTTGAGAGTGCCGTGGAGCATTTTATCATTTTTGGATATAAAGAAGTTAAAGAAGGAAAAAGAAGAATAGGGAAAGAGTTTTCTTATTTTAGTGAAGACATATATTTAAAATATAATACTGATTTGCAAGAAGTTAAAAAAAACAATCCTAAATTTGATTTATATAAACATTTTTTAGAATTTGGATATAAAGAAATATTACAGGGAAAAAGAAAAGTTTTTCAAAATGAAAATATTTATATTTATCAAGAACCTAAATTTACGGAAAATATAAAAAAAAATATAAAAAAATTTAAACAAAAACCGTTAATATCTATCATAATGCCTGTTTACAATGTTGATGTAAAATGGCTTGATTTGGCTATAAAGTCTGTTGAAAAACAGTGGTATAAAAACTGGGAATTGTGTATTGTTGATGATGCTTCTACTAAAGAAGAGACTAAAAAGTATTTAGAAAAGTTAAAAAACCCAAAAATAAAAGTAAAATTTCTTGAAAAAAACCAAGGCATTTCTGAAGCTTCAAACGAAGCACTAAAATTGGCAAAAGGGGAATATATTGCACTTATGGATAACGATGATGAACTCACTCCTGATGCACTTTATGAAGTCGTAAAAGCGATAAATGATACTGGTGCTGAGTTTATTTATAGTGATGAAGATTTTATCTCACCTGAAGGTAATTATATTAACCCACATTTTAAACCTGATTTTTCCCCAGATCTTCTTTTGTCTCATAATTATATTACACATCTAGCGGTAGTACATAGAAGAGTTATAAGTTTGATAGATGGTTTTAGAAAAGAATATGATGGAGCACAAGATTATGATCTGTTTTTAAGAATAACAGAAAATACAAAAAAGATAAAACATATATCAAAAATTCTATATCATTGGAGGCAACTGCCAAGTTCTACAAGTTTTGATGCTAAAATTAAACCAGAAGCCATTTTAGCAGGGAAAAAGTCTTTAGAAGATGCCATTAAAAGAAGAAAATTAAGAGCTAAAGTTATGAATGGAAACTTGCCCCACTATTTCAGAATAAAATATGAGATTATAGATAAACCGTTAGTTAGTATTATTATTCCTTTTAAAGACAAGCCAGAACTTTTAAGACAGTGTATAAAATCTGTTTTAGAAAGAACTAACTATGAAAATTTTGAGATAATTGGAATAAGTAATAATTCCGAGGAAAAAGAGACTTTTATAGAGATGAAAAGGCTTGAGAATCTTGATAAAAGAGTAAAGTTTTATGAATACAACATACCTTTTAACTACTCAAAAATAAACAATTATGCGGTTAAAAATTTTGCCAAAGGAAGACATATTGTATTGATGAACAACGATATAGAAGTTATAAATGATGTTTGGCTAGAAAGCATGCTAGAACATTCTCAAAGAGAAGAGGTAGGGTGTGTTGGAGCTAAACTTTTTTATCCTAACGATACAATTCAGCATGCTGGGATAATTATAGGTCTTGGAGGATATGCAGCACATTCTCATAGATTTTTTCCAAAAAACTCTTTTGGATATTTTAATAGATTAAATATAATTCAAAATATTAGTGCGGTAACAGCAGCACTTTTAATGGTAAAAAAAGAGATTTATCTGGATTTAAATGGAATGGATGAAGAAAATTTCAAAATTGCATATAATGATGTTGATTTCTGTTTGAGAGTTTTAAAAAAAGGATATTTAAATATTTTTACACCATATGCATTAGCTTATCATTACGAGTCGCTTTCAAGAGGAGATGATAATACAGGAGAAAATAAGAAACGTTTTGATAAAGAAAAAAAAGCTCTTTTTTTATTACACGGAGAGATTATTAAAAATGGTGATCCATACTATAATCCAAATTTAACATTAAGCAGAGAAGATTTTGGTTTAAAAGGAAGTTAATGGAAAAATTAAAAAATAGTGGTATAGAATTTATTGGAGATTTTAACTCTGAAGAAAAGACAATTGTCGTTGTAGGTGTAGCTAGAAGTGGAACATCTTTGGTAGCAGGTGTATTAGATAAAATAGGTGTTTTTACAGGAGAAAAATCCAAATCCCCGGTTTTTGAAGATATAAAACTTTCAACAGCTATTGAAAATGACAATGAAGAATTAATTGATAAAATTATTGAATCCTACAATAAAAAATATAAAGTTTGGGCTTTTAAGAGACCATCAATTGTTAAATATTTGGAAAAAATGCATAGTAAATGGAGAAATCCTTATTATATATTTATTTTTAAAGATGTTGTTTCTATTGCAAATAGAAATAAAATATCAATGAATATGAATTTTTTAGAAAATATGTTTTATGTCTATAATGAAATAGGCAAAATAGTAGATTTTATAAGAAATAATAGAGAAAATATAAATGGTATGTTTTTGTCATATGAAAAAGTGATAAATAAGCCGGAAGATTTTTTAACCAATCTTTTAAAAGTAATTAAAATAGACATTTCCGATATAAAGAGAAAAGAGGTTTTAAATTTTATTAGTCCGGATCCGGTTGAATATTTGGATAAAACTAGGATAACAAAAGCAGTTGGTAGAGTAGATTTGGTAAGTGCTAAAAAAGTTACAGGTTGGGCAAAATGGATGTATAAAAATGAACCTGCTGAAGTTTGTTTAATGATTAATGATAAAACTGTTTTGAAAACAAAAGCAGACAAAATGAGAAAGGATTTAAAAATAAAGAAAATTCATCCTAACGGTGAATGCGGATTTGAGTTTTTTTTGGAAGAGAGGCTAAAACCTTATGATAAACTAGAAGTCAAAGTTGTCAATGAAGTTAAAGCTTTAGAATTTTCAATGAAAGCTAAAAAATTTTTTATAAAAGGAAATGTGGATAGAATATATAAAAGAAAGATTATAGGTTGGGCTTTTTACGGTAATCAAACGGCTGAAGTTCAATTATTTGTCAATAATAGATTAGTACTAAGCAAAAAAGCAGATATGTTTAGAAGAGACTTGAAAGAAAAAGGAGTACATTATACAGGAAAATGTGGTTTTGAGATAAAACTTGACTTTGACTTGTTACCTGATAACAATGTTGTATTGAAAGTAGGTGAAGTTGAGTTACCTTTTGGAGAAAAAGCTAAAGAGTTCTTCCGTGAGAAAAATCAAGTTATTTAATTTTCATGATTTAATTTTAGAAAATTGTTATATAGAGTTTTTTTCAAGTCCTATTAGAGGATTTAAACGAGAATCTGACTGTTTATATATAGTAATAGTTAGAGAACCGGTAGAATATTTTAATTTTTTGTTAAACAAATTAATGCAAGAAAACAGCAATTTGGAAATAATTCAAAAAATGAAACTAAATTTAAGCAAAATGGAGGAAGAAGAGTTTATAAAATGGCTTAAAAGTTTAAATTTCACCATTCTATATAATCCACAAACTTTTCATTTGGATAGTAGGAAAAGAGTCAAAGTTGCCGTAAAAAACTTAGAAAAGTTTGATTATGTTTTACCCTATGTATATATTAAACAGTATTTAAATGAAAAGTTAAATTGTAAAGTTATTACAAAAGATTTTTCAATGTATATAAAAAATAAAGAATTGATTAAAGATTTTATTTATAAAGATGAAGAACTATATAACGTTACAACTAACATTTGGGAACAAATAGAGACTAACAATTATCAATCTTTTGTTAAATTAAGTTGTTATAAAGGCATAGTAGATAAAATTGAAGGCAATATTATTGGAGGGTGGATTGTAAAAAAAGGAACAGATGAGTCGTTAAACGTAGAGATATATAAAAATGACAAGCTTATAAGAAAAGTAAAAGCTGATTTGTTTAGAAAAGATTTATTTGAACAAAAAATTCACCCTACAGGTAAATGTGGTTTTTTAGTAAGATTTAATAAAGAAGTATTTAAACCCGGTGATGATATTAAAGTAAAAATCCAAAAAATTGGTTATTGTCTTCGTTTAGGGGAAAAAGTTGTCAGGTATTTAAAAGGAGAAATAAATGAATTTTGCAATTGATACTGTAGGGATTGTGAATGAGAAAAAAATAATAATCGGATGGGTACAAGATGAAAATGTTGATATAAAGGCTTATTATAATGATGGTAAAGTTTTAGAAGATACAAAAGTATTGAAGTTTATTAGAAAAGATGTCAATGAACAGCTTAAATTGGATAAAAACTCAAGAACCGGTTTTATAGTTATAACAAATTTAGATTGCAATTTTTTAAAGTTCAATAATATAAAAGTAGAAGCTAATCAAGAACATGATAGTTTTCAACAAGTATTAAATGAGTATTTGAATTATCCTATTGAAGAAGTAAAAGTATTTGTCAAAAAATTAATAAAAAACGATATACAAGCGTTTATAGATTATTTTTTTGAGATAGGAAACAACAGATATTTTTTTAGTGGCTGGCGATATTCAAAAGATGGCGAAAGTGTTAAAGTAGTAGTAAAAGATGGAAATTTTCAATATTTTGATTGTTCTCGAGACGATTTAAAAAATCTAGAAAATATAGGTGAGTGTTATAAAAACGCTGGTTTTTATGGAGTTGTTGAGCTTAACAAAATTTTCAATGATAAAATAGAGTTTATATTTGAAAGCAACACAGAAATATTGAGAGTAAAAAAAGATATAGATAAAAAAAATATTCCTCCAAAAGAAAAATCCCAAATTATGCTAAATTGTATTGATATAAATAAAAAAGAGTTCAAAGAGATTTTTGATAAAGTTTATGGTAAAGCGTTACAGGATATGTGGAGTGAGTATTTTAACAATTTAGATTTACAAATAGAGGTTAAAAGTTATGGTGAAATACCTAAAAATCCACAATTATCCATAATAGTGCCTTTATATGGAAGAGTAGATTTTGTTGAGTTTCAAAATGCTGTTTTTTCAACGGACAAAGACTTTCTTGAAAATGTTGAACTTATTTATGTACTGGACGATCCAGAAAGATTTTATCCAACAATTGATGAGTATTTAAAAAGTCGATATGATATTTATAATGTTCCTATGAAACTTATTAAATATAACTACAATTTAGGTTATGCTAGGGCAAACAATATTGGGGTAAAATATGCTACTGCCGATAAAATACTACTATTGAACTCAGATGTTTTTCCGAAACAAAAAGGATGGGTTAGTGAAATAATCAGAAAATATGAAAATTTAGAAAAGCCTGGTGTTTTGGGATTTAAACTACTTTATGAAGATGAAACTATACAACATATTGGTATGGAGTTTAAAAAATCAGAATATCTAAGCAATATGTTTATCAATTATCATCCTCACAAAGGTCTTCCAGATATTGACAAAAGTGAAAAGATTGAAGAAAAAGAGGCTGTAACTGGTGCATGTATGTTATTGGAAAAGAAAAATTATGTGAAGATAGGTGGTTTTAGTGAAAATTATATTATAGGTGATTTCGAAGATAGCGACTTGTGTCTTAAACTTAGAGAAAAAGGATTAAAGATATATTACTCTTCAAAACCAGAATTTTACCATCTAGAAAGACAATCACAAGATTTATTTGATGATAAAAACTGGAAGTTTAAAATAACTATTTATAACTGCTGGCAACAAATGAATAAATGGTCAAAATTAATTGAAGGTGAAAGATGAAAGTTCTAATAATAAGTCACGGACATCCAAAATATAGTAAGGGCGGTGCTGAGATAGCTGCATACAATCTTTATAATGAATTAAACAATCAAGGGGTTGATACATATTTTTTAGCATCACATAAAATGCCTGAAATAACTCACGGCGGAACACCATTTAATGCTATAAATGAAAAAGAGACTTTATACTATTCAACAATGCAGGATTATTTTCTAACTATTTTACAAAATAGAGCAGTATCATGGAATGAATTTTTTGATTTTCTTGATTATATAGATCCTGATATTGTTCATTTTCATCATTATGTACATATTGGAATAGAACATTTAAAAACTGTTAAAAATTGGGCTAAATTAAAGGATAAAAAAATAAAAGTTTTTTTAACATTGCATGAATACATCCCCATTTGTTGGAATAGAGGACAGATGATAAAAACTAATACCGACAAGCTATGTTATGAATCTAACCCAATTGATTGTAATAGATGTTTTCCGGAGATTCCTCCATCTCAATTTAAACTTAGAGAAATTTTTTATAAGTCCTATTTTGATGAGGTGGATCTTTTTATATCTCCTAGCTATTTTTTAAAAGATAGATATATTAAGTGGGGAATTGATGAAAAGAAGATAGTAGTTATTGATAATGGACAACCCAAAAGAGAAAAACTTCCAAAAAGAGAATTAAAAGAGGGTGAAAAAAGGAGAGTTTTTGCATACTTTGGCCAAATAAATCCTTTCAAGGGTTTAGATATCTTACTTGAAAGTTTGGATTTTATGGATAGAAAAGAGAGAAAAGAAGTTTTGATCCATATATTTGGAACTGGATTAGAGCATCAAGAAGATAGATTTAAAAATAAAGTAAATCACTATATGGATAAATATAAAGAAAATATTAAATATTTTGGTCCTTATGAACCTGAAGAACTTGGTGGTTTGATGAAAAATATAGATTATGTAGTTATGCCTTCGATATGGTGGGAGAACTCTCCTTTAGTTATACAAGAGGCTTTAAGCTTTGGAAGACCCCTAATTGTAAGTAATATTGGAGGTATGGCGGAAAAAGTAGAACATATGATAAATGGTATTCATTTTCAATACAAAAATCCGCTAGATTTGGCAAACTGGATGGTTAAGTGTAAAAACCCTGAATTTTATGATAGTTTGTATGAAAATATAGAGCATCCTTTAACTATTGAACAGGTAGCTAAAGAGCATATAAATTTATATAAAACTAAAAAACAATAAAAGGTAGTCTATGGAAATATTGCTTCATATTGGACTTGAAAAAACTGGAACTACTTCAATACAAAATTATTTAACTAAATATAGAGAGCAACTTAAAAGAAAAGGTATTTTATATCCATCTTCTTTACATTTACCTAATAATGAGTTTTTAACTGTTGCTTTTAGAGATATAGATAAATTAGATGATTTAAGAATCAAACATCAAATAACAGATAGAGATAAAATACTGCATTTCAGAAATAAACTATTTGAAGACTTTAAACAAGAGATAGAGTCCAACAATCCTGATAAAATTTTAATTTCCAATGAACATTTATCATCTAGATTGGTATCTGAAAAAGAGGTAATGGATGTAATAAATTTTCTAAAGCACTTTTCTGAAGATATTAAAATCATAGTTTATTTAAAACGGCAGGATCGTTTTTTAGAAAGCTTATACTCAACATCGATTATTTCTGGTAATACTTATGATTTTAAGAAATTTAAAGTACTTTTGATGAAGAGACATGATTTGTATTTTTACACATTTTTAAAAAAGTGGGAAAAGGCGGTTTCGAAGGAAAACGTTACTGTAAGGATATTTGAAAAAGATAAGTTAAAAAATTTCAACGTAATTTCAGATTATTTAGAAACAATAGGAGTAGATTTTTTGCCTGAAGAAAATATAAGAGAAAATAGCTCTTTAGGTTTTAAAAAAATAGAGTTTTTAAGACTTTTTAATATGTATCAACCGGTTATAAAAGATAAAAAAACAAATCCTTTAAGAGGGAATATCGTTGAGATATTAAAGAAAACTGATTTAGAAGATTTTCCTATAAGACTTAGTTCAGAAGATAGGAAAAAATTAATGAGTTTTTATGAAGATGAAAATAAGAAAGTTGCACGGGAATATTTTGGAACAGAAAAGCTGTTTGAAGAAGATTATAGTACGGAAAATCTTGAAAAAAAATTATCAAATACAGATATTATGAAGATAGTAAATAACATATGGATAAATAAACAAAAGAAAATCAAAGAGATGGAATATAATAATCTTTTAATGAGATTTGAACTCGCTTTGCTAAAAAATAACTTGCAATTATGTAAAGATTTATATCCTAGATTAGATTTACATTTTAAA
>JALWIX010000075.1:36579-43540 GCA_027082175.1 Campylobacterales bacterium
AAATAACCAGAAATTTATAATTTAAAAAAAATAATTTATAACAAAAATAAATAAATAAATAATACATAAATAAATTTTGTTTAAGATTTAAGATGTTATTATATAATTAAACTAAAGTAGAAAAACAAAAAACAATAAGAAAGGATTAACATGCGTAACTATGAAAAAAATATTGTTGCTATTGGATTATGCGCTGTTTTAGGTGTGGGTGTTGCAGCAGACGATAGTTCTATAAAAATAGACAATCTTATAAAAGAGGTAAAGAAGAAACAGTCAAACATTACGAAAGAGATAAAGACAAATGTCTTAAATAAAGATAAAAAATTAACTCCCGGTTTTAATTATCCACTGGCTAATCCTCAAACGAATAGGATAATGGTTAAAGTTACTTCAGATTTTGATGAAAAGAAACTTATAGACACAATAGCATCTAAAAATATGGTGAGCTTAAATAAAGTTAGGGAGTTTAGACTGAGAAAACCAGGAATAAGTGTAAAATCATCACCTAGGATGATGGTTATAGAAGTTTCTGATATAAATAAATTAGAAACCATAGTCGAGCAAGTAAAAAATATAGACGGCGTATTAAATGCTGAAATAGATCATATTATTACAGCAAATATGCTGCCAAATGATCCAGAATATCCTAATCTTTGGGGTATTCAAAAAATTAGTGCAGAAACGGCTTGGAATGCTTCTATAGGTTCCAATAACGTTATAGTAGGTGTTATAGATACCGGTGTGGATTATTATCATCCTGATTTACAAAATAATATATGGACTAATGATGCAGAGTTAAACGGTGAACCGGGTGTTGATGATGATGGTAATGGATATGTTGATGATATTCATGGTATAGATACTATAAACTATGACTCTGATCCTTTTGATGACAATGGGCATGGAACTCACGTGTCGGGTACAATTGCTGGTGTAGGTAATAATGGCGAAGGCGTAGTTGGTGTTAATTGGAATGCTAAGATAGTAGCTTGTAAATTTTTATCTGCAGAAGGTTGGGGTTATACTAGTGGTGCAATAGAGTGTGTTAATTATATAAATACATTAAAAAACAGTGGGCAAAATATCGTTGCTGTAAATAACTCATGGGGTGGAGGAGATTACAGTCAAGATTTGTATGATGCTTTTAACATAGCTAAAGACCTCAATATCATTCATGTTTGTGCTGCTGGTAATAGTAGCAATAATAATGATTTAACTCCTAGTTATCCTGCTTCTTATGATCTTGAAAATATTATTGCAGTTGCTTCTGTAGATTCATATGATAATTTGAGTTATTTTTCAAACTACGGATCGACTTCTGTGGATTTAGCGGCTCCAGGAGAATATATCTTAAGCACTTTACCGTCTATAATGGTGTGTAAAGCTACAAATGATATTTTAGGAGTCGGTTTTGAAACTGAAGCTTCAATAAGCAATTGGTCTTTTTTAACAATAGATTCTAATTATCCATTTCAAGACTTGCCTGATTTACATTGGAGTAGAACAGATATAGAGGGGTTTAATAGTATTTGGAGTTTAACGGATAGTCCTAACGGTAACTATCAAGACAATAAAATACAAAGTGCTGTTACAGGTTCTTATGATTTATCAGCTTATACAAATAGTGAATGTGTAGGTTTGAGGATGAAGATAAAAGGAGAGAATGAATCTTATTTTGATGGATTTTATGTATTTTTAAGTGGTGATGATGGTACCAATTGGAGCTACTATTTTGGTACGGATCAAACTTATAATGAATGGACTGGTATTGGTGAATTAGTTATAGATCCTTCTCTGCTAACTAATAGTTTTAGGATTGCTCTTGTTAGGAGTAATGACTGTTGTGTAAACTTTGACGGATATATGGTTGATAATTTGATTATTTATGAAGGTTATACTGATAGAGTTGGAAATTATGGATCATATAGTGGCACTTCTATGGCGACTCCTCATGTGACTGGAGCGATTGCTTTAGCGGCTTCTATATATACGGATGAAAACTTGACTCAAAGAGTAAGTAGGATTTTAAATGGAGTTGACTATGTAAGCAGTTTAGAAGGTTTAGTAGCTACAGCAGGCAGGCTTAACGTTGCAAAAGTTTTAAATGGTGAAAATAGTATTCAAGGCGATGATTTTAATGTAACAAGAAATCACAACTGGGAGAGAGCAAATTTTGTTTATTATGATGGCAATATTGCACCTGTTGTTATTGCTGGCCCACTAAGTTTTAAAGGAGCACAAGGTGCAGTTGTTAGAATCAAAGATGTAAATACAACCGGCGCAGATATAAGGGTGCAGGAGTGGAACTATCTTGATGGAGCACATATAAATGAAGATATTTCAGTTTTAGTTGTTAAACCTGGTAGATACCTTATGAATGATGGAAACGTTATTGAAGTTGGTACTTTTGAGATTTCCGGTACAACAAACTGGTATGACATCACTTTTAATCAACCGTTTGCAGATGTTCCATATCTTTTCTTGACAATACAAACTTTCAATGGTCCTGATACTGTAGTTGTAAGAGCTAAAGATGTAACTACTACAGGTTTTAAAGCTAGACTTTTTGAACAGCAATCTTTAATGGGTTCGCCACATGCGAAAGAAGTTGTAGGATATATAGCGGTTTATGCACCAAATGGAGAAGGGGTTTTATTTGCAGATAGTAATGATCCTATTTATTACTATTTAACTAAAGTACAAGTAAATAATGAGTGGACTAATACACCTTATGGATATCAAATAATGGTGCAGGAGGAGCAATCAGCTGATAGTGAAGTTAATCACCTATATGAAAATATAGATGTTATGTACTTTAATAGTAAACTTTTTGCGCAAGATGTTTCTACTTTAGGTCTAGATCCTGCTGCACTAAGAATGAAATAATATAAAAGAGAAGCATTATTTTTGCTTCTCTTTGAAATTTTTAGTAGACCAATAGTTTAACTTTTAAATATTTTTACTCTAAAAATTATACTACCTCTCTTGTTGCACATCTAATCTATTTTATGATACTTTTAGGAAGAAATCTTTATGTAATTAAGTTAAAATAAAGAGAATTGTCATTAGAATATCACTAAAATTTTAATTACTTTTTCTTTGAAAGATCTTGTTAAATTTAATTATTTTGTGATAAGTTCATCTAGATGATATTATATTTGCTAAATTTAGGAGAAAGATTGAAGATTTTAGTTACGGGTGGGGCTGGGTATATAGGTAGTCACGTTGTAAAGCAGTTACTTGAAACAACAAATAATAAAGTTGTTGTTATAGACAATCTATGCGGAGGAAACTTTAATCCTATTCCTGTTTTAGAGAAAATAGATAAAAATAATCGGTTAAAATTTTATAAAGAAAATCTTAAAAATTTTTCTAAAATAGAGGAGATTTTTAAAAAAGAGAAGTTTGATGCCATTATCCATTTTGCTGCATATATTCAGGTTGGGGAATCTGTAGAAAATCCAATAAAGTATTATATGAACAATACGGTAAATACAACTAATTTAATAAATCTTGCAGTCAAATATAATGTAAATAAGTTTATATTTTCTTCTACGGCGGCAGTATATGGAGAGCCGGAAATTGTGCCTATCAAAGAAACTACTCCAACAACTCCCATAAATCCTTATGGACAAAGTAAACTTTTTAGTGAAAAAGTTTTGATTGATGTAGCTAACTCGGCTAACAGTTTCAAGTATGTAATTTTTAGATATTTTAATGTTGCGGGGTGTGATCCTAAGATAAGGATAGGCGAAACACACGAACCTGAGACACATTTGATCCCTTTAGTCGTAAAAACAGCACTCGGCAAAAGAGATAAGATATATATTTATGGCGATGATTATGATACTGAAGATGGAACATGTATAAGAGATTATGTTCATGTTGAGGATTTGGCAGATGCACATATAAAAGCTTTAGATTATCTGGAAAACAATGAAAGTGATATATTTAATATAGGTTATGGATACGGTTTTAGTGTAAAAGAAGTTATTGATACGGTAAAAAAAGTAAGCAAAAAAAAATTTGATGTAGAAGTGACTAAAAAAAGAGCAGGGGATCCTTCTGTATTGATTGCGGACAATAGTAAAATTATGAAAAAAATGAACTGGAAACCAAAATATAACGTTTTGGAAACTATTTGTAAACATGCACTTGATTGGGAAAATAAAAACTCTTAAAAATTTACAAAATTGGAGATGATTTAATGAAAACTATAGAAGGTTTTGATGAACAGAGTTATTTGGAAGCGAATCCGGATGTGAAGGAAGCAGTTGAAAAAGGATTGTTTCAGTTTGGTATAGAACATTTAGAAAGACACGGATTAGAAGAGATACAAAAAGGTATAAGAAGGTTTCATCCAGAATACGAACCGTTTAATGAAGAAAAATACCTTGAACTATTTCCAGATATCAAAGCAGCGGTGGAAAAAGGAGAGTTAAAATCAGGATTTGAGCATTTTTGTCTGTTTGGATATAAAGAGATTATAGATGGGTTAAGAGGTTGGGCAAATGCAGAAAAAAATAAAAAAAATTTAAAAAAAAGAATAGAAAAAAAAGAGAATAGTATAGACATTATAACTACATCTTTTATAAATATAGAAAATATTTTAGTAGAATTTAAAAAAATCTTTTCAAACGTTTCAGATACTCCTAGTAAACAAATAAAATTTTTTAGTTTAAATGATTTTTTTAATTTAAACACTGAAAAATTTTTAAATGAAAGAAAATATTTAAGGCCCGTTATTGAAAAATATATGAGTCATGTAGCAATTGAAAATATTAGAAAAGGCGAAACAAAATTTCATAAAAACTACAAACCATTTGATAGTATTGAATATTTAAGAATTAATCAAGATTTAATACATCCTATAGAAGATGGCTTATTTACTGATTCATTTGATCATTTTTGCCAATATGGATATTCGGAAATAATTAATGGAAAAAGGTATTGGCCAAAAGATGAGAAAAATCAAAATGTTGAATTTCTACGTCTTTTAAATTTAAATAGAATCGTTTTAAGGAGATTAAATGGAAAATAATACTTATGAAATAATTTATCCTTTTGAGATTTCGAAAAAATTATATGAAACGCAAGATAGAGATATTTTTTTTGAATCAAAAGAATTTAAAAATTATTTATTTAACAATGTTGAAAAGATTTTAAATAATAGCAAGAAAGCTATTATTTCTTGTGATATATTTGATACTATATTGTTAAGGAATGAAAAAAGTGAACCGTATAGATTTTTTGAAATTGCTTGTGAAATTAATGAAAAATTAAATTTAGGATTAAATAATTATGAAATTCTTTTAGCAAGATATTTAGGAACAGAAATAACATATTCTGCTTCTACAATCAAAGAAGGTTGTAGAGAAGGTTCTTTACTTGATATACATAAAATTATGACAAATGTTTTAGGTCTGAGTGAAAAATTTTTAGAAAAAACTATTCAAATAGAGATAGAATATGAAAAGAAAAATTTAAGATTAAATCATGGACTATGGAATTTTATAAAGAATATGAAGAAAGAAATTAATTTAGATATAATTTTTATTAGTGATATGTATAAACATTATGAACAATTAAATGTATTAGTAAAACATTTTATTCCAGATTATAAAGATTATGTAAAAGTGTTTTATTCTAGTGCGGATACAATTATAAGTAAACATTCAGGTAAAATATTTAAATTTGTAGAGCAAGAACTAAATTGTAAAAGTGAACAATTTATTCATATTGGCGACAATTTACGTTCAGATTATCAAAATCCAAAAAAGAATGGTTGGAATGCAGTTTTTTTACCAATACCTAAATATGTACAAGAAAAGATTAGAGAAAATTTAATTTCTTTTAAAAAACAATTGGATGAAAACAATATTCGTATTGATCTTGTTGATAGATATTTTGTTAACTAAGGCTTATTATGAGTAATACTTTTTTTGAAGAAAAATGGTTTGTAAATATAAGTCTGAATTCAATTAATAAGATTTTTCAGAATGACTTTTCAGATAAAAACAAAAGGGCATTAGAAAAAAGGTTTTTATCTAATTTATTTTGGTTTTATATTCAAAATTCAGATAAAAATAAAAGTGATTTAAATGAATTGATTTCTTTTTTTTCTTTTGCATTTTTAAATAAACAATTTTCATATTCTCAATTATTGCAAGATTTATGGGTCTTATATATGACTCAGGAACAAAGAAATGGTTTTTTTGTTGAATTTGGCGCTTGTGATGGAAAAGTATTAAGCAATACTCTTTTATTGGCAAAAAAATATGGGTGGAGAGGTATTCTTGCTGAACCAAACCCCATATGGCACGAAAATTTAGAAAGAAGGACCGATTCATATATTTCAAAAAGATGTGTATATTCTTATAGTGATTTAGATATTGAGTTTGTAGCTACAAATATACCAGAAATTTCAAGAATAAAAGAAATAGTTCCAAACGATATACACGAAAAAAATGGGAATAGAGATAATTATTCTATAATTAATGCCAAAACAATTAGTCTTTTAGATCTTTTGAAAGAAGGAAATGCTCCTAAAATAATAGATTATTTATCTATTGATACAGAGGGCAGTGAATATTTAATTTTAAAAAATTTTGATTTTAATATGTATAAATTTAGATTAATTACTATTGAACATGCAGGTGAAGAGGAAAAACGTAAAAAAATTTATGATTTATTAATCAAAAATGGTTATAAAAGATGGTTTATAGAAGTTAGCAAGTGGGATGATTGGTATTATTTAGAAAAAGGAGAATTTAATGGATCTTTATAAATCCTATAAAAGGTTATTTGGACCAGTTATAACAAAATATTTATATAAATTGCATAACTATATCCAATATTTAGATGATGGTAATACAGTTTTTTTATATGCTACTAGAGCAGGTTTTAGGATTAAAAAATTATATGAAATATTTATAGATGAAAATTTATCTAATGATAAACA
>JALWIX010000076.1 GCA_027082175.1 Campylobacterales bacterium
AAAAGAGTAAAAACCATCTTACCACTGCGCTAAATATTGAGATTTTGATGAGAGAAAGAAGGTTTTTTCTCATAAGCGGCGTTTGAAAATAGAGCATAAATATTTCGCAAAGGACTCCAAAAGTCCAGAGATAACTAACTGTTTGATAACTTAAACCGTGCGAAGTTTCATAAATGGTAAAAAAATTGTAAAACGGACTAAAACTTACCTGCATTAAAAAAGCGCTGATCCAAAAACGCCAGTGTAAAAGAAGAGAAAAAGAGCTGTTTTTGTCAGAAGACTCTTTCATATCTTCTTCATATTCCGCGATTTTGTATCCAAAAAAGGTAGTGAATAAGATTGTTATAAAAAGAAAATGCAAAGAGTAAGAGGGATTATCCATAAATTTTGCTAGGACTATAGCTATGATGATAAATCCTATAGAGCCGAAAAGTCTACTTTTGCCGTAATTTTCCTTACCTATTTTTTGCAAAGCTATGGTTTCGGCATAGGGCAATATTAGAGCAAAACTTATACCTAGTAAGATATTTGGAATTAAAAAAAGGTAAAAATTATTTATAGTAACGTAAAACAATACGCCGCTTATTAAAGAGAGGACTAAAGAGTAAAAAAATAGTTTTTTAGTTAAAGTTAGATGTTTTAAAAAAAAGAAAGGGGTTATAAATCTCATCAATGGGCTCATTGCAAAAACAACGCCAATCTCAAAACTACTATAACCTTTTAACTCCAAAACTTTAGGCATATAGATAACATATACTCCTATTATAGAAAAGAAGAAAAAATAGAAGGCTGAAACGTTAAAAAAAAGAGACTTGGAACTATTTTTTATCACCTATGTCCTCTGATTTTATTGTAAGAGTGCCAGAAAGTAGATCGTGCATAGTTTGTCTATCTTTTCTAAAAAACGCTATTAACACTCCTATAATGGATAGGATGGATATCGGCATTAAAATATATCTGAGAGTGGATTGAAAAAAGTTGGGATTTTTTAAGTTTTTATTGACAACTTTTATCTCGTACGCTTTCATTCCCGGGGTTTGTCCTTTAACGCTCCATAAAGTAACTATAATTATAAAATGTGGAATCAAAATATATAACCATCCCGCTCCCATATGCGCCTTAAACTCTTCTCTGCTTCCCATAATAAGATATATCACTATGTACATAATAGGCATTGTTATCATAAAAGTGTCCGTTAGAAAAGCTTTTAGTCTATCTTTTATATCGGCCGATATGATAGATGGTTTTGTATCCTCTTTCTTATGAGATACTTTTCCTTTTTTAATATCTCTCCATCTCATATCTCTATCCTATTTTTTCCGCTCTTTTTTGCTTTGTAAAGTTTTTCGTCGGCTCTTTTAATAATATCGAAAATTGTTTTGTCTTCAGGATGAATTTCGGAAATTCCTACGCTTATAGTAATCTTTACGTTGGTATCTCCTAATTCAAATTTATATGAATTTATTGCTTTTAATATCTTTTGAGCAATTTTATAACTATCTTTTAAGGAGATTTTTTCTAAAACTATTAAAAACTCTTCTCCTCCGTACCTTACAAATATATCCTCTTCCCTCAATTGACTTTTTACTACTTTGGCGATTTCTTCCAATATAAAATCTCCAAAATCGTGTCCGTAGGTATCGTTTAATTGTTTAAAATCGTCGATATCAAACATTATGATAATAATATTGGATTTTTTTAGTTTATCTCTCTCAAAAATAATTTTCCCATACTCTTCCAAAAATCTTCTGTTAAAAGCTTTCGTTAGAGGATCGATAAAAGATTTGTTTTTATAGTGTTCAATCTCTTGAGTTAAAAGATTGATATGCGTTTCAAGTTCCCTTGCGGTATCGATTATACTATTTTGCAGTTTGCCGAATATGCTGTTAACGTTAGATTTTGTAGGTAGGTTTTCAAATTTTTTTTCTTTTATTATATTTGTAAGCTTCTCTAGAAAAACCGCTTTTTTAAAAATCATTTTAATAATAAAAACGATATATATAAAAAATAGAATAAAAATTAATTGAGTAATTATTAGATTTTTATAAAGAAAATGTTTATCTAAAAACTCTTTCATCTCTTTTATGTCATCGACTACTATAATGTATCCAAATAAATCTTTTTTGAAATCTTCAATCTTAAATTTTGAAAAAACCAGATCGCTGTTTTGTTCGGTGCCTTCTTCGATTTTAAAATGGGTCGAGTTAGCGTCGCTAATGATTAGAAAATTGTTTTTTATTTGCGACTCTTTTTTCAGACTAGCGTATATATTTTCTTGGAGAGATTTTTTTAATAGTTTATTATTTAAAACTATTATTACGTCTTTAGCTTCTAACTTTTTAAAATATTTTTTAAAAGAAAATATATCAAGACCTACGGATACGCTACCTAACAGCTTATCTTCATAGATTATAGGATAAGTAACTCTAAATCCCGGAAAAGTTCTACAAACTAAAAAATGACTTGATGGTTGAAAAGTTTTGCTTACCGCGTCTATATCTACCCTTATTTGAGATATGTTTTCGTTGCATTTAGATAAATCCGAGAAATTAACAAACGAGTTTGCCGGTCTTTTAAAGAAGTGAATCTCGTAAATAAAATTCTCTTTTTTCAGGGATTTCCAAAAAGGAAGGATAATATTTATTATTTTTTGTCTATCGTTTGAAAGATACGCTTTAATAATTTCGGGATGTTTTGCTAATGATTGTGCAACAGAAAAAAGAAACTTGGTTTTTTCGTCCAAAATTGTTTGAAGTTCCGATTTTCTATGTTCATAGATAGATTTTTGAACTATTTTTTCAGCAGTTTTTATATTTTCCTCTTCTACTTTGTATATTAGAATAAGCAAAAAGACAAAAATAAAACTAAGTGTAATATAGACTTTATGTCTAAATTTCAATTCAGTTTCCTCTGCTACCAGGTTTTATAGGCGTACCGCCTTCTTTACACATAGGACATTCGCCTTCTGTATATATAGGAAAGTTAAAGTCTTCCAAAGCGAAAAAAGGTAAATTTTGCGGTAGTTTACATTCGTTTTTTCTATCTAAGTTAGAACCTACTCTTGTACAAATTCCTCTATTGGCTAAAGCGGCAAAACCTACTACCTTAGCCCCCCTTTTTTCTACTTCCTGTGCCGCTTCCATAGCTGAGCCGCCTGTTGTAATGATATCTTCGCATATAAGGATTTTTTCACCGGGAGAAACTTCAAAACCTCGTCGAAGAATCATCTTTTTATCTTTTCTCTCAGTAAATATAAATCTTACGCCCAAAGCTCGAGCCAATTCATATCCGGCTAGAAGTCCTCCTATGGCTGGAGAACAAACGGTATCTACTTCAAGCGGATAATCTTT
>JALWIX010000077.1 GCA_027082175.1 Campylobacterales bacterium
ACTCTCCTAATCACTCCTGGACAGCAACGGAAGCAGGTTTTGACTTCATCTACTATCCTAAAAACGTCAAAAACCTGCAACTAAGATTTAGAGGCAACTTCCCTAGAAGCTTCTATGAAAACTCTAGCGGCAACGACCTTGGCTGGAACGAATATAGACTGATCGCCAACTATAACTTCTAAGGAGCAGACATGAAAACCGAAATATTACAAAAGCTTAAAAACAATCCAAGACTTTGGGAACTTATAGAAAAAAGAGAGAAATTTTCATGGACAATGGCGATTATTTTATTGATCGGCTACTACTCGTTCATTTTAACTATCGCCTTTGAGCCATCGCTTTTAGGAAAACCTTTAGGAGACGGAGTAACCACCGTCGGTATTCCTGTAGGTATCGGAATAATCGTATTTGCGTTTGCGCTTACGGGAATATACGTAAATAAAGCGAATAAAGAGTTTGATGTTATTACAAAAGAACTTCATGATTCCATAAAGGATGAGCTATGAAAAAGTGGTTGATAGTTGCTTTATCCGCTATTTCCGCCTTCGCTGCAGGCGCTACGGAGGTTAGCGGTCAAAGAGAGTTAAACGTTTCTGCAATTGTAATGTTTTTGCTTTTTGTTGCCGCTACGCTAGGGATAACATATTGGGCGGCTAAAAGAACTAGAACCGCAAAAGACTTTTATACTGCCGGCGGCGGGATAACCGGATTTCAAAACGGACTAGCGCTTGCCGGCGACTATATGAGCGCCGCTTCATTTTTAGGTATATCGGGTCTCGTATATCTAAAAGGATATGACGGATTAATCTACTCTATAGGATTTTTAGTGGGTTGGCCATTTGTGATGTTTTTGATCGCAGAAAAATTAAGAAACTTAGGTAAATACACTTTTGCAGACGTTGTAAGTTATAGGCTTCAACAAGGACCGACAAGAACACTGGCCGCTTTTGGATCAATAGCCACAGTTCTACTCTATCTTATAGCGCAAATGGTTGGTTCAGGAAAACTTATACAGGTACTTTTCGGACTCGATTACGCTTTTGCGGTTATTATAGTCGGCGTTTTAATGATTTTATACGTAACTTTTGGCGGAATGCTTGCGACAACTTGGGTCCAAATAATCAAAGCGGTGTTGTTGCTTGCTGGCGCAACTTTTATTGCTCTAGCGGTAATGGCCCATTTTGGATTTAGTCTTGAAGCCCTTTTCAAAGAGGCTGTAAACACTCATCCAGATGGCGCTAAAATAATGTCCCCGGGCGGACTTGTAAGTGATCCTATATCGGCTATTTCACTCGGTATGGCTTTAATGTTCGGTCTTGCCGGACTACCTCACATCCTAATGAGATTTTTCACGGTTGCCGATGCAAAAGAAGCGAGAAAATCAGTGTTTTACGCTACGGGATTTATCGGGTATTTTTATATTTTAACTTTTATAATAGGTTTTGGCGCTATAGTATTTGTTATGAAAAATCCAGAATATCTTGACGCTACCGGTAAGATTTTTGGCGGTAACAATATGGCGGCTATTCACCTATCTCACGCAGTAGGCGGAAACTTCTTTTTAGGATTTATATCAGCTGTAGCCTTTGCGACAATTTTGGCCGTTGTTTCGGGGCTAACGCTTGCCGGCGCTTCGGCAATTTCACACGATTTATACGCAAGTGTTATTAAACGTGGACAAGTTGACGAAATAACCGAAATGAAAGTATCAAAAATAGCTACCTTAGTTATCGGCGTACTTGCGATTTTGCTTGGTATCGCATTTGAGAAACAAAATATCGCTTTTATGGTTGGACTTGCCTTTGCGATAGCCGCAAGCGCAAACTTCCCTGTTCTATTTTTATCTATGTATTGGAGAGGCTTAACTACTAAAGGCGCGTTTAGAGGGGGTCTTTTAGGCTTGCTTACGGCTATAGTATTGGTTATTCTAGGGCCTACAGTTTGGGTAAGTGTTTTAGGAAATCCCGAGCCGATATTCCCATATAAATATCCTGCTCTTTTCTCGGTAACAGTCGCGTTTATAGGCATATGGTTCTTCTCTAAGATCGACAACTCAAAAGAGGCTCAGGAAGAGAGAGAAAAATTTGAAGCTCAATATATCAGAGCTCAAACCGGTATAGGCGCCGAAAAAGCCTCTTCGCACTAATTTTAAAGCGGCTTTTTGCCGCTTTAAGGATAAAAAATGGAAGAGATAAAAGAGTTTTTAAAATCTATTCATCCTTTCGACACGTTAAGCAGTGATCTTTTAGATAAGATCGCCTCTTCAACCCAAATAGGTTATTATAAAGAAAATAGCGTTCTTATCGACTATGGCGACTCTGCCGATTTTTACTACATAATATTAAAAGGCGTAGTCAAAGAGATTGATAAAGATGAAGAAATGGTAGATATCTATAAAGATTTTGAAGGGTTTGACGCCAAAACGTTGATAGATCAAAAAAGTGAAAATAGATTTGAGACTATTGAAGAGACTATAACTTACGAGATAAAAAAAGAGGCGTTTTTAGAAGCCATAAATAGTTCTAAAGATTTCAAAAACTACTTTCTTTTAGGTATTTCTCATAAACTTCAAAAGATAAAAGAACAAAACAGAACAAAAACGATAAGCGAATTTTTGTCCGCAAAGATTGAAGATACCATTTTAAATAGAGCTCATATCATTGATAGCAACAGTTCAATTTTTAAAGCCATAAAGATTATGGAAGATAAAAAGACTCAAATCTTAATAATACGAAAAAGTAAAAATTACGGAGTCTTTACGGACAAGGATTTGAGAAAAGCGATCTTAAAAAATATTGCTGTTACCGAGCCGATTGAAAAATTGGCTAGTTTTCCGGCAATAACAATCAATTACGATGAGTTTTTATTCAACGCCCTATTGAAGATGACAAATCACGGTATAAAACATCTTGTAGTAACTAAAGAGAACAATATAATAGGCACTTTAGAAATTACCGAAGTTTTAAGTTTCTTTTCTAATCAATCTTATCTGATCTCAAAAAATCTTGAAAACGTTCAAACGTTGGATGAGCTAAAAAAACTTAGCGAAAGATTTTTCGATATGGTAAAGATTTTATACCATAAAGGGATCAAGATAAGGTACCTATCAAGATTGATGGATGAGTTGCATCAAAAATTGTACAGAAAAGTTTTCGAACTAATTTTTAATGATTGTAATGATTGTGTTTTGATAGTTTTAGGTAGCGAAGGTAGAGGCGAACAGCTTCTAAGAACCGATCAAGATAACGCGCTTATTATAAGAGACGGGATTCCAAAAGAGACTATTTTAATCCAAGCCAAAAAATTTAGCGAAGCGTTAGTGGAGTTAGGATATCCAAAGTGTCCCGGCAATATAATGATTTCAAATCCATACTGGTGTAAATATGAGACAGAGTTTAAAGAAGATATTCTAAACTGGATAGAAAATCCTTGTGAAGAGATTTTTTTAAAAATTTCCATATTTTTAGATGCAAAGTCTATTTATGGAAAAAACGATAGTTTAGAAAATCTAAAAAATATAATATATGAGAGAATAAGCGATAATTTCTCCTATCTGTCCAATATGGCTAAACCTATACTCTCTTTTTCCACTCCTCTCGGATTTTTTAACACTTTTTTGACTGATAAAGAAAAAAAAGTAGATTTAAAAAAGGGCGGAATTTTTCCTATTGTCCACGGCGCTAGAGTCTTGTCTTTGCAATTTAGAATAAAAGAGACAAATACTATCCAAAGAATCAAAGAGATTAGTAGATTAAATATAATCGATAGAGAATTTTCTGAGGATTTAATCGAAGCTTATGAAACTCTTCAGAGTTTTAGACTCAAAGCTTCTATCGAAAACATCGAAAAAGGAGGCGAAGCTACTAATGAGGTAAAAACTGAAGAGTTGACAAAAATTGAAAGAGATATTCTTAAAGATTCCTTTAAAATAGTAGATAAGTTTAAAAAATTTATTAAATACCATTTTAGATTAGATATGGTTACCTAATGGATTTGAAAAGATGGTTTTACAAAAAAAGGCTCAAAGATAGTAGGTTTGAGTTTGTGTTCAATGAGGATATACCTGACGAGTATGTGTCCATCGATACCGAAACAACAGGTTTGTGCCCTAGAAAAGATGAGATTTTGTCAATTGCGGCTATCTTAATAAAAGATAACAAAATCTTAACGGGCAAGTCGATGCACATAAAAATCAAACCGCAAAAAGAGATTGATAAAACAAGTATTAAAATTCATAAAATCAGAGAATGCGATCTTAAAGACGCTATGGAGCCCAAAGAGGCTTTGGAGAGATTTTTATATTTTGTCAAAAATAGACCTCTTGTAGGTTACTATCTTGATTTTGACGTTAAAATCATTGATAGGTATTTAAAAAAGTATTTCGGCTTTAAGTTGCCCAATAAAAAGATAGAAGTATCGGGGCTTTATTACGATTATAAACAAAAAGTTATACCGCAAGGTTTTATAGACCTGAGATTTGATACAATCTTGAAAGAGCTAAATATACCTAAGCTAAAGGCACACAATGCCTTTAACGACGCTCTTATGAGCGCTATGATATTTTTGAAACTAAAAAACAGTTAAAACTATTTAACAAAGGAGGAGTTATGGAACAAGCACCTATTTTCGATCCTAGCGAAGAGATAAAAAAAGTAGCTAGAATAAAGAGTATGGACGAATACTGGAATTTGGTTAAAGAGGCCGAAAAAGATTATGAAGGTTTTTGGGCTAAATTTGCAAATGAAAAGATTGATTGGATAGAACCTTTTGAAAAGGTTTTGGACGATTCAAACGCGCCTTTTTACAAATGGTTCGTAGGCGGAAAACTAAACGTTAGTTACCAATGTATAGATAGACATTTGGAAAAAAGAAAAAACAAAGCCGCCATTATATGGGAAGGCGAGCCGGGAGACAAGAGAGTTATCACATATCTTGAGCTCTATTACGAAGTTAACAGATTCGCAAATCTATTAAAAAACAGATTTGGCATTAAAAAGGGAGATCGTGTCGTAATCTATATGCCGATGATACCTGAGGCGGCTTTTGCGATGCTAGCTTGTGCTAGAATCGGAGCGATTCACTCTGTAGTTTTTGGCGGATTTAGCGCCGAGGCATTAAGAGATAGGATAGTCGACGCTAAAGCTAAACTTGTTATTACCGCCGATGGCGCATATAGAAGAGGAAAACCTTACCTTTTAAAACCGGTTGTTGACGTAGCTTTAGCTAAAGATTGTGAAAGCGTAGAA
Organism: Campylobacterales bacterium; assembly: GCA_027082175.1. GTDB lineage: Bacteria > Campylobacterota > Campylobacteria > Campylobacterales > Nitratiruptoraceae > Nitrosophilus_A. The sequence goes on from JALWIX010000077.1 coordinate 5,247, forward strand.
GCCGTTTTGGTTGTTAGAAGAAACAATGAAAAGATTGAATGGCATGAAGGCCGAGACTATGATTACAATCAGCTTATCCAAAACGAAAGCGGAAAATGTGAACCCGAAATCATGGATAGCGAAGATCCGTTATTTTTGCTTTATACCTCAGGAAGCACTGGTAAACCAAAAGGCGTTCAACATTCACAAGCGGGATATATTCTCTGGGCGCAATTGACTATGGAGTGGGTTTTCGATATAAAAGATGAAGATACATACTGGTGTACGGCAGATGTGGGCTGGATTACTGGACACACTTATATCGTTTACGGACCTTTAGCGGCTGGAGCCACTACAATGATGTACGAAGGTGTTCCGGTATATCCTGATCCAGGCAGATGGTGGAGAATGATTGAGGAGTATAAAGTAAATCAATTCTATACTGCCCCTACTGCTATTAGACTATTGCATAAACTTGGAGAAAACGAGCCTAAAAAGTATGATTTAAGAAGTCTAAGAATCCTTGGTACCGTTGGTGAACCTATAAATCCAGATGCATGGCTATGGTATTTTAACGAAGTTGGCGGCGGAAAATGTCCTATAGTTGATACCTGGTGGCAAACAGAAACGGGAGGACACATGATAAGCCCGCTACCTGGAGCGACTCCTATAAAACCTGGCTCTGCCACGTTCCCTCTTCCTGGAATCTTTGCGGAAATCATCGATCAAGAAGGAAATAAAAAAGAGCCTAATGAAAAAGGATATCTCTGTATTACAAAACCTTGGCCTAGTATGATAAGAACTATTTGGGGAGACCCTGATAGATTTGTTAAGAGCTATTTTGGAACTTGTAAAAAAGATGGAAAACCTGTATATTTTAGCGGTGACGGCGCTATCTATGATGAAGAGGGCTATATCTGGATAACCGGACGTATGGATGATGTTATAAATGTTAGCGGACATCGATTAGGAACAGCTGAGATCGAAGCCGCCATAGGACACCATCCAAGAGTGGCAGAGTGTGCGGTTGTAGGAAAACCTCACGACGTTAAAGGCGAAAGCGTTTTTGCGTTCGTAGTGTTAAAAGATGATGAAGGCGTAGCCGACGAGGTTGAACTTACAAAAGAGATCAACGAAGTTATCACTAAAGATATAGGACCTTTGGCAAAAGCCGACGAAATAGCATTTGTTCCTGGACTTCCAAAAACAAGAAGCGGTAAAATCATGAGAAGAATCTTAAGAGCAATCGCAAAAGGCGAGGAGATCAAGCAAGACACTTCAACTCTAGAAGATCCTAGCGTAGTAGAAAAAATCATTCAAATAGTTCAAAAATAAGAGGCTTTTTGCCTCTTAAAAGCCGCATTTGCCGGAGTTACAACTTCCGGCACCTATGTTAAACTCCTCTTCATTATCACAACTTTCGCATTTGTAGATTACGCTAGTTGTTCCGCTGCAACCGCCGTTTTTGCTTCTTTTTACCACTATACTCTCTTTATTGCAATCGGGACAGATACCCTGCTCTATTTTTGATAGTTTTTCGCTTTTTTGTTTTAGATATAGATAATATGCCAAAACTCCTAAACCAGACAAAATCAATGTTACAATAAACAAATACATTCAAAACCTTTTTTAGCGTGATGCGTAAAAATTAGACATTAGACATTGGGAATTTGGAATTGGAATTTTGGTTGAGTGGTTGAGTAGTTGAGTGGTTAAGTGGTAAATTAACACACACTCACACTCACACCTTTCACCCTTCAGCCTTTCCCAGCTTCACTCCTCACTCTCTACTCCAAACTCTATGCTATTTTCACTCTCTCCCAAATACGCTCGAATCGGTACTTATAGTCTGCAACATATATTTTGCGTCAATACTTCCTCTTCTATCAGCTCTTTTCCACCACTCTATCGCCTTTTTTTCATCTTTTTGGACCCCATACCCTTCATAATAAAACATCCCCATATAATACATAGCCTCTTTGTCTCCACCTCTTGCAAGCTTTTCAAAAATCGGCATCGCCTCTTCGTATCTATCCTCTTCAAAGAGTTCAATCGCTCTTTTAAGCATATACATCCTTTTATATCCTTTTGTAATTGGGAATTAGGAATTTGGAATTAGTTAAAATTCTCATAACTAATTCCCAATTACAATTACTCAATTTCAGTATAATGCAACTTTAAACCTTCTTCAGTCATAACAAAACCGCTGATTATCAGTTTGCCTTCATGAACCATTCTATGATGCTTGGAGCATAAAGGTATCAGGTTAAATCTATGGTTTGCCTTAAAATGCTCTATAAAACCTCTATTTGCTTTGGATTTGGGCTCTATATGATGTACTTCCTCAACTATCTCATTACAGATAGCGCATTTTGTCAGATATAAGCTTTTATTGTATCTGCTTCTTCTTTTCCTTTTTAAAAGCTCCATTTCGCTAAACTCTTTTGTAAGCTCTTTCCTTATCCTATAAGCTTCATCCAAAAATCTTTTATCCATATGTAAAGCTTTTGCAAACTCTAGACCATACAAAGTGCTTCCGCTTCCTATTTGAAGCTTTCTGTTATAGATGAGTCTATCGCTCTCTTCATCATAAGTAACTCCAAGATGCAAAAATATAAGATTTTCTATCTCTTTTATACTCTTTATCTCCGTTAGCTGATGAAGGTGCGTAGCAAAGATGAAATATGAGCCTATTTCACTAAGTCTCTTTATAGCTGCGCTAACAATCGATAAAGCCGAATAAGTCTCCGTCCCGTGACTTATCTCATCTCCTAAAATCAAAGAGTTTTTTGTAGCTCTGTTAAATATGTTTTTTAGTTCAAGCATCTCTATGGCAAATGTTGAAAGCCCTTTGTATAGATTATCTTTTGAGACAATTCTTGTAAATAGTTTGTCTATAAGCGAAAATCTCATATATGCCGCCGGTACAAAAAAGCCTGCCTGCGCCATAATTACCGCAATTCCTACACTTTTCATTAGAGACGATTTTCCGCTGGAGTTGATACCGTAAAGCAATACTCCCCTAACTTCTTTATTATCACTAGCTTCCAAAGTTATGTGATTATGCTCAAGATTTTTTGGGATTTCGCCTAGTAGGAGATCATTTGGTATATATATGCCGTTCTCTTCTCTAGACTCGATTATAGGATGGCGAAGTCCTATAAACTCTAAAGTCTCACTATTGCCGATAATAGGCTTGGTATAGTTATAAAGCACCGCACTTTTAGCTCCACTTATGGCAAAGTCCAATTCTCCTATAAATGTTATCAATTTTTCCAAAAGAGCGCTATATAGTCTTTCCAACTCACTTAAAGTATCTAAAAAACTTTTTTTAACAAGCGCTACTAATCGAGAATGCAAAGTTGTGTATTGACTTGAAAGCTCATCTATCAGTTCAGAGGTTATCTTGACGCTGTTTTTCAATCTTTTGTAATTAAAATCTTTAAAAAAGTAGTGTTTTTTATCAATAGTAACAAAACTTTTCAATAGCTCTTTTTCGATAGTCGCGAATCTGTTTTTGGTAAGCGTAAAGTAAAATCCTTCGCTATCGAGCCAACCAATATTTACATAATCTTCTTCCAAATCAAAAAAAGAGGAGATATGTTTTTTTATAGTTTCTAATTTTTCAAGTACATCCTTTATCTCCTCTTCTATTTTATCTATAAAAATATTTACGCCGGGATTAAAAATATTCCCAGCTATCTGGTCTCTTCTATATTTAGCGCTCTCTTCAAAATCAAAAATTCTCTCCAACTCTTTTCTAAATCCGTAAACCTCGTCAATTGAAAAATTTTCTATCCCTAAACTATACTTTTGAACCTCTTTAAAGAGTTTCTCAATAGAGTATAAAGAGGAGTGGAGATAATTTATCTCAAAAGGGTGTATTTTTTTCAGTTTTATTCTTCTTAAAATCCTCTCTATATCATAAACCTGTTTTAAAAGCCTCTCAAATTTAGGATAATCCTCCAACAAAGATTCAATCAGTTCATATCTTCTGTTTAGCTCTTTTTCATCCATTATAGGATTTAAAAGCCTCTCTTTTAAAAGCCTTTTTCCTATAGGAGTCGAAGTTTTGTCAAGAAGTTTTAAAAGAGTCATCTCGTCTGGGTCTCTTGAGATAATATTTAGCTGCTCAAGGGCGTTGTTTCCAAGATAGACAAAGTGTCTATTTCCCAAAAATACAGGACGATTAAGCTTTTCAATAATAACCGGATCGTGCTCGATGATAAAATCTAACAAAAACGCAAGAGTTTCACTCGCATAAGGATATCTCTCAAGATCTAAATACTCGATAGGAGTCAAAATGGAGTTTATAGAAAAAATTTTTGCAAATAGTTCGTTTTGGTAACCTATCTTGACTCGCTCTTTGTTTTCGTTAAAAGTGTAGTGATTCTTAATCTCTAGATAGTTGTATACAAACTCTTTGTCAGTATCGGTGTCAAAAGTTATGACTACTTCTGAAGTATTGTAAGTTTGCAAAAGATTAAATATCTCATCCAAAGCGTAGGTTTTGTCGTCTCTCGTAGAGTAGATCTCATTTACAAAACATTTGCCGGTAGTAACGTCAACTGCCGCATATCCTCCATAATATATCCCTCTATTTTCCCCTATAATCAACGAAACTATATAGTTTTCCGTTGGCTCTACTTGATAATCGAAATTTGTTCCCGGAGATATTATGTTTGATATATATCTTTTTACATTGGGAGGCTCCCCTTTTTGTCTAACTAAAACGATAGTATATTTTTTACTCTGAACTAGACGATTTAGATATCTCTCTAATGCAAAATTTGGAACTCCGGCCATTAAAGGGTTGGCTACGGAGTTTTCCAAAATCGACTTGTTTTTTCTAGTAAGCTGAATATTTAAAAATTCGGCTATCTCTTTTGCTTTACCGATTTTAAACTCTTCGTTATTAACCTCGTAAATTTCAAAAAAGGAGCCGACCTCCATAAGCACTACGGTATTTTGACCATATTTAGCCTCAAAAACTCTTTGAAGTTCAAAATAGATATCCGTTAAAAGTCTCTTTTTGTTGTTTAAAAGTTCATTAAGCTCTTTTGTATCGATATCCAAACCGGTTCGCCTTTGTTCTTACTTAATATAAATATTATTATATCGAAGCTTTGGTATAATTTCGATTATTTGTCAAAAGGGAAAAAATGAAACTTTGCGTCGCTTTAGACCTTCCAACTAAAGAAAAAAACATCTCCTTGGCAAAAGAGTTAAAAGAGTTCGACGTTTGGCTAAAAGTAGGTTTTAGAAGCTTTATTAGAGACTCTAAAGAGTTTTTATACGAACTAAAAGAGATAAACGAGAATTTTAAAATTTTTCTAGATCTAAAACTCTACGATATTCCAAACACTATGGCCGATGCCTCGGAAGAGATAGCAAAACTGGATATAGATATGTTCAACGTACACGCAAGTGCGGGTAAAAAAGCTATGAAAGCCGTTATGGAAAGAATCAAAAAATTTGAAAAAAGACCTCTTGTTTTGGCAGTAACCGCTTTAACATCTTTTGATGAGGAGAGTTTTAGAAAAATTTACGGCACTCCTCTCGAAGAAAAAGCTAAAGAGTTTGCTAAAGATGCTTTTGAATCAGAACTAGACGGGGTCGTTTGTTCGGTTTTTGAGAGTAAAGAGATAAAAGAGGTCACATCAAAAGATTTTATAACTTTAACTCCCGGTATCAGACCTTTTGGCGAAGAGGCCGCGGACCAAAAAAGAGTGGCCGATATAAAAAGCGCCAAAGAAAATCTTGTCGATTTTATCGTGGTAGGAAGGCCTATCTACAAAGCCGAAAATCCAAGAGAGGTAGTAGAGAGGATATTGACAAATCTTTAAAATTAACCTATAATTTCATTCTCATTCGGACAGGTGGGTGAGCTGGCTGAAACCACCTCCCTGCTAAGGAGGCGTATCCGTAAGGGTACCGCGGGTTCGAATCCCGCCCTGTCCGCCATAAGCTATACTTTTCTATAAACGATAGCTTCGCCTATCTTAACTCTTTCAAAAAGTTTCATATCTTCGGGAACTTTTTCGGCATGCCCTAAAAACAAAAATCCGCCCTCTTTTAAGATTGAGTAAAAAGAGGCGAAAACTTCTCTTCTTGTCTTATCGTCAAAATATATCAACATATTCCTAGAAAAAATTACATCAAAATTGCCCAATCTTTTTAAAGAGTAAAAATCTACCACATTTGCCGTTTCAAATGTCATATTTTTAGATATCTCATCTTTTATCTTATAATTTTTACCGTCAAACACAAAATACTTGTTCAATAAGTTTTGAGGAATTTTACTAACACTTCTTTTGCCGTAAATCCCTTTTTTTGCTTTTTCTATCATATTTTTATCTATATCTATTCCCACTAGAGCAATATCTCTTTTTTTTATTATTTTTCCCTCTTCCAAAATATAAATAGCTATAGAGTAGAGCTCCTCGCCGGAAGAACAAGGAGCGCTCAAAATCTTAATCGCCTCATTCTTCGGTCTAATCTCGTCAAGCATCGGTAAAATATTCTTAACCAATACTTCAAATTGATATTTTTCTCTAAAAAAATATGTTTCGTTTACGGTTATTAAACTTATAAAATCTTGTAAAAGCTTTTTATCTTTTTCATAAATCAATATCTTATAAAAGGATTCAAAATTTTTGTACGATGAGTTATCTATAAATTCTTCAATTTTTTTGCGATATATGTTTAAAAGTTTATTGTCATCCATATAAATACCGGTTTTTACAGCAATAAAATCACGTAATTTTTTTAGTTGTTCATCGCTAATCTTCATATCTTTTCCTCACTATTTCGTATCAATATAAACTTCTTCAAACTCTTCAATTATTTTCAATATTTCGCTTACATCTTTTTTCAAACTCTTTATATATTTTCTTACTTCCTCGCACTCTCCGTGCTTTAGAAAAATTCCCATATGATCTTTAGTAATTTTTAATCTATCAAAAAAATTCTCTAACGAGTATGTATCGCAACAATCTAAAATATAAACGAATACCTTAAAAGATAAAAACCTATTTGGAGAATACAACAGATTTTTAATCAACTCTTTATCTTCATTTCTTTTTACGCAATCTAATCTGGAAAAAAGATAATCTATAATCTCTTCACCGCCATCTTTAGAAAATTGTAAAGAAATATTTTTCAGCAAAAAATAGTACTCTTTATGTATCAACATGTAATCAATAGCGCTAAAAACTATATTTTTATCAAAATCACTAAAATCCTCTATATATACTCTAGCCTCGTCAAACTCCTTAAATCTAGGGATACTTATCTCATTATCTACCTTTTTAAACGCCATTGTTTTCTCCATATTTTATAATCTCTTTTAAAATTTCTTCAAAAGGTAAAACTTTTACCGTCCCTCCTCTAACATAAGCCTCTTTAGGCATTCCATAAACTGTCGCGCTCTCTTCGCTCTCTGCGATTGTATATGCTCCGGCTTTTTTTAACGCAACCATTCCATCCGCGCCATCATCACCTATACCGGTCAATAAAATAGCCATGATATTCCTTGGTTCCATAACCTCTAAAGCGCTAAAAAACATCTCATCAACACTAGGAACAAAAAATCTATTGTTACTATTTGGAACCAACTTTACAACAATTTTACCGTTATCGTCTCTAAAATGTAAATGCTTTCCCCCTTTTCCAATAATCATTTTACCTTTTGATACAATTTCACCGCTTTTTGCTTCTACAACCTCAATCTTACTTAAAGTATTTAATCTTTCGGCAAATTTAGAGGTAAAACTAGTTGGCATATGTTGAACTACACACAAAGGATATGGATACTCTTTCGGTAAAGACGCCGCAATTGTCTCTATAAGTTTAGGTCCTCCTGTAGATGCGCCTATTAAAACATATTTTAAATCGCTTTTAGCTCTAAAATCATCAACTCTAAAAGGCTCAATCTTTTTTGACAATTGATTTTTTCTTTTCATCAAAGAAATTTTAGATATTTTCATAACATCCGTAACTTTCTCTTTTAGCTCATCTTTTATCTTTTGAGGGTCCAATATGAGAGAGCTTTTGCCGCCGGGTTTTGTTATATAAGTTAACGCCCCTAATTCCATAGCTTTTAGCGCTATCTCTCCATTTTCAACAGCGTAGGAGCTAACAACGATAACTCTTGTGGGTTTCTCTCTCATTAACTCTTCCAACAGAGTCAAGCCGTCTTTTTTAGGCATCTCTATATCTAAAGTTATTAGATCGTAATTATTGTTTAACGCTTTATTCAAACCCTCTTCGCCATCTTTAGCGACATCAACATCAAAACCTAACTCTTGTAACTCTTTAGATAAAAATCTTCTCAC
>JALWIX010000078.1 GCA_027082175.1 Campylobacterales bacterium
ACATCTCCAAAAATGATAGGCGGTTTAACACATCTACTTCCATAGCTTTGAACCCATCCGTTTTGGCTAAAAGTTACGCCTTCAAGCATCTCTCCGAAATATTCAACCATATCGTTTCTCTCAAATTCGCCGTGAACCAAAACATCTAATCCAACATCTTCTTGTACTTTTATACAATAATCAATAAACTCTTTTATTTTTGATTTGTACTCATCTTCGCTAATGAGACCTTGTTTAAAATCACGTCTTACTTTTCTAACTTCTGCGGTTTGAGGAAAACTTCCTATAGTCGTAGTTGGCAGTATAGGATATTTTAAAACTTCATGCTGAATTTTTAATCTATCCTCTGCGTTCGTATCTCTTTGTTTTTCACTATCTTTTAGATTTTTTAGTCTGTTTTGAACATCAGCGCTATGGATCTGTGTAGATGTCTTTCGTGTTATATTGGCTTTTTTGTTAGCTTCATATATTTTTTTCTCTTTTTCGTTAAGAGATTCGTTTTTAAAAAGTTTATCGATAACTTTTATCTCGTCCAGTTTTTCCAAAGCAAAAGCGAGCCAAGATTTTATATTTTCATCCATTTTCTCTTCATATTTTAGCGTATATGGGACGTGGAGTAATGAGCAGCTTGAAGCCACATAGACTCTGTTTTTATCTATATTTAACGAGTTTAGAAACTTAACTTTTTCGTCTATGTCGCTTATCCAGATATTCCTGCCGTCAACAACACCTGCGACTAAGATTTTGCCGCTTTTTGCGATTTTCTCCACAGCATTGATATTTTTAGGACCGTGAACAAAATCTAAACCTATACCTTTTATGTTGCACTCTGTCAATATATCTACAGCTTCTAAAGCATGTTCAAAGTATGTCGATACGAAAATATCAACATTTTCAGTCGCATTTCCAAGTTTTTCATAAGCAAATCTTAGAGCGTCCAACATTTTTTTAGTTGGATCTTTAACTAAAGCAGGTTCGTCAAACTGAACCGTTACGTTCTCATCAAGCTTTGAAACAATTTTTAAAATATCCACATAGGCGTCCACCGCACTTTTTATCTCATCAAGCGGATCGTTTCCTTTAGCGCCTCTTGAAAAGCTTAAAAACGTAACGGGACCGATTATATTGATTTTAGGTTTTATTTCAAGCTCTTTCGCCTCTGAATATTCTGCAATTATTTTGTCAAGATTTGGCTTAAACTCCTGTTTGGGCTCTATTTGCGGAACAAAATAGTGATAGTTGGTATTTAACCATTTTGTCATAGGGAGAGCTTTGTGCTCTTTATCTCCTCTTGCCATTGAAAAATATCTATCGATTCCCTCTAAGTCAAGATACTCTTTAGGTTCGCAACCCAACATAACTATAGTGTCTATCATGTTGTCGTAAAAACTAAAATCGTTTACGCTTATAAAATCTATTCCGGCCTCTTTTTGATATTTTAAATGTCTAATGCGTAATTCTTTTGCAACTTTTTGAAGCTCATCTATCTCTATCTGTTTACTCCAATACTTTTCCAAAGCAAATTTTAGCTCTCTTTTCTCACCAATTCTAGGAAAACCGTGAATATAGGTCATCTCTTCTCCTTCTATTTTATATAAAATTTTTACATACTCTATTTCTAACTATTAAAATGTTTAATATAATCTTGATTTTGCGGCTGTTATATCAAAGGAGGAGAGATACCGGTTTTAGTTTTTCTGCATTTACATATAGGCGGTTTTTTAATACGGGAGAGTTTTAGTATCTTGTGCGCCAAACAGGCGAAAAAAAGGTTACAATAACAGGGTTTGTCGGTTTTTAGAGACAAAAATGAAATGGAGTTTAAAAAAAATTCAATTATAGGCGGCGGATCCTCGCTAAAATTTTCATCCTCTTTTTTAAATCTTAAAATCTTTAAAATATAATATTTAAATGAACGGTTTTTAGATGATATTAATATATATGAAGTAGTAGCGGTTATAGCTTGAAGCGTAAAATATCTGCCTTTAAAACCTTTTGCTACCATTTTTTACTTTCTAAAAATCTCTCTAAAATTAGCGATGCGGCAATAGAGTCTATCTTACCGTCTCTTTTTTGTTTAATTTTGCCTTTTGCGATTTCTTTTGCTTCTTGTGAGGAAAAACTCTCGTCAATAAAAAAAACTTCTCCTTCAAAATCCAAAAGTTTTACAAAATGCTCCGCCCTTTTTCTCATCTCATCTTCACTACTTCCGCCAATAGGCACGCCAACGACTAAAGTCTCGATATCCCACTCTTTTAAAATCTTACTAACATCGTTTGCGGCTTGATTTCTATTTTTTCTAATAACGGCATTTTGTGGCAATACTATCTTACCGTCTAAAGATATAGCAAAACCTATCCTCTTTAAACCTATATCTATAGCCGCAAGTTTTTTCAAATCGTCTCCAAATTTTTATAAAATTGTATCAAAATTTCTATAAAATATCATTTTATGATTTTAGTTTGATATTTGGCTTTTTTAATTTTTTTTGAGATTATATCAAAATAGAAAAAAAATCTCTTTTTAAGATTTATTTTGTTAGAAATTGAGTGTTTTAAATAGATAGTGATTCTCTCAACAATTTCTATCTATTTAGAGTTTTCAAATAATAAATTTTTTTAAAGATGAGATATGTTTAAAAATAAGAAACTGATAATTTTTGATTTGGATGGAACACTAATCGACAGCGCTAAAAGTTTGGCAAAAGCTTTAAATTTTACGCTTAATTCTCTAGGGAGAACAAGTTTTAGCGAAGACATAGTTAGAACCTGGATAGGAAACGGAGCTCAGGTATTGGTAAAAAGAGCTCTTGCGGGAAAAAAAGATTTTACTGAGAAAGAAATAGACGATGAGTTATTTAAAAAGGGTTTAGATATTTTTTTGGATTACTACGCTCAAAATTTAACTAAAGAGACAACTCTCTATCCAAAAGTAAAAGAGAGCTTAGAAAAGTTAAAAAATAGCGGTTATAGATTGGCGATTGCTACAAATAAACCTACAAAATTTATCAAGCCCATATTGGAGTTTTTTGAGATAATTGAGCTTTTTGAACTATACCTCGGTGGAGATTCGGTTTCAAAGAAAAAACCTGACCCTCATATGCTTATTGAAGTTTGCAAAAAAGCGGATATAGACCCGAATTTTGTCGTAATGGTTGGTGATTCCAAAAATGACTCGATTGCCGCTTTAAGAGCTGGGATTGATTTTATAGCTGTTACTTACGGCTATAAAGATAATGCCGACTTTTTAGAAACAGAAGTTACAGTAGATGATTTTGAGAAAATATTGGATTATTTTAAGGTAAAAGATGAGTAGAGCCAAAATTGCAATTGTAGGCGGAGGAGTAGCTGGTGTTACTGCAGCTTTGACTCTAAAAAACTTTGACTTGGATATAACTCTTTTTGAAAAACAGAGTAGTTTAGTTGGAGGTCCTCCATTTTGCCATCTGCATGCAGGAGGAAATCTTTATAGAGAAATATCAGATGCCCAATGTATCCGTCTTTTGAAGGAATCCATAGATTTTTTACGCTTTTATCCATTTGCAGTTGATTTTAGACCTACGGTTATTGCCGTTCCTGTTAAAGATAGCGGAGATCCAAAAGATTTGCTAGATAGACTAGAGGTTTTAAAAAGCGAATATAAAAAACTAATAGAAAAAGAACATGATAATAAAGTTTTAGGCGAACCTCAAAACTACTATAAACTTTATGATCGAATAGATTTAGAGGCTTTAAAAAACAAAGAGCCTGTTAACAATCCAAAAAGTTTAGAAGAGTGGTTAATCCCCGTAGCAAAATACGTAAATTTAGAGAGTATAAAATATCCTCTAATTATAGTCCAAGAGTATGGATTAAATCTATTTAGAGTCGCAGCGGGAGCAACTCTAGCGCTTCAAAAAGCTAAAAATGTTGATTTGAAGTTAAGTTGTGAAATAGTAAATATAACACAAAAAAAAGAGCAATTTTTCGTAAGCTATAGATGCGGTGAAAAAAGTGAAACTAAACAGTTTGATTATCTCATAAACGCTGCCGGATTTAATAGTGGGGTTATCGATGACATGTTAGGATTTAAAAGAGAAAGACTTATAGAGTTCAAAGCCGCCTATGTAACTAAATGGGAAGATTGCAATATCAAGTGGCCGGAAATTATTTTTCACGGAAAAAGAGGAACTCCTCAAGGAATGGCGCAATTTACCCCATATCCGGATGGTTATTTTCAACTTCACGGTATGACAAAAGAGATAACTTTGTTTAATGACGGATTGGTTAAAAATCCTGTTAACAGCTCACAGCCGAGACTTAATCAAAAATTTTTAGATAAAATATACAAAGGATGGAAAAAAGAGGATATAGAAAAAAGAACAAAAAAAGCTATAAAACATTTCTCCTGTTTTATCCCTGAATTTGCCAAAAATGCCAAAGTAGCTTCAAAACCGCTATTTGGAGCTCAGCAAATTCCCGGAGATGATCCTGATTTAAGAGCCGCCGAAATATCTTTTGAAGGCGATAGATACGCAAGATGTGAGATTGTAAAAGTATCTTCCGCTCTTAGTATGACAGATGAGATAGTAAAAAAGCTAATAGAACTTAAAATGGTTGATAGTTCATATTATGGTAAAAGAGACTATAGCTACTTAAAAGATTTGGAAGAAAAAAAGATTTCTGAATTAGCCAAAGAGATAGCAAAAAAAAGGGGTTATCCCACATCTATGGCAAACAGGGTTTTATATAAGATTTAAACTCTATTTGCCTAAACAAAACTCTCCAAACATTTTATCTAGCAACTCGCTACTCTCCATAGGTCTTGTTATAGACGCAACAGCCCTTATAGCATCGTTAATATGATATGCGAAAATCTCAAGCTCTCCCATATCCAGAGGTTCAAAGGCCTCTTCAATGGAATCGAGAGCCTTTTTAACAGAATCAATTTGTCTTTTTGAAATAAGCAAAATATCATCGTTTTTTGCATAGCCGTCTAGTATATTTTTTAACCTATCTATTAAAGGCGATATATCATTTTTCACGCTCAAAAGCAGAGGTTCAAAGTCTTTTACTTTATCAATATCTTTATTTGCGCCAAGGTCTGCTTTATTTAAAACTATAATAAAATCTTTTTCTTCTTTGAAACTATCAATTAACTCTAAAATCTTCTCATCCTCATCTTCAAACTCTTTTGATGAGTCAAACATTGCGATAATTATATCGCTCTCTTTTATAGCTTTTATACTTCTTTCAATTCCTATTTTTTCTATCTCGTCTTTTGCCTCTCTGATACCAGCGGTATCAATAACCCTAACAAGATGAGTGCCGATCTTAACATTTTCTTCTATCGTATCTCTCGTAGTACCTGCAATATCACTAACTATAGCTCTATCATATGAAAGAAGTCTATTTAGTAAAGAGCTCTTCCCCGTATTTGGTTTTCCGATTATTGATATTTTAAAACCTTCCAATATTCCTGCTCTTCTCTCACTGGATTCTAGCATATTTTTGAGTCTATTTTTTAGCTCTTTTAATTGATATTTCATAGATTCTGACATATCATCAGGAAGGTCTTCTTCTGCATAATCGATATTGACTTCTACAAATGCTAAAATTCTAATAAGCGCTTCTCTGATATTTTCGATATACTCTTTTAGCTCCCCTTTTAAATGTTTGGCAAGTATTTTTGCAGCATCTTCACTTTTCGCTTCTATAAGTTTTGCTATAGCTTCCGCCTCGGTAAGATCTATCTTTCCGTTTAAAAAGGCTCTTTTGCTAAATTCTCCTGGCTCCGCTAATCTTGCTCCATATTCTATTACTGTATCTAAAATCTTTTTTGCTACGATTATACCGCCGTGACATTGAAACTCTACAATATCTTCGCCCGTAAAAGAGTGAGGCGCCTTAAAATATATCACGATCGATTTGTCTATTAGTTCATCTTTTTTATCGTAAAGAGATGTAAGAGTGGCATATCTTGGAGGGAAACTCTTTTTTTTAGAGATTTTTTTAGCTATTTCAAGCGCTTTATCACCGCTAACTCTAACAATAGCGATAGAGCCGATGCCATGTGATGTGGCAACGGCCGCAATAGTACTGTTACTGTTCATTTTTCTTATTAAACTGGTTGACTATAATATACTTTTCACCCTGTCTGTTTGTTCTTATGGCAACATATTTGTCACGAAATTCGGCTCTAAGCTCTTTTAAAGCTATCTGAACCAAAACGCCGTCGAGAGGTTTAGTCTGTCCTCTCCCCTCTTTTTTAATTTTTTCAATTACAGGTTTTAAATAGTTTTTTACCATCTCTTCTTGAGTTTTTAAAAACTCTGCAATTTCAAGTCTTATTTGAAGATCATACTTTGCGTTTATCCAGTTAAATAGCATATATGAAAGAGCCTTGTACCTATAACCCTCTTTTCCTATCAAAAGCGCCGAATCTGCACCGCTAAACTCGATAAGAACGGTATTTTCGTCATAAGGATTTACTTTTATTTTTTCTATCTCGAAACATGAGTGTTTGAAAAGATCGTTTATATCGTTTTCTATAGTTTGCGCTATCTCCTCAATACTTACACTATCTTTATAAAAGTCTTGAAATTCGTCTTTGACTTGCGGCAATTCGAATCTTTTTTCAACTTTTTGAGTCTCTTTTGGTGGCTCCTTATCTTCCTTAACGATCTTTTGTTTAATTTCTGCTTTGGGCTTTTCTTCCCTCTTTATAACTTCTTTTTTCTCTATTTTTATACTCTCTTTCAATTTTTGCGGTTTTGTATCTTGAGTTTTTTCTACAATTTCATCCTCTTTTTTTTCAAGTTCTATCTTGTTATCATTTTGCTCTTTTTTCTTACAGGTCGCTATGATGATCGCATTTTTTTTGCCAATACCTAAAAAACCTTTGGACGGATTTTGTACTATCTCAATCTCTAAATCCGTAATAGAACAATCTAACTCCTTCGAGGCAAGCTTGTACGCCTCTTCCAAAGTAGGAGCCTCTATTTTCTTGCTCATTTTGCTTCCTTTTGGACAGCTTTTTTACTCTCAAAAGCTTTATTAACAATAACTTGCTGGATAATTGAGAGAACGTTGTTAACAAACCAATAAAGCGTAAGACCCGCCGGGAATGTGATAAAGAAGAATGTAAATACTATAGGAAGATATTGGAATATTTTCTGCTGCATTGGATCTGTAATAGTCGTAGGAGTAATTTTTTGATGAATATACATAGTTATACCCATCAAAATAGGCAAGATAAAATACGGATCCATCACGCTCAAATCTTTAATCCACAAAATCCACTCAGCACCTTTTAACTCAATAGCGTTTAACAAAACTCTATATATCGCGAAAAATACTGGTATTTGAAGCAACAGAGGCAAACATCCGCCCATAGGATTGGCGCCATGTTTTTTATAAAGCTGCATCATATGGGCGTTTAGTTTTTGCGGATCACCTTTATATTTTTGCTGTAACTCTTTAATTTTAGGCGATAAATCTTTAAGTTTTTGCATAGATACCATACCCTTAAATGTTAAAGGGAAAAGTAAGATTCTAATAAAAATTGTCAAAATAACTATAGCCCAACCCCAATTGCCCACAACGTTATAAATAGCAAGCAATATTTTAAACATAGGTTTGGCTATAAAGGTAAAAAACCCATACTCTATAACATCCGTAAGCTCCGGATTGATATTTTTTAGCGTATTATAGTCTTTGGGACCCAAATATCCGTTAACTTCAAAACGCTTTTCACCCTCGACAAAAATTATAGGATTTGCCTCTTCATCTTTTGAAATAACTACATTAAGCCCTTTTTTCAGATCGTAAAAGAAAGTTGAGTAATATCTGTCTACGGCAGCGGCAATTTTGGCCTTTCTGAAACTTTCTATCCCTTTTGCGTCTCCATCGTCTATCATAGTTATCGTATTGTCAGCCTCTTTTATCAAAACTCCGTGGAACGTATATCCATCAACTCTTACATCGGGTCTAAAACCTGGTGATATAAAATACTTCTTTTCATTAGAGAGATTAACTTTTAGTTCATAATGCCCGTCCGGATATATTTTGATCTTTTTTACCACTGTTAGATTGGAAAGGTTTTGAGTTAAAGTAAGTTCTACCGGTTTGTCTTCTATTTTAATCTCTTTTTTATCGGATATATAAGGAACTTTAAAGGCTTCTAAATTAGTTTTTTCATCACTAAATCTAATCTCTAACGGTTTAGGAAGTTTTGAGTCATTAAAAAGTTTTATATGCTCCCCGTTTTCCGTGACGAATCTCTTATCTTTTAAAACAACCTGTTTTATCCTACCTATATTGTCTATTATCATTGTGAAATGTTTAGAGTCAATTGTGACGAGTTTTTCACCCAAAAGAGTAGATTGATGATCGTTTTGCGATTTATAGTTAGTAGTTTGTTCGCTGTTTTCGTCGTTTGTTTTTGGAGCAGCTACACTTTTTTGAATCTCTTTTTTAGTCTGTGCGTTTTCAGTAGGATTAGGTTTGGGCATAAAGAAGTAATCATAGATTAAAAAAACTCCTAATGATAGCACTGTAGCTATGATGACTCTTTGATTAGTATCCATCTTTTCAAACATCTCAAACCTTTGTTTTATTAAAATTTTTAATTAAATAATATCGATTTTTATCTTTTGGTATTAACCAATACTTAATATTAATAACGTCTCTTTTTTTTATGCAATCTAACTTTTTGGTAATTACAGGGTACTCTATGCCTCCTGCAAAAAGTTGATTGCATCTTAGAATTCTTAAAACAATAAAAAATATGGCTTTAAAAATATTTTCATTTTCAATACGCCATTTGGCATACTCTGAACAAGTCGGATAGTATCTGCAACTCCCCGGCGATATTACCGATAAAAATTTTTGATAAAAAATCAAAAGCTTCAAGAAAAGTTTTTTAACCATTTTTCAATAGCTTGATATTTCGCAATGATCTCTCAAAGCTTTTTTTGATTTTTTCAAAATCTGCTTCCAAAATATCTTTTTTCGCCACAAAAACATAAAGACCAGGCTTTAAAAGATCGCAAAACTCTATAAACAGAGCCTTGAGTCTTCTTTTGGCTCTGTTTCTTTTGACCGCATTTCCTATCTTTTTACTCGCAACAAATCCAACTTTTTTGGCATCGCTTTGTTTATGGAAGATTACAAAAAACGGCGAATGCCAACTTTTTCCTCTTTTGTAAACAAAGTTGAACTCACCGCTAGATTTTAGCGTCGAGAAATCTTTTATACCGCCAATCTTTTTCTTCCTTTCGCACGTCTAGCGTTAATCACTTTTCTTCCGTTTTTACTTTTCATTCTAACTCTAAATCCATGAGTTCTTTTTCTTCTAGTGTTATGCGGTTGATAAGTTCTTTTCATCAGTTACCCCTTCAATATATTTTTTGAAGGCTAAGTTTACTAAAAATATGCTTAAATCTTATTTAGCGTTTTATTATATCTCATCCAATAAAACGCCAATAATATCGGTCATCGTAATAATACCGTGAAGCTCGTTATTATCTATTACCAAAACCCTTTTTATACTATGATTTATCATCATTTTAGCAACATATTTCATCTCAACTTTTCTTGTAACGCTTATTGCTGGGATAGTAGCTATATCGTAAACGTTTAAAAGGTCTATATCACCTTCTTGTGCCACAATAGCTTGCAAAACATTTTTAAAAGTTACAAGCCCATATGCTCCATTGTGCCCATTTTTGTCCACTACTACCGATTTTATTTGATATTTTTTCATAAGCTCAAGCGCTTCTCTAACAGGAGCCAACTGATCAACAATTACTAGCTTGTCTTTTGGAGTCATTACTTCTTCAACTAACATATTTTCTCCTTTTTATTTTTAGTCGAGTAGTTTTGAACCCTCCTCCTACTCAACTTCTTGTCAAATCTAAAGTATCGTCTTTATTTCACTCTCAAACTTGTGAAGCTCCTCTTTGTTCAGTCCTACTACGTGATCTATTGGAAACGTAAAAATAAGCGAACTATTGTCAACGTTGTCCACATCCAATTTGTCTCTAAGCGCTTTTAATACTTTTAGAGAGAGTCTTCTCGGAAGGATAAACAGAAGAACTGACATACTCTCTTCCAAAGTTACTCCAAAAAATATCTTTTTCTCTTTCAAGCCTATGTTTCTACCGTTTAAGATAGTAACTGCGCCGGCTCCGGCTTTTTTTGCTTCTTCTATACCTTTTTCTTCCATCTCTTGAGGAATGATAGCTACAAGCGCTACAAACTTCATATCTTATCCTTTTCTTTTTAATTCAGCATATATTCCATAGCTCATTACTGTTATCATTGGAAAAAGCGAGGCAAAGGCTATCAGACCAAATCCGTCAATTAACGGATCTCTTCCTTCTAAATTTTGAGCTAGTCCCAGACCTAAAGCCGCTACAAGCGGCACGGTAACGGTAGATGTCGTAACACCTCCGCTATCATACGCTATAGGTATGATATATCTTGGCGCAAAATATGTCATTATAATCACTATTATATATCCTACTATTATATAGTAATGTATCTCTCCTCCAGAAACTATTCTATAAGCTCCAAGAGCTATACCTATAGCGACACCTAAAGCTACAAAAACCCTTAATATTGTACTATTTATTCTTTCATCGCTAACTTCCTGCGCTTTGATAGCTATAGCCAAAAGAGCCGGTTCGGCCATAGTAGTGGAAAAACCTATTAAAAACGCAAAAAGATAGATCAAATATATCTGTTTCATCGAGGTAAGTTGAAATGCCAAAGTTTCGCCAATAGGAAAAAGCCCTATCTCCAACCCTAATATAAAAGCATACAATCCCAGAACTACCAATATTATTCCAAAAGATATTTTACGAAGATGAGGAAGCGATCTTTTAATAACTCCGTATTGAAAAAATAAAATCACAACTATTATTGGCAAAATATCCTTAACAACCGAGATAAGATCAAAAAAAATCTTTTTTATCTCAAAATGTTCCACCTGTTTTACAGTCTCTGTAACTGCTTTTGCCAAAAAAACAGTCTCATTAGCTCTATTTTGCGCAAAATATTCCGCGCCTATACCGTAAAGCTGAACAAAAATCATAGGCGTTAATGATGCGAAGGCTATCAGCCCAAATCCATCAATTACGGGATTTCTACCCTTGATACTAGATGCGAGTCCTATACCTAAAGCCGCAACCAAAGGGACAGTTACGGTAGACGTTGTTACTCCTCCGCTATCATAAGCTAGTCCTATAATCTCTTTTGGAGCAAAAAAAGTTATCAAAACAACCATAACATAACCGCTAATGATATAGTAATGGATAGGATGACCTAAAATGATTCTAAATACTCCCAAAGCTATCGCAAAACCTACTGAAAACGCCACTGTTACTCTAAGAAAAAAAGCATCAATCTTTCCACTGCTTATAGCTTCGGCTTTGTCAGCTATAGCTATAAGAGCTGGTTCCGCTATCGTTGTAGAAAAACCTATTAAAAATGCAAAAAGGAGAAGCCAAAAAAGACTTCCTTTTTTTGCAAACTCTATAGCGAGATTTTCGCCAACAGGAAAGATACCAAGTTCCAATCCTCTGATAAATAGCGCAAGACCGACGGCTACTATGAAAAGTCCTATGATAATAGAGAGAGTATTATCAGGTATTTTCTGTATGATAACCAGCTGAAAAAAAGCAACGACTATAATGATAGGGATTAGGTCTTTAAAAGAGTTTTTTATATCTTTTAAGAAAATCTTCATAAATTCCATTTTTTACCTTGAAAACTTAAATCCATAATCTTGCAATAGGGTCTTTACATAATTGAATGCTCTGAAAAATTACAAAATTTCACTCAGGAGAGTTGAAATTTTTAATAAAACCAACGTTTGTCAATTACTTGAACAAATCTATCGCAAAATTAAGATTAATAAAATATACTGATAGATTATACTTAAATGTGAGAAAAATTTTATGATTTTAGCTAAAAAGTGTTTATGCAAAAGGTAGTTTGTTACGAAAGGGGAAGGAACAAAGGGTTATACCCTCTGTCCGTTTACGACGACTATCACATCGTCCCCATCAGCATCGAAAACCACGCTGTCTCCATCTTTAACTTTGTCCTCAAGTATAAGTTCGGCAAGTCTATCCTCAACTAACTCATATAAAGCTCTTTTGAGCGGTCTTGCTCCATATACGGGATCAAAACCTGCTTTTGCGACAATTTTTTTCGCGCTTTCTGTAAGTTCGATTTTGATATCTCTCTCTTTGAGTTTATTTTTGATCCCTTCAAACATAATATCTACAATCTTAACAATCTCTTGCTCTCCTAAAGGATTAAAAATCACAATATCGTCAAGTCTGTTTAGAAATTCAGGTTTGAAATATCTTTTTAATTCATCTTTAACGGCTTTTTCTCTATCTTCAGGGTCTCTAAACTCCATAATCTTATCACTGGCAATATTGCTTGTCAAAATAATTATAGTATTTCTAAAATCTACCGTAACACCTTTATTATCCGTTAATCTTCCATCATCAAGAACCTGTAACAAGATATTAAAGACATCAGGATGGGCTTTTTCTATCTCGTCAAATAAAACAACACTATAAGGTTTTCTTCTCACGGCTTCAGTTAGTTGTCCTCCCTCTTCATAACCCACATATCCAGGAGGTGCGCCCACAAGTCTTGATACTGCATGCTTTTCCATATATTCGCTCATATCTATCCTAATAAGAGCTTTTTCGGTGTCAAAAAGAAATTTGGCCAAAGTTTTGGCAGTCTGGGTTTTACCCACACCTGTAGGTCCTAAGAACATAAAACTGCCAATCGGTCTATTTGGTTCGGAAAGTCCTGCTTTATTTCTTTTTATTGCTCTTGAAACCGCTTTAATAGCCTCATCTTGACCGACTACATATTTTTTAAGTTCGTCTTCTACATGTAAAATTTTTTCCTTTTCGCTTTGAAGCATTTTAGTTACGGGAATACCGGTCCATTTGCTGACAATTGCGGCTATCATCTCCTCATCAACCGCATTTTTAAGAAGCGTACCCGCCTCTTGCATCCTTTGCCACTGCTCGTTAAGCTCTTTTAGTTTGCTTTCTAACTGAGGAATTTGACCGTATTCTATCTCGGCTGCCTTATTGTAATCGCCCTCTCTTTTTGCCCGTTCCGCCTCAACTTTTTTCTTTTCAATCTCTTCTTTCGTTTTGGCAATCTCTTTAAAAACCCTTTTTTCATTTTCAAATTGAGTTTCTAGTTCTCTCTTTTTCTCTTCAAGATTTGCCAACTCTTTTTCGATTTCTGATAGTCTTTCTTCATTCTTTTTAGATTCTTCCATCATCAAAGCCTCTTTTTCAACCAACAGTTGTTGAATCTCTCTTTTTATTTTTGAGAGTTCAAAAGGCTCTGATTCTATCTGCATTTTTAGTTCCGCCGCAGCCTCATCTATAAGGTCTATAGCTTTATCGGGCAGATATCTATCCGTAATGTATCTGGCGCTCAATTTTGCAGCCGCAACTAAAGCGCTGTCAAGTATCTGAACATTGTGATGGGCCTCTAATCTCTCTTTGATACCTCTTAATATCTGTAAAGCTTGATTGATACTCGGCTCATCTACTTTAACCGGCTGAAATCTTCTTTGAAGAGCCGCGTCTTTCTCAAAATATTTTCTATACTCCTTAAGCGTCGTGGCGCCTATGGTGTGCAGTTCTCCTCTAGCAAGCGCCGGTTTTAATATGTTTGCGGCGTCCATACTTCCTTCGCTAGCTCCCGCGCCTACAATAGTGTGAATTTCATCTATAAAAAGGATTATATCGCCGCTCTGTTTTACTTCGTCTACAACGGCTTTTAATCTATCTTCAAACTCGCCTCTATATTTTGCTCCCGCAATAAGAGCCGTCATATCAAGAGCGATAACCCTTTTGTTTTGAAGGCTTATAGGAACCTCTTTGTTGACGATTCTTTGCGCTAATCCTTCTACGATAGCCGTTTTACCTACGCCGGGTTCTCCTAAAAGTATAGGGTTGTTTTTTGTTTTTCTAATAAGTATCTGCATAACCCTATGAATCTCTTCATCTCTGCCAATAACGGGATCAAGCTCTCCTTCGGCAGCTTTTTTAGTCAAGTCTATACCATACTTTTCCAAAGCCTCTAAAGTTTCATCGGCTGTTTGTTTATCTATCTTTTTACCGCCTCTAATGGCCTCTAGCGTCTTTTTTAGTTCAAAAAGATCAACATATTTGCCAAGAATCTCTTTAAAAACGGAATCGTCTATATTGGCTTCTATCCAGGTATCTACGGCAAGATATTGATCTCCGTTTTTTACCATCTGACCTTCTGCTTTTTGGAGACTCTCGGCTAAATTTCTTGAGATTTTTATATTTTCTTTAGTTATAGACGAAACTTTTGGAAGTCTATCAGCTACACTTTTTGCTTCAAGTTCAATAGGGGCTTTATCTATGCCCATTTTGTTTAAAGCTTGATTCAATATAGAAGAACTATCCGTAAGTAGCGCCCACAGCATATGAGCGACGTCAACTTCAGGATTCTTGTTGTGCAGCGCTAAACTTACTGCGGAATCTATGCTTTCTGTCATTTTATGGGTAAGTTTTTCAAAAATGTTACTCATACCCTACTCCTTTTTTAGTTTTTTGTTATTATACAACTTTAGTCTAATAATGTCAAGTTTATTTAGCCATTCTTTTACAATAATTTACTGCATCTTATTTTTTTCGATATTTAACACAAAAACAGTGCTTTAAAAAGTTTAGCCAATTTTTATCAATTTTTAACTATAATCACCTTGGTTTTTTCTACAAATTAATAGAGGTAAAAAAATGATAAAAATGAGATACTTAACGGCGGGTTTTTTAACTAGCGCTATTCTTAGTTACTCCCTTTTTCAAACTCAACTATACGCCAAAAACAGCGATGAACTAAATATTACGTCACGATTGGACGCGATAGCTAAATTTACGAAGGTAGTAGGAACGGTTGAGAAATATTATGTGGACCCATTAACTATTGAAGAGATTATAAACAAAGCTATAGCAGGTCTTCTCAACAACTTAGACGCTCATTCTTCTTTTCTGGACAAAAGACATTTTAAAGAGTTGAAAATACAAACGGAAGGAGAGTTTGGCGGACTTGGTATCACCGTAGGCATCAGAGACGGCGCTTTGACGATAATAGCTCCGATTGAGGGAACTCCGGCGGATAAAGCAGGGCTCAAAGCCGGAGATATAATCTTAAAAATTGACGATAAATCCACTATCGATATGACATTAGACGAGGCCGTAAGCCTCATGAGAGGAAAGCCTGGAACCAAAATATCTCTTACTATAGTTAGAAAAGGCGAACCAAAACCGATAAAAGTGGAAATAGTGCGAGATATTATAAAAATAGACTCGGTTTATGCAAAGCATATCTTAAATGAAGATATACTCTACTTAAGAGTTGTCTCTTTCGACAAAAAAGTCGTAAACGAAGTCAAAAAATTTATCAAAGAAAACGAAGAGAAAACAAAAGGAATAGTTTTAGACTTAAGAAACAATCCCGGCGGACTCTTAGATCAAGCGGTGGGACTTGTAGACCTTTTTGTCGATAAGGGAGTAATAGTTTCTCAAAAAGGTAGAATCGAGTCTGAAAATAGAGTCTATAAGGCTAAAAAATCCGGCACATATAAAAATATCCCATTGGTTGTTTTAGTTAACGGCGGAAGCGCTAGCGCCAGCGAAATCGTAAGCGGTTCTTTGCAAGATCATAAACGCGCCATAATAGTAGGCGAAAAAACATTCGGAAAAGGTAGCGTACAGGTAATCTTGCCAATAGATAAAAACGAGGCTATAAAACTAACTATAGCGAGGTATTATCTTCCAAGCGGAAGAACTATTCAAGCTTTAGGAGTGACGCCAGATATAATCGTTCATCCAGGAGAACTAAAAATTCAAGAAGATGAGTTTATGATAAAAGAGGCTGAACTAAAGAAACATCTAAAAAGCGAGCTTGAAAAACTAGAAGGCAAGAAAAAGGATGAGAAAAAAGATAAAGAGAAAAAAGATGAAGATGGCTTAATAACCGAAAAGGACCTTAACAAAGATACGCAGCTTAAAGAGGCTGCCGACATTTTAAAAGCATTAATAATAATTCAATCTAAAAAGGGTTAAAAATGGAAAAAAAAGAGCTTTTATACGAAGGAAAAGGGAAAAAAATATTTTTAACGGACGATGAAAAATTTTTGATTGCGGAGTTTAAAGACGATTTAACCGCTTTTGATGCCGTAAAAAAGGGCTTTGAAAAGGGAAAAGGGGCGTTGAACTGCCAAATAAGTTCCGAGCTTTTTGAGCTTTTGGAAAAAGAGGGCATACCTACTCACTACGTAAAAAGAATTAGCGATAGGGAAATGGTTATAAAAAGAGCCGAAATGATTCCTATAGAGGTTGTCGTTAGAAATATAGCGACTGGCTCTTTAACTAAAAGATTAGGTATTCCCGACGGAACGAAACTGCCTTTTTCCCTTGTAGAATTTTATTATAAAAACGACGATCTTCACGATCCTATTATTAACGATGAACACGCTTTGATACTAGAGCTTGCAGAAAGTGAAAGCGAACTTGAAGAATTGAAAAGACTCGGACGCGAAATCAACGTTATACTTAAATCTTTTTTCGATAAAAGAGAACTTATATTGGTTGACTTTAAACTCGAATTCGGAAAAGATATCGATGGCAAAATAATCTTGGCAGACGAAATAAGTCCTGATAGTTGTAGATTTTGGGACAAAAATACTGGCGAAAAACTTGATAAAGACCGATTTAGACAAGATTTAGGAAATGTAAAACTCGCATACGAAGAGGTTTTGAAAAGAGTATTAAATAATCAATAAAGGACTAAAAAATGAAAGCTATAGTTGACATTTACCTAAAGCCCGGAGTTTTAGACCCTCAAGGTAAAGCCGTTCATCACGCTTTAGAATCATTGGGTTTTAACGAAGTTAATGATGTAAGAGTTGGAAAACAGATTATTTTAACTCTTAACGAGAGTGATGAAAATAGAGCAAAAGAGAGGGTAAAAGAGATGTGTGAAACCCTTCTTGCTAATACGGTTATAGAAGACTATAAAATAGAGATCGAAAAATGAGAGTAGCGATAGTTAGATTTCCTGGAACAAATTGCGAATTTGACACCGAATATGCTTTTAATCGTATAGGTTGTAAAACCGAGATTATCTGGCATAAGCTAGAAGATATTCCTAAAGGTACGGAACTTGTGGTGATTCCTGGCGGTTTTAGCTATGGGGATTATCTTAGAAGCGGAGCGATAGCTAGATTTAGTCCTATTATGAAAGCAGTTAAAGAGTTTGCAGATAGAGGCGGATACGTTCTTGGCATATGCAACGGTTTTCAAATACTGCTAGAGTCTCATTTGCTGCCGGGAGCTATGAAAAGAAATGAAAACCTCCATTTTGTATCCAAATTTCAATATATTAAAGTTTTAAGCAATGAAAATAGATTTTTATCAAAACTTCAAAAAGGCGATATTTTAAATATCCCAATAGCGCATGCGGAAGGCAACTACTTTGTTGAAAAAGATAGATTAAAAAAGATGTACGATAAAGGACAAATTATTCTTCAATATTGCGACAAAGAGGGAAATATCGACAATCCAAACGGTTCAGTAGACGCGATAGCCGGAATCTGTAACGAAAATAAAAACGTTTTTGGACTTATGCCGCATCCTGAGAGAGCCTGTGAAAAAGTGCTAGGCAGTGAAGATGGGATAAAAATGATTAAAGGATTTATCGATTAAAGGTTTGTTAAAGTTTGTTTTTATACCGATTTTGTTGTTAAATCTATATAGCGAAGAAATAAATTTTGGTATAAGGAGCGACTCCTTATACCTCTCATATCATAATATACCTAAAAAAATATTCGTAAATCAGATATTTCCGGTAACTATAAAAGTAATAGTAACCGAAGAAACATATAAGAATCTCTCGTACAATTTTGAAAATTCGCAAGGCGTGCTGCCTATTAGCAGCGATATTCCGGAACGGCACGAAGGCATATATATCTATAAAACTTTCTATTTTAAGGCTTTAACTCAAAATATAAGAATACCTGATATCACCGTATATCTTCTTAAAGACAATTACAGTCCCGTAATAAAAGATATTTTACCTGGAAAAAGCATAAAAGCGATAAAACTTAATCCTCCTAATGATTTTTGCCGCGTTTTGGCAAATTTTTTAAAGATTAAAAATTTTCAGGCAAATCAATATGATAAAAATCAAAATCTTATAGTTATCAACATTGAAGCCAATCTATCAAATCTAGAAGATTTTAATCTAGATTTTGCCGATAAACAAGGAATTGAAGAGATACGCCAAAACTTTCCTTTAACAGAAATAACATATTTTGCCATAGTTCCTTCATATTTAAAAAATTTCAAATTTTCATACTTTAATTTATCAAAAAACAGATTTGAGCATATATCTAGAAAAATTGAAGTAAAAGATGAAACCGTAAGTACTCAGTCTGACATCAGACCCAGTGAAAATAGTCACAAAACTATAAAAATCATTATTTTACTATCTATCTCTACGTTTTTTTTAATAATAGCCCTTTTTAAAAAATCTTTTTTATATCTTTTTATAGCTTTTATTTTTGGCGGATACGGAGCATACCTTTCGATACCTTTAAAAACTGTGTGTATTAAAGAAAATAGTAAGGTATCGTTACTGCCGACTAAAAACAGCACCATATTTTTTATTACAGATTACAATTTCAAAACAAAAAGATTGAACCATACAAACGGTTATACCAAGATAGAACTGCCTAACGGCAAGATAGGATGGGTAAAAGATGAAGATCTTTGCGAAAATTAGAGGAGTTTGGGCTGCAGCCGTTATTATTGCGCTAGTTACATTTAACATTTTAGCATTTTTGATTTTCCCAAAAAGTCAATACAAAAAAATAAAAATGTTTTTTACTAAAAACATATTGAGATTTCTAGGGATAAAAGTAGTAACAGAGGGTGAGATTGATAAAGAAGCGAAAATGATTATAATGAATCACTCAAGTTTTATAGATATTCCGGTTATTGAAGCCGTTTATCCGTTTGACATGGTATGGATAGCCAAAAAAGAGCTTTTCGATACGCCATTTTTTGGATTATTGCTTAAACTTCCGGAAAATATAAGACTTGATAGACAAGATAAAAGAGCCATAATAAAACTTTTAAAAGAGGCCAAAGAGAAAGTTAAAAGAAAGACTATAGCAATTTTCCCTGAAGGCACCCGTTCTAGCAAAGATAGACTTCTTCCATTTAAACCTGGAGCAAAGGTAATAGCGGACAAACTTAATCTTAAAGTGCAACCTATCGTTATCGTATGCGCAAGAGAGAGATTTAACAGTAAAAAGTTAGAGTTAAACCCCGGAGTTATAAAAGTGAAATACCTTCCTTCTTTTGAGGCTAAAGAGGAGGAAGATTGGCTAAAAAATCTTAGAGAAGAGATGCAAAAGGTTTTAGACGATGAAAAAAGAAAGCTTTGTCCTAAAGCTTGATTATCTTGTCACTGCACCATTTAGCCAAATCCAAATCATGCGTTATTAGCAGTATCCCCACCCTATCCAAAAGCTTTACTAAAAGTTTCATAACCTCAAGCTGTATGATATTATCAAGCGCCGATGTCGGCTCGTCTGCCAATAAAAGGTCAGGTTTCATCATAATAGACCTTAAGATAGAGCATCTTTGAAGCTGTCCTCCCGAAAGTTCATGCGCTCTTTTATATAACAGTTCACTATCAATTTGCATCATATTAGCCAGCTCTTCGATACCTTCTGTGGAGCATACATCCGAAATCTGCTCTATTATAGTGTATGAAGGGTGAAATGACGTATAGGGGTCTTGAAAAATTTGTGAAATCTTTTTAACCTTAATTGAGCCTTTTATAGGTTTTAAAAATCCCCCTATCAACTCAAAAAGAGTGCTTTTTCCAACTCCGCTTGGACCAACGATGGAGACTATATCTCCTCTATAAACCTCAAGGGAAAAATCTCTAAAAAGAAGATTTTTCGCATCATATCCGAAAGTTAAATCTCTAATCTCTAATACTTTATCTTTCATAAAGCAATTATTCCATTTTTTATCTTAAAAGCGCCTCTAAATTATAAAAATAGACTTCAATGCCCTTTTTACTCTTACAAAAATATAAACTCATATATTAATATTTTTTTTCATTTAGTTATTATTTTTTTTCTAATAAAATCTTATTACAAATGATTGGAGAGTTAATGAGTTTGAAAAAGAAAATTCTAGGTTTGCTTATAATCGGCTTTTCGTTTTTGGTTTTTCACGATTTTGTTTTCGAATACATAGACCCTTGCCCGGAAAAAGTCGTATGTGTAGATGAACTTGATAAAAAAGAGTTAGATGCGGCTTGTCAACTTCATGCGGATATTCATCACAGTTTTTTTCTTTTGGATAACATAAATATCTCGTTTGCCGACTTAAAAAGAGAGGAAGTGCACTATAGTGAAAATCCTTATAACGATCACCTAGAAATCTCCATATTTCATCCGCCTGCCACAGTTTGACCGCTTTTTTTAAAAAAATTTTGCGACAATACCGATAAAACTTTTTATTAATCAATCGACAAAAAAATTTATGTATGAAAGGATATAAATGAGATATATTATATTTATATCTTTAATATTTTCACTCTCTATCGCAAAAGAGGTGAATTTAGAAGAGATTATAAACGAGGTAAAAAAGAGTCACCCACTAGTAAAGATCATCGAAAAAGAGAGAAAGCTGATAGAAGTGGAGAATAAACTTTCAATATCAGATGAACCGTTACAAATGGAAGTTTTGGGAGCATACGCGGAAGATAATGACGGTAGTAATGGAAATGAGTTTTATTTAAATCTCTCAAAAGAGTTTTTAACTCCAAATACAAAACAGATTATCAAAAAAAGCGGAGATATATTTGCCGAAGCGAAAACGCTTCAACTACAAAGCAGACTTTTAAAGGTTATCTATTCTATTAAAAATAGCTATTATGAAACCTGTTTTAACAAGCGGATATATACGTTAAAAAAAGAGAATTTTCAAAACTTGAAAGAGTTTGCCCAAAAAATGAGAAAAGCTTATGAGTTAGGAGAGATATCAAAAAAAGATATCTTAAGTATTGAAATGGAACTCCAAAGAGCCAAAAACGATCTTTTATTGGCCCAAAACGAAATCAAAAATTCATTGATGAGATTGAAAGAGATTCTCTCTTCTACAAAAATAGAGTTTGACGATATATATTGCGCGGAAAATAGCAAACTTGAGAATATCGTTTTTAATATAGACTCCATTTTAAAAGAGTCGCCAAATATAAAAGCTAAAAAATTGCAAATAGAGGCTTTGAAAAATTTACTTAAAAAATATGAGTCATTTATAGAGAAATATTCGATAAACGTTGAGTATAGCGATGAATTTGGCACAAAAAAATATACCGCGGGCATAGGAATACCGCTTTATTTCACTACTTCAAAAAGAGAGTTGGAAAAGAGAAAAGTTATGGAAAACATCACTTTAAAACAGACCCAATTAAATAGTGATATATCTCAAACAAAAGCCACTATATTAAAACTTAAAACTAAGTTGGGTTTAGTGATGAAAAATTACGAAATTACGAAAAAAATGGAAAAAGAACTAAAAGAGCTTAATGAGATTGTACAAAGAAGCTACTTAAACGGAGAAAGCTCCATCTTGGAACTTTTAAGTATAAAAAGAGATTTGATAAATACGAAAATAAAACAAATCGAATATAAAAAAGAGTATGCCAACATATTCTTTGAGATATTAAGCACAGCAGGTATAAAGGAGACAAAATGAGAAAATTTATAATAACGGTTTTTTTAAGCGCATTAACGCTTTTTGCGAGTCAAACTATAACTTTAACAAAAAATCAAATTGAAAATTGGCAAATTAAGAGTAAAAAGATAGAATATACCAATGAGATTCCTTTAGGAGAGTATCTATCTCAGATAAAGGCTCCTCCATCAATGATCTATTCCGTATCTTTACCTTTTTCCGCTACTGTAGAAAAATTGGAAGTTGGCGAATACGATTTGGTACAAAAAGGAGCCATTTTAGCCAAAGTTACTTCAAAAGAGTGGATTGAAACTCAAAATGATCTAATCAAACTAAATATTGAGTTATCAAGAGTAAAAATAGATTATGAA
Organism: Campylobacterales bacterium; assembly: GCA_027082175.1. Taxonomy (GTDB): domain Bacteria; phylum Campylobacterota; class Campylobacteria; order Campylobacterales; family Nitratiruptoraceae; genus Nitrosophilus_A. The sequence goes on from JALWIX010000078.1 coordinate 22,201, forward strand.
AGAAAATCAAAATTATGCGAAGAGGGCATCATTCCTCAAAAACAGTGTCTTTTTTCAAAAGCGGAATATGAAACAATCAAAAATGAGTTTAAAAGCAAAAAATCGCTATTGAAGCTTTACGGCGCAACAGATAAAGATATACAAGATATCTTAAAAAATGCCAAAATCAAAAAAAGCCTGGTTATAAAGGCCCCCACACGAAGCATTGTTAGTAAGCTGCACGTAAATGTCGGCTCAACCACGGAAACTTCAAATCCTTTATTAACGCTTATATCCACTGAAAAAAAGGTTTTAGATATTTATATGCCGCTTAATACTTCTAAAAATCTAAACATTGGACAAAAAGTTAGGCTTTCTCTAAATTCTTATAATTTTAATAGTCGCGTATTAAAAAAATCAAAAATAATAAACCCGCAAAATCAGACTCAAAGAGTTAGATTTTTTGTTCCTTCAGATTTAGATTTGCTACTTGATTACAAAACAAACGCAAAAATCAAGATATTAAAAAAAGCTTTAAAAATACCAAAAATAGCCGCTATTTACATATCTAAAAAATATTATATCTTCAAAGAAACCGAAAAAGGTTTTGAACCGATAGTCATAGAGATATTAGCTGAAGATAAAGAGTTTTTCTACGCAAAACCAGATAATAGATTAGAAAGTAACGACAAAATAGTGGTAGAAGGCGCAATGGTTCTTAAAGGTATGATGGAGGAGACAAATGATTGATAATATCATTAAATTTTCGCTCTCGCAAAGACTTTTTATACTGTTGTTGGCTCTAATAATACTTGGTTTTGGCATTAAGTCGTATAAAGAGCTTCCTATTGACGCTTTCCCGGATATTTCGCCTACTCAAGTTAAGATTATTATAAAGTCAAGCGGTATGACGCCATCCGAAGTAGAATCGCGTATAACTACGCCTATAGAGCTTGCTATGCTAGGCATCCCACACCAAAGTATCGTAAGGTCTATTTCAAAATACGGACTTTGCGATATAACAATAGATTTTGAAGAGGGTACCGATATTTACTGGGCTAGGCAACAGGTAAGCGAAAGATTAAACTCTATAAAAGATGAGCTTCCAAAAAATATAGAAGGCGGTCTTGCGCCTATTAGTACTCCGCTAAGTGATATATTGATGTTTACTATAGAATCGGACAAACTCTCTTTAACTGAAAAAAGAACTATTCTCGATTGGATTATAGCCCCAAAAATCAGAAGTATAAACGGAGTTGCGGAAGTAAACTCCTTAGGCGGTTTCGTAAAAACATATCAAGTAACTCCCAACTTAGAAAAAATGCAGGCTTTTGGCATTCACATGGATATGTTAAAAACCGCTCTTCAAGAAAACAATATTAACGATGGAGCGGGAAGAGTAACTGTGGGACCAGAGAGTTTTTACGTTAGAAGCGTGGGAAAGATTGAAGATATAGAAGATATTAAAAATAGAGCGGTAAAAAAAATAGGCGATAAAATCATAAAAGTTAAAGATATCGCAGAGGTGAGCATCGGACACCTAACAAGAGCCGGTTTTGTAACAAAAGACGGAAAAGGCGAAGCTGTAGAAGGGATAGTTCTTTCACTCAAAGGCGCTAATGCCGCAAAAGTTATAAAAGAGGTTAAAGACGAATTAAAAAAAATGGAAAAATCATTACCCGAAGGAACTTCGATAAAACTTCTATATGATAGAAGCGAGCTTGTAAATATCGCCACACATACGGTTAAAAAAGCTCTTATAGAAGCGGTGGTTTTGATCGTTGTGATACTTCTTGTGATGCTTGGAAATATAGCTTCTGCTATCTCAGTCGCCTTAATACTTCCTTTCGCTTTGCTTATGAGTTTTATCGCTATGAAAATGTTTGGACTTAGCGCAAATCTTATGAGTTTGGGAGGACTTGCCATAGCGGTCGGAATGCTGGTTGACTCGGCAGTTGTTATGGTAGAACACATAACGGCTGAGTTGGGAAATCCAAAGCATAAAAAACAGACAAAAACAGATATTATTTTAAGAGCGGCTAGAGAGGTTGCCCCCTCTATCGTAACGGGAGTTTTGATTATTATTATAGTTTTTATGCCTCTTTTGACGCTTGAGGGACTAGAGGGAAAACTCTTTAAACCCGTTGCGCTAAGCATCGTTTTCGCACTTTTTAGCTCTCTTGTTTTAGCCATAACTTTAATACCTGTATTTAGCTATATGATACTAAAAATTAGACCTGATAAAGAGTCTTTTGTTATGAGATTATTGCTAAAAACATATAAACCTTCCCTACTTTTTGCCATCAAAAACCAGTGGCTTGTTGTGTTAACCGCCTTTATTTTAATGGGAAGCGCCGTATATATGTTTACTCAAGTTGGTAAAACTTTTATGCCTACGATGGATGAAGGGAGTATTATTATAGGGATAGAAAAAAACCCTTCTATAAGTCTTGATGAGAGTAAAGTTATGGACCTAAAAATACAGCAAAAGATTCTTAAAGAGGTTCCGGAAGTAATCTCTATAGTTGCTAGAACGGGAAGCGACGAACTTGGTCTTGACCCGATGGGATTAAACGATACGGATACTTTCTTAGTGCTCAAACCAAAAGATGAGTGGAGAAAACCGGATAAAGAGTGGCTAATAAACGAGCTTAGAAAAGTTTTAGAAGAGTTTCCTGGCATTGAATATAGTTTCACTCAGCCCATAGAGATGAGAGTTTCGGAGATGCTAACCGGCGTTAGAGGCGATCTTGCCATAAAGATTTACGGAAGCGATCAAGATGTTTTAAACGAACTTGGAAAAAAGATAAAAAAACTTTTGGAAAAAGTTCCGGGAAGTACGGACGTGTATAAAAAAGCAAATGAGGGTTTTGAGTATCTAGAACTTGTTTTCAACCACAACGCTTTAGGACTTTACGGAGTTAGCGAAGCCGAAATAGCAACATATTTAAAAACGCTTATTGATGGGGTTAAGATAGGAATTATACAAGAGGGTATGAGAAGAGTTGATCTAGTTATAAAAGGAGAAGAGACTCTGCAAAAATCGATCTCAAAACTTAAAAAGTTAAACTATACTTTGCCAAACGGCAAAACTGTTCCTTTGACTCAACTCGTAATGTTCAGGCAAACCGGCGGCCCGGTTCAGATTGAACATGAAAAAGGGCTTAGAAAAACGGTAGTGCAAAGCAACGTAGAAGGAAGAGACCTTGTAGGATACGTAGAAGACGTTAAAAAACTGATAGATAAAGAGATAAAACTTCCGGCCGGCTACTTTATAGAGTATGGCGGAGAGTTTGAAAATCAGCAAAGAGCGGCAAAAAGACTTATGATAATTGTTCCTATTTCGATTTTTATGATATTTATACTGCTTTTTATGTCTTTTAACTCTTTGACGCAAGCTCTATTGGTTTTAGTAAACATACCTTTGGCCTTAGTCGGAGGAATTGCCGGTCTATATTTTACCGGAGAGTATCTATCCGTTCCGGCTTCAGTCGGCTTTATCGCACTTCTTGGTATAGCTATACTTAACGGAGTCGTAATGGTAAACTATTTTAATCAACTAGTATTAAACGGTATGAGCGTAAAAGACGCGGTAATTACAGGAGCTATGAGAAGATTAAGACCCGTTTTAATGACGGCTCTAATTGCCGCTTTAGGTCTGCTTCCACTAATGTTTGCAACGGGTCCAGGTTCTGAGATACAAAGACCTCTAGCCATAGTCGTTATATATGGACTCGCTAGCTCCACTATGCTTACGTTGGTAGTCCTTCCTATTTTGTATCTTAGATTTATAAAAGATATAAACAATAAGTAATATACGGGCTTAGCCCCGTATATTTGTCTATTTTGTCTCTTACACGCTTTTTCCACATATAAAAAGTTATCATTTTCCGTTCAAAAACCAGACAAAGGATGGAAAATGAGACTAAAAACAATTATTTTGACTATGTTTTTAGTTGTATCCTCTTATGCTGCAGGGTTCCAAAAGCATATTAAATACAGAGGTTTCAATGTAGAATTTATTTCTACAAAACCGCTAACTTCTGGAGAAAACAGTTTGACCTTAAAAATCAGCAAAAAGGGTTTAAATCCAAAAGAGGTCAAAGTAAAGTTTTTTATGCCCGCAATGCCTGGAATGCCATATATGGAAAATTTTGCAAAAGTCAAGCCTTTAAAAGATGGAGAATATCTTTTAAATGTAAAGTTTCCAATGAGAGGAACCTGGCAGGTACACATTTTTGTTATAGACAAGAATGGGAAAAAGTATAGAGTTAAAACTTCGGTGAGTTTTTAAAATGAAACTCCTTTTAATTTTTATACTTTCGGCGTCTCTTTTTGCCGAAAGTATAGAGGATATAGTCAAAACGGCTTTAAAAAACAGTCCAAATCTAAAATCTATAAAAGAACTGTTACGGCTAAAAGAGACAAAAACCAAAAGAAGCAAAAATCTTCAAAATCCTGTTTTAAAAATAGGTATTAACGATTTAAGATTGGATAACCCATCAAGAAGAGATTTAGAACCTATGCAAAGCGAATATATATCTATTAAACAGCAATTTCCATATTTTGGAAAAAGAGATTTGGATAAGAGATTGGCTATAATCGAAAAAAATATCACTTTTGCAAACTATCTGGAAGCAAAAAGCTATCTTGTGAAATCTATATATTTAAATATCGCAGATTATATAGAAATAAATGAATCTTTGAAAATTTTCAATAAATATATAGACTTGACAAAACAGAGTATCGATCTTTATAGATCATTTACCATAACTAACGATTCAAGTCATCTTTTTTTAATGAAATCAGAACTCTTTTTGACAAATTTGAAAACAAAAACAGTAGATTACAATTCAAAAAAAGAGGAGATTTTACAAAATATCTCATATATAGCCTCAAAAAAATTAGTGAAGATAGATTATGATATTAACCGTTTATCAAAAATCGATTTTAAAGGAGTAAAAAAGAATCCAAAACTAATAGCTTTAAGTGAAAAAATCAAATACCAAAAACATAAAATTGCAAGAGTAAAACTGGATAAATTTAGCGATTTTGCCATAGAACTAGGATATTACCGTAGAGATAAATTTCAAGATTATATCTCTTTTGGGATATCTTTTTCACTTCCAATTTACGGAACAGAAAGTGTAAGGTTGGAAGAAGAGAAGATAAAAAAAATCTCTTTAAGTATGAAAAAAAGAGATTTTGAAAACTACCTTCTAAGCAGACTGACTTCACTCAAAATAAGATACGATTCATTAAAAAAGAAAATAGAACTGATTGAAAAAGAGAGTCTTCCCAAAATAGAACATATGTTTGAACTAACAAATGCCGGTGTAATCTCAGGCAGCACACTTTTTAAATATATAGACACACTAGAAAGAAGATTTAATCTTGAGTTGAAACTTATTAGATTTAAAGCGCAACTTATTAGGACGAAAGCCCAAATTTTATGGCTGGAAGGGAGAACTCAATGAGAAGTTTAATTATGCTTATTCCTCTGATGCTCTTTTCGCAAGAGATCAATATAGAACAGTTATTTAACGTTAAAACCACAAAAGTTATAGAAAAAACGGTTAGCGAAAAGAGAAGCTATTATGGCTTTTTAAAGCTTGATGAAAAAAAAATCTACGATATTGCCCCTAGATTTGGTGGATATATAGAAAAACTTTATGCAAAAGAGATCTATCAAAAAGTAAAAAAAGAAGAAAATCTTGCAAAAGTTTATAGTCCAGAAGTCTATAGAGCAAAAGAGGAGTATGCAAGCTCTTTGATATACAAACGGGATAAGAAAATGATAGAGGCTACATTTGAGAAGCTAAAACTTTTAGATATTGATAAAAATGAGATCGAAACAATCAAAAAAACTAAAAAATCATCTGCTTATACATTTATAAAATCTCCTATAGATGGATTTATTATAAAAAAAAGTGTAAATAACAAAAGTTCTTTTAACAAAAAAGAAAAAATTTTTCAAATTGCAGATATGTCAACGCTTCAATTTTTGGCAAAAATTCCACAAAAAGAGATATCTTTTGTCAAAAAAGCTCAATATTTCAATATCTACATAGATATACTAAATAGATATTATTATGGGAAAAACCTTCATATATATCCTATTATTTCTAAAAATGATTCTTTTATAACCTTAAAAATAGATATAAAAAATGACGGAGAGCTAATAGCAGGAATGTATGCAAAACTTGAAGTTGGTTTGAAAGATAAAAAATTTCTTCTAATCCCAAAAAGTGCCGTTATAAGAAAAGATGGAAAATGGTATGCATTTAAAGTAGGAGAATTTGAAGGAGAATATGAGCCGGTAGAGATAGAAGTAAAACCGCTAAACAATAAATTCTACAAACTAATTTCAGGATTGCAAAAAGGGGATGAGATAGCAGACAGTGCTATGTTTTTGTTAGATAGCGACGCACAAATAAACGGACTATTTTAGGATGTAAAATGATTGAAAAAATTATAGAGTACAGCATCAAAAACAGAGTAGTGATTTTTATAATATTTGCAATATTAAGTTTGCTATCTATTTATTCAATCAAAAATACGCCACTAGACGCCATACCGGATCTTTCCCCTCCACAGGTAATAGTTCAAGTAAAGTGGGAAGGACAAAGTCCAAATATCATAGAAGACCAGGTAACCTATCCTCTGGTAAGCTCTTTTTTAGGTATTTCAGATATTGAGACCGTAAGAGGCTTTTCTACTTATGAAAATGCTTTGATTTATATTATTTTCAAAGATGGGGTAGACCTTTACTGGGCTAGAAGCAGAGTTTTAGAAGAGCTCTCTTCCATCGCCTCATCTTTGCCAAAAGGTGCCGAAGTATCTTTGGGACCTGATGCTTCAGGTGTTGGCTGGGTTTATGAGTATGCACTTATTAGCAAAACAAAAGATCTTGGTTTTTTAAGAACTTATCAAGACTATACTCTAAAATATGCTCTTACAGCCATAGATGGTGTAAGCGAAGTAGCTACTATTGGGGGATTTGTTCCTAATTTTCAGGTTACTGTAAAAAACGATGATCTTATTAGATACAGTTTAAGTGTAGAAGATATCATAAAAACTCTAAAAAGCAACAACAACGATACTGGCGGCAGGGTCATACTAAAAAATGGCTATGAATGGATGGTTCAAGCCAGAGGATATATAAAAAGCTTACAAAATATTGAAAATCTGACAATAAAAACTCAAGAAAAAATTCCTCTGAGAATAAAAGATGTTGCAAATGTTGAAATAGTGGCATCTCCTAGAAGAGGTATGGCTGATTTAAACGGTGAAGGTGAAGTAGTTGGTGGCATTGTTATAGCAAAATATGGCGCGGATGTGTACAACACTATCAAAAATATTAAACAAAAGATAAAAGAGCTACAAACAGATGATATAAAAATAGTCCCGGTTTATGATCGCTCTAAGCTCATAGAAGACTCCATAGAAAATCTAAGAAATACACTGATAGAAGAGAGTATCATTGTTATTATTATTATTGCCCTGTTTCTTTTTCATTTTAGAAGCTCTTTTATTTTGATTATAGTTTTACCGTTGACCATAGGTTTGACATTTTTACTTATGAAACTTTTTGGTATCGGATCTAATATTATGAGTTTAGGAGGAATTGCCATAGCGATAGGAGCTATGGTTGATGCTTCTATAGTTATGATTGAAAATGCACATAAAAAAATAGATGAAATAACACAGACAAAACTAGAGATTTCAAACAAAGAGAGGCTTAAGGCAATATTGGAATCTTCAAAAACCGTTGGAAGACCGATATTTTTCGCACTAGCACTTGTAGTTATCTCTTTTTTACCAATTTTTGCTCTAAAAGGTCAAGAAGGATTACTGTTTTCGCCTCTTGCCTTCACAAAAACATTTGCTATGAGTGCCGGAGCTTTGATAGCTATAACCTTAGTTCCTGCACTGATGGTTATTTTTATAAAAAAGGTTCCTAAAGAGTCCAAAAATCCTATTAACAGATTTTTTATCTGGTTATATCACCCATTTTTAGTTTTTGCTATGAAATTTAGATACTTGGTTTATGCCGCTGCAATAGCAGCACTCTTTTTTTCATACCCTCTTTATCAGAAACTAAAATGGGAGTTTATGCCTCCTTTAAATGAAGGGGTATTGATGTATATGCCAGTTACTCCTTACGGCATAAGTGTAGACCTTAGCAAAGAGCTTACACAAAAAACAGACAAGATTATAAAAAGTTTTCCGGAAGTTGAGACCGTTTTCGGAAAAGGAGGAAGAGCTGATACTGCAACAGACCCAGCTCCTTTATCAATGATAGAGACTATTATAACTTTGAAACCTAAGAGCCAATGGCGAGAGGATATGAGTATTAAAAAATTAATAGAAGAGCTGGATGACTCTTTGCAAATACCAGGGCTGGTAAACTCTTGGACATATCCCATAAGAGGTAGAATAGATATGCTTCTTAGTGGAATTAGAACTCCTGTTGGAATAAAACTTTATGGGGACGATACAAAAAAACTACAAGCTTTGGCAAAAGAGATAGAAGAGAGATTGAAAAACCTAAAAATAACAGAGTCTGTTTTTGCCGATAGAAGCGATACAGGATATTTTATAAATATAGATATTGATGAAGAGAAACTATCTTTATATAATCTAAATAAAAATAGTGTTTTAAATTTTGTCAGCAGTGCCATAGGAGGCAAAAAAGTTACAACCTATATAAAAAATTTAGAGAGATATCCGATTTCCGTTAGATTCGACGAGGAAGAAAAAAGAGATTTAGAAGATATAAAAGAGCTTAAAATCAAAACCGATTACGGTTATATTCCTTTAAAAGAAGTAGCAAATATTTACTATAAGCAGAGTTCTTCTGTCTTGAAAAGTGAAAAAGCAAAACCGGTTACATATATTTATATTACTCCTATAAATGGAGTCAGCGGAAGCGAATATAAAAAAATGGCTGAAGAACTTTTAAAAGATATAAAACTTCCTGCAGGATACTTCTATGAGTGGGCAGGAGAATCGAAGTATCTTGAAAGTGCTATGGAGACAATCAAGTGGATAGTACCTACAGTTTTGGTGATAATTTTTATCTTGATATATCTTGCACTAAATGAACTAGTTCCAACTTTTATCGTTTTTACGACTCTTCCTTTTGCTTTTTTGGGTGGTCTGTTTTACATTGATTTTCTAAACTTCAATATGAGCATAGCTGTTATCGTAGGTTTTTTAGCTCTATTGGGTATAGCTGCGCAAACAGCCATTGTTATGATAATATATTTAAAAGAAAATATTCGTAATATAATAGAAAACGAAAAAAAATTAAATAATAAAGATATTTATAAAGCTATATATGAAGGTGCAGTAAAAAGAGTAAGACCGAAGCTAATGACAGTTTTTGCCATACTTGCTGGACTATTCCCTATTATGTTTAGTAATGGAATTGGAAGTGAAATTATGCAACGTATCGCAGCACCAGTTATTGGAGGAGTTATTTCTTCAGCCATTTTGTCTTTAATAATTATACCTATTATATATATGAGTTATATTAAAATCAAATTTAAAAAAAGGCTAGATACAAATGAAAATACTTTTACTTGAGGACGATATTTTGTTAAGTAAACTAATTAAAGAACATTTAATGGAGAAAGGATATGACATAGTTCACTTTTCAAATGGTGAAGATGCTTTTGAATTTTTATATGAAAAAAAAGTAGACCTAATATTATTAGATATAAAAGTTCCAGGTATCAGTGGTTTTGAAATACTTAAAAAACTTAGAGAAAATAAAAATACTACTCCGGCTATTATGATAACGTCAGCTAATAGCAGCAAAGACGTAAAAGAAGGCTTTAAACTAGGATGTGATGATTATATAAAAAAACCTTTCGATTTTGAAGAACTAGACGCTAGAATAGAACATATATTGAAATTATTTAATATTATTGATACTACAATAGATTTAAAAATATTAAAGTTTGACCATAAAAGGCATCTGCTTATTTTTGAAGATAGAGAAATCTTACTAACTCCTAAGGCATCAGAGATTTTGTATTATCTTTATAAAAATAGAGGAAAAATAGTAACTAAAGAAGAGTTAATACAAAATATATGGAATTATAACGAAATACCAACTGAAGCGACTATAAGAAGTTATATAAAAATGCTGAGAAAATATATACCTTTTATCAAAACTTATAGAGGAATAGGATATGAGCTTGAGCTATTATGAAAAAAGGTCTCTTTTTCGTTTTATGTGCATATATATTAGCTCTGTTCTGATAGTAATAATAGGTTTTGGTATGCTATTTTATGTTGTTGAAATTGAATCTTATAAAGATAAAGTTTTCAATAAATTGAGAATCGAAGCTTTCAAAATTGTATCATCAGCTATAGATGCGCATATGAAACAAAAAAAATTTACCATTCCAAAAAATTCGGACTTTATGCTTCTAGATAAAAATAAACAATTTATCGACGGTACTTTTAAAGAAGAAGTAGATACAAAAAAGGACTTTTTCATTAAAAATGGAAGTGCTTATTATGTAGATAAGGGAGCTAAAGGACATCTTGGAATAAACTTTATAGTTTTAAAAGACAAAGACTTTGAAAATTATCTTAAATCAATATTTAAAAAAACTATTTTTATATCTTTATTTGCTTTTATTTTTTTAATGTCCGTCGGCTGGTATCTTGGAAAACTTTTTTTAAAACCTATGAAAGAAAAAATCAAAGAGCTAGATAAATTTATAAAAGATAGTACACATGAACTAAACACTCCTGTTACCTCTATACTTTTAGCAACCCAAAAAATTGAACAAAAAGGTGCAAATCCAACTTATGTAAAAACATTAAAAATGAGTTCCAAACTAATTTCAAAAATATATCAGGATATGAGTTTTATATCTTTCAATCAACATAGCAATTGTGAAAAAAAATTGGTGGATATATCTAAAAAATTGGATAATAGTCTGGATTTTTTTGCTCTTTTAATAGAACAGAAAGATTTAAAAATAAAAAAAGAAATAAATCCTTGTCATATAAAAGCAGATCCTAATCATATAGATATTTTAATAAAAAATCTTGTAGATAATGCTATCAAATATGCAAAACCAAATAGTATTATCACGGTAACTTTAAAAAATTGTACATTATCAGTTACAAATGAAGGAAAAACCATTAAAAACGATAAATTATTACAAATTTTTGAAAGATATGAGAGAGATGATGAAACTACAGGAGGCTTTGGAATAGGTCTTGATATAGTATCCACCATCTGCAAAAAATACCACTTCAAAATAGATGTAATATCTAAAAATGATGTTACAACCTTTAAAATATTTTTCCTTCAATGAGTGTTTAAAAAATCATAATTAATAATATGTAATAAAATCACTAAAGCGAAAAATATTTAAATTTAATCCAAAAAAAATTTTTATATAATTAAGTTTGATTTGAAGTCGCGAAGGTTCTAAAAAGGGTCAAAAATGGAATATATAAATATTTTAAAAAAGCATTTACCTTTCATATTAAAAAATATAAAATCTTCTATCTATAACGATCCGACAATTTATCAATTTGTATCAAAAGAGGAGCTTGAAAAGCTCTTAAATATTCAGGAAAAACTTATAGAAGATTATCTGCTATCTTTTAACGAAAAAAGTCTTGATGAAAGAAAGTGTTATCAGTTTTACAAAGACTTAACAATACCTTATGCGATAATTATAAAAAGCCTTAATCTTTTAAAAACTGAACTTTTAAAAAAACTAATACTAGAACTAGATAAGAGTTTAATTGCGGAACTAAATCAACATTTCCAATATTTTATAGATTTAGTCGCTAAAGTTTATCTAAAAAAAGAGATAACAAGTTTTAAAAACAGAAAACAGCTAAATGATTACTATCTTTTAACGGCCCACAAAGACTTTTTAAACAAAATCATTGAAGTTATTCAAAAAGACGATATCTCGCTTTATCCCATAGACACCGCCGATAATTGCCAATTTATAAAATATATGGAGTATTTAGAGTCTATGATGGTCTGTATGGATATAAATTTGTGCAACTATTTACACGATCTTCATACGCTTTTGCATAAATTGGCCAACTCATTTTACTTTTTTTATAAAAGAGGCTCGTATAATGAGGCTTATCTGGTATTTAAAGATTTCAAAGAGATTGTTTTCAAATTTGAAAACGTTATCGTCGAACTACATTTTGTAACTTTTACCGATCTTGAAGGAAGTTTTTTTAAATTTATTGAGATATATAACTCTCCCGGAAACGAATATATAACGATGATTGATCTAAAAGGGTTAAAATATCTCAACCAAATATATTTAGAAAGCACAGTGACAAAAGCTATAAAAATTGTTGAAGAAAAAATAAAAAACCTTCTAAGTCAAAAAGATAAATATCTGGTAATTAGAGGCATTACCGCCGATTTTTATATATACTCCTCAAATGTTTTAGAAAGCGAATATATAGAGATTATAGAACATATAAAAAATCTGATAGAAACTCCCGTAAAAGTTGATGATAAAACGGTTACGTTAAGCCCTATAATTATCGGTATACAAAAAGATGAAAGCATAAGCATAAAATCAAATGAGTATATAAAAATATTTCATTCATTAAAAAAGAGAGCTAAAGAGGAAGGCATACAGAAAAATCTCTTGCTAGACGAAAAAGGAAAAAAGATTTTACAAAATTTTTTAAGCGACAAATACGATATGAGTTTTATTAAATCAAAAATAGACAACGAACAAATAACCCTACATTTTCAACCTATAGTCACTACCGAAAAAAAAGAGTTATTTGCTATTGAAGCGTTAGCTAGAATAAAAGATTCTAAAAGACTTATCCCAGCCGGAGTTTTTATAGAAAGAGTTTTAGAGTTTGATCTAATCGATCAATTTGACATAGCGATTTTACGACATATTTTGGAAATGAAAGAAAAAATCCAAAAAGCCGCTCCTAGACTGTTTATAAATATAAACGCGCAATCTTTAAAAAACTCTACATACATAGAACTTTTAGATCAAATCTTAAATACTTTAAATATAGAAATAATCTTAGAGATAACTGAGCAAACGATGCTTTATAATTTAGAGCTAATTCAAACGATACATAAAAAACATAACGTTTTTTTTGCCGCAGATGACTTTGGCACAGGTTATACCTCCATAAAAACCATAACGGATATGGCTAAAAATAAAATATTAAAGGTATTAAAGATTGACGGTAGTTTAGTAAAAAATATGCATAACGATATTTATGATCAAAAAACTATCAATGTAGTGGCTCACCTTGCAAAAGAGTTTGGATTATACAGTGTAGCCGAATTTGTTGAAAATGAAAAGATTTTAGAACTTTTAAAATATAACGGCATAGAGTTTGCCCAGGGTTTTCATATAGCTAAACCTATGGATTTAGATGAAATCCTACTAAATTTTAAGTAGGATTATATTTATGAAAATTACTCTCTAATCTGTCCTTCTCCGTAAATTTTGTATTTGTAAGTAGTAAGATCGTTTATGCCCATTGGACCGCGTGAGTGAAGTTTGTTGGTACTTATCCCAACTTCCGCGCCAAATCCAAAAACACCGCCGTCAGTAAATCTTGTGGACGCGTTTACATAGACGCAAGCGGCGTCTATACTATTTAAAAATTTCTCCGCGGTTGAATAATTTTCAGTAACTATTGCTTCACTATGTCCCGAACCATATTTTCTTATATGTTCTATCGCTCCCTCAACTCCGTCAACCACTTTTATGGAGAGTATATTTTCAAGATACTCCGTATGAAAGTCCTCTTCGGTAGCTTCTTCAACTTCTATAATCTCTCTTGTTATAGAACATCCTTTCAAAGTAGTAAGATGAGGTTTAAAAGCTTCATAAAGTTTTAAAAGTATCTCATCTTTTATAGCATAATCCACTAAAAGCGTCTCCATAGCGTTACAGACGCCAGGCCTTTGAACTTTAGCGTTAACCGCTATCTTTATAGCTTTTTCAAAATCAGCGTCTTTATCTATGTATGTATGGCAAAGTCCTTTGTCATGTTTTACAACCGCAACCGTAGCGTTTTGACTAATATATCTTATAAGAGCTTCGCCTCCTCTTGGTATGATGAGGTCTACGTATTTATCCATCTTTATAAGTTTAGCCACCCCTTCCCTACTATAATCTGGAAGCAAAGAGATTATATCTTTTGGAAGAGAGTTCTTTTCCAAAACATCTCTTAAAATCTTAGCGATAGCTTCATTGGAGTGTTGAGCCTCTTTCCCACCCTTAAGAATACAGACATTAGAGCTTTTAAAACATAACGCAGCCGTATCGCTTGTAACGTTTGGTCTTGATTCGTAGATGATCCCTATAACCCCTATTGGAATGGAGACTTTTTCTATTCTTAGTCCATTATCAAGAACCCAACCGTCAAGCACTCTGCCTACCGGGTCTTTTAACGCGGCTATCTCGGCAACTGAGTTTGCCATATCCAAAACTCTTTTTTTATTCAACAAAAGCCTATCTTTTAAAGCTGTACTAAGATCGTTTTCCTCTGCATATCGCATATCTATCGCATTTGCATCTAAAATCTCTTTTTCATGTCTAACTAAAGCTTCAGCCATCTCTTTTAAAACTTTTTTCTTCTTTTCTCCAGTTATTTGCGATAAAACTGATGCACTTTTTTTTGCTCTTTTTAAAAACTCCTCCATTATCTTTCCCCTTTTTTTGTCGATATTTTACAAACTTACAGCTTTTTAAACAATTAAAAAAATATTTTATAGGGTTTTAAGCTTTAAAGCATAATAATATAAGAAATTTTTATACAAGGAAACCTATGAAAAAGATGTTCGATATAGCGATCATAGGAGCTGGACCGGCAGGTATAGGGACTGCAATAGAAAGTTATATTTTTGGCATAAAAAATATTTTACTTATAGAAAAAGCGGATAATCATTCGGCAACTATTAGAAATTTCTACAAAGATAACAAAAGAGTTGATAAAGATTGGATGGGACAGACCGTTGAGTGCGAGGGTAGAATAGTGTTTATGGACGGAACAAAAGAGACAACGCTTGATCTTTTCGATAAACTTCTAGATAAGCACAAAATTGAGACTCTTTTTAATACCGAAGTAGAAAAAGTTGAAAAAAAAGAGGATTTTTTTGAAATATATACTACGGATAACAAAATATTTAAAGCTAAAAATGTGGTTATTGCAATAGGTAAAATGGGAAAACCAAACAAACCGAGTTATAAAATACCGCCTTCGATAAAGCAGTTTGTCAACTTTAATCTAGATAAATGCTCAAAAAATGAGAAAATATTAGTAGTGGGAGGAGGAAACTCAGCGGCTGAATACGCCTATTTTTTAGCTGACAGCAACGAAGTTACCCTCAATTACAGAAGAGAAAAGTTCACAAGGTTAAACCCTGAAAACGAAAAAATCATAAATGAATATGTAAAAAATGGAAAGCTCAAATTAAAAATGGGAATAGACATCAACTCTTTAGATAGCGAACATGGAAAACCTAAAGTTAATTTTTCGAACAGTTCTAGCGAAATTTACGATAGGATCATATACGCCATTGGAGGAACGACTCCTATAGATTTTTTAAAAAAATGCTCAATTGAAGTTGCAAACAACAAAGTAGAAGTTGACGAAAACTTCCAAACAAAAATCCCCGGACTTTTTGCCGCCGGAGATATTGTCACCGCAACTGGAGGTTCTATAGCGATCGCTCTAAATCACGGCTATAAAATAGCGTCTTATATTACTAAGAACCGAAAGATTTAACGATTTCGTCAAAGTTTTTTTTGCCTTTGCAGTCATCTTTTGGCTCTTTTAAAATCTCTCCTTTTATATTGAGATTTTCTCTGATAATATAAAGGGATTTCGCTATCTCATTTTCAGAGCACTCTTTTGAAGATAAAATTATATCTATAAGTCTTTTGTCAAAATTCCATTTTTCAAAAATCGCGCCTGTAACCTCAAGCGTGTTAAAACCTAAAAGTTCTTTTTCTAAATTATCTATATCTATTAAAGAAAAGGTATCTTCAAGCAAAAAAGAAATATTGTTTGATTTTACATATTTTGCGATTATTACCTTTCCTATATCGCTTAAAAAAGCGGCGCTTTTTAAGAGAGACTGATCATTTTTATCATCAACCAATAAAGCAAACCTGCTTTTTAGAGTCGACAACTTTAAAAACTCCTCTTCGTCAATACCGTAAGGCGTAAGGTCTATACGAAAACTGTTTTTGATAGCAGACATTATCGCAAAATCCAAAATCTCTTCAAATCCAAAAAGGACTATAGCATGTCTTAAATCATAAATTTCATGCATAAAACCGTAATAAGGCGAATTTGCCAATTTCAAAATATCCGCTACTAGCAGCGGATCGTTTTTTATGATCTCTTCTAACTCTTTTGCGGTTATATCTTCATCTTCATACGCCTCTTTTAATCGTTGCACCGTCTGAGGTAACGGAGGCAACTTTTCTATCTCCTCTATTATAAACAGTTCTGATTTCAACTCAAAAGATCCTTTAAACTCATTAATGGATTTTTACCTTTAATAACTTTAAAAACTTCCGTAGCAATTGGCACATAAATACTTTTTTGTAAAGATATCTTATATATGGCTTCCGCTGTATAAACACCTTCTGCCACTTCGCCCAATTCGTTCAAAATCTCTTTCATATTTTTTCCTTTTGCTATCCCAATGCCTACTCTATAATTTCTCGATAGAGTGCTGCTAGCAGTTAAAAAAAGGTCTCCCGCTCCGCTAAGGCCTAAAAAAGTTTCTATTTTGGCGCCGAAATAGCTTCCAAATCTCTCCATCTCCACAAGACCTCGCGCAAGCAAAGAGGCTCTAGCGTTATTTCCAAGCTTTAAGCCGTCACAAATACCGGCTGCGATTGCAATAACATTTTTATAAGCGCCGGCAATCTCGGCTCCAATAACGTCATCGCTTACATAGGTTTTGATAAAATCGGGAAAAGCAGAGGAAAATTTTTTGGCTAAATCTTGATTGTACGCATTTATGACAAGAGCGGTTGGAAGTCCCTCTTTTACCTCTTTAGCAAAAGATGGTCCCGTTAAAAAAGAGATATTTTCACGAGGCAAATGTTTTTCATATATTTGATTTAAAAATTCGCCTGTTTGTACATCGATTCCTTTTGAAGCGACCATAATTTTTTTATCTTTCCCAATCTCGTGATTTTGAAGCCAAACTCTAGTTATCTGAGCTGGAAGAGCAATTACTAGATACTCAATCTTTATTATCTCTTCAAAGGAAACAAAATTGGGCAAATCTTTTTTTCTTCTAGAAGTTATATACACTTCGTTGTTTTTCGACAGGGCATATCTTAACGCTTCTCCCCATTTACCGGCACCTATAACACCAATTCTCATACTTACCCTTGATTAGTATAATTTTGGGAACTATTATACAACTCTTTTTCAAATCTATCTATACTCTCTTTTTTGCCTATGACAACTAAAATATCTCCTGCGTCAAGTTTATGGCTAACGCCTTTGGTTATAAAAGTAAATTTATTTCCAAGCTCTTTATCTACAATGCCTATAACGATAATATCAAATCTACTTTTTAATTTTGCATCTTTTATATTAACACCGTCTAAAAAAGAGTTTGGCGGGATTTTAATCTCTTTAAAAGCTAAAGATGGGTCTTTAAAAAGTATGTGATCGATAGCCTCTGTAACCGCCTGTTTTTCCAATATAAAAAAAATTCTGTTTGCCGCTGCCTCCATAGTGTCAATAACTTTGTCGGCTCCCGCTAATTTTAGTTTTCTCTCCGTCTCTTTAGATTCGCAAATAGCTATAATATCTATTTTTTTAAAAATAGCTTTAAACGTAATTGTTAGGTATATATTCTCTTCTTCATTATCAAAAGCGCAAAAAATTTTTCTAAAACCGTTATCCAACAGTAGATTAGTAAGTTCATCGTCGTTTTCAATATCAACGACCATTATATGTTCAAATCCGTCAATCTTGGCGCGTTTTAGGTTTCTTTTGTTATACTCTGCTATATAAACCTCATAATTGTTATATAACAACTCTTTAGCTATCTGTTCCCCATATTTTCCATATCCGAAAAGTAAAACTTTATCTTTTTTTTCTAGCATTCTTTATACTGCTTTCCGTCACTAATGTTTTAAAATTATTTATACTTATATTGTAACCCATAATTATTAAAATATCGTTTGCTTTTAACTTAAAATCTGCCCTTGGATTAAAAAAGAACTCTTTTTTCAAATTAATCGAAAAATCTTCCTCTTTAACTCTTATTACTCCAAGCAAAATCAGTTTATATTTTCCAAGGTCTATCTCGCCTACTCTTCTATTTTCTAAAAATGAACCTTTTAAAACCTCTACTTGATCACATAAAGCATTCTTTTTTGCAGTTAAAATATCGTTTATAGCCTCTATTGCTATAGGCTGTTCTATTATTTTGGCGCCAAAAATTCCGGCAGTTTCATATGGAGATATAAGATAATCGGCGCCGGCCAATTTTAACTTTTTATACGAGTTTTTATCTATAGTTCGCGATATCAAAAAAACATCTTTGCTAAAACTTCTAACGTTCAAACATATAAAGATATTGTGCATATCTTTCTCGGTTAAAGTAACAACGGCTTTAACTCTTTTAAAATCAATCCTTTTAAACGCCTCTTTTTTTGTAGCGTCCGCTGTTATAGCCAAATACCCTTTAGAGAGCGCTTTTTCGATTTTTTCTTTTTTAATATCCAAAATTATAAAAAACTTCTTCTCCCTTTTAAGTCTGTTAGCCAGCAATTCAGCCATATGAGTATATCCGCAAATAATATAAAAATTGTTTAATTTGTTTATATTTTGAATTATCCTGTTCTCTTTTACTTCATCCATCTTTTCGTTAAATGCCGAAACTATGATCGATGTAGCAAAAGAGATTAACCCGATGCCGGTAAGTATGATAATAAGTGTTATTGCCCTTCCCTCTTTTGTCTGCGGCGTAATATCTCCATACCCGACTGTAGAGATAGTAACCAACGACCAATAAAAAGCGTCAAAAAGTGTGGAAATATTTGGGTTTTGCTGCTCTTCAAAAACATATATGCTTATACCCGATATTAAAACAACAAATGTAACTAAAAGCAAAAGAGTAAACAACTCTAATTTTTTAGAAGCTAAAACTTGCAAAAAATGAGTTATGTTTTGAGAGTATCTTAGAAGTTTAAAAACCCTAAAAAGCACAAAAACTCTTAATATCCTCAACTCTCTGTAGCTCGGCAAAATAGCTAAAAGGTCTATAATAGCAAGAGGAGAAGTTACGTACTCGATCTTTTTTTTGATTATCTCTTTTAAAACTTTTTTCGTATCAAACTCTTTTTCGAGAAAAATCGAGTTTTCAAACTCCTCAATTATGATCTTTCTAGAATCGTTGTAAACCCACATTCTCAATAGATACTCGACTAAGAATATCCCGGTGACAAAATAGATATCGTAGTAATATAGCCATTTGTTTATGGGAGTTTTTACCTCTTCAATAATTATAGCAACACTAGAGAGGATTAAAAAAATCATAAAATAGTCGAAATACTTTTTATATTTATAATCATCATTTTCAAGTAGATTTTTAAAAAAGAGTTTTATTTTTTTATATTTTTGAGAGCCTTCCAGATGGAAGGCAAGATTGACTAAAAAAGTAGAAAGTTTCACGAAGAGAGTCTCTCTTTGAGAAGTTTGTTAACTAGCTTTGGATCCGCTTTTCCACGACTCGCTTTCATAACCTGACCTACAAAGAATCCAAACAGCTTTTCTTTTCCGTTTTTATACTCTTGTACCTTGTCCTCGTTATTAGATAAAATCTCATCAATCATTGCGACGATAGCGCCTTCGTCACTTATCTGTTTAAGACCCAGCTTATCGATCGCTTCATCTACCTCTACACTATTTTCCATCAGATAGTCTAAAACGTCTTTTGCCGCTTTTCCGCTTACTGTTTTATCCTCTATTCTTTTTACAAGTTTAGAGAGTTTTTTAGCGTCAACAGGAGAGTTGTCTATTCCAACTCCAGCTTTATTTAATCTTGCAGCTAATTCAACAGTTAGCCAGGTAACCGCATTTTTTGCGTCAATATCTTCTTTTAGCATTTCCTCGAAAAAGTTAGCCATCTCAATAGAACCGGCTATTAAAGCGGCATCATAAGCTCTGATACCGTAATCTTTTATAAATCTCTCCTCTTTTTCGTCGGGAAGTTCTGGAATATTTTTAGTCTCTTTAAAAAACTCATCAGGAATCACAACCGGCAAAAGATCAGGATCGGGAAAATATCTATAATCTGCGCTCTCCTCTTTGCCTCTCATACTTCTAGTAACACCCTTTTGAGAATCAAAAAGTCTTGTCTCTTGAACTATC
>JALWIX010000079.1 GCA_027082175.1 Campylobacterales bacterium
TTTGAAGGTTTTACGCTCCCGCCGTACAAAAGAGGAGCATCACTCTTTTTGCTTAAAAACTCCAAAATCTCTTCTATATCTTCACTTGTCGCGCTCTTTCCGGTTCCTATAGCCCAAACCGGCTCATACGCTATGACAAGATTTTCATAAGACAGGTCAATCCCTTCAAGCTGAAGCTCAAGATACTTTTTAATTAGCTCTTTGCCACTCTCTCTAACTTCCAAAGTCTCACCTATACAATAAAAAATCGTAAAACCTTTATCTTTGAAAAATTTAAATTTTTGAGTTATAAACTCTTGATTTTCGCCTAATATATGTCTTCTTTCGCTATGTCCAATGAGTATATTTTTTATATCAAACTCTTCAAGCTGCTCTAGTCCTATCTCACCGGTAAAAGAACCTTTTTGGGCGGGATAAGCGTTTTGAACACCTATATTGACCTTTGTTTCAAAATTATCTAGGGCGCTAACCGGAGGAAACAGATATATATCGCTTTTTCGCTTTTTTTCCTCTAAAAAAGCGTCTAGTCTTCTAAGATACTCTTTTGTAGATAACCTAGTATGGTTCATCTTAAAATTTGCAGCTAGTATCACTCTTCTTCTCCATTTTCAACCATTAGTACCGCCACACCCGGAAGCACTTTTCCTTCTAGAAGCTCCAGACTCGCTCCGCCTCCGGTTGAGATAAACGTCATCTCTTCATCATCTCCAGCTCTTTGAACAAGATCGGCCGTATCTCCTCCGCCTATAACTTTCGTAGCGTAACTTTGGGCTATGAAGTGTGATATCTGAAAACTGCCTCTTGCAAACTTATCCATCTCATAAACCCCCATTGGACCGTTCCACAAAATGGTTTGAGCGTCGTTTAGAGCCTCTCTAAAAAGTCTAACCGTTGCAGGCCCTATATCTAGACCCATCCACCCTTTTGGAATCTCTTTAAAAGTAACATACTTTATAGGAGTATCTTCGCTAAATGTCTGAGAAACCACAAAATCTACGGGCAAATAGAGTTTAACTCCCAATTTTTTAGCCTCTTCGATAATATTTAAAGCATCAGGAATAAGATCATCTTCAACAATTGAGTTACCGACTTCTTCTTTTAAAGCTTTCAAAAAAGTAAACGCCATACCGCCGCCTATAAGCATTTTATCCACTTTTGGAAGAAGATTGATAAGAGCTTTTAGTTTACTAGAAACTTTGCTACCTCCAATCACCGCCACAAAAGGTCTAGTTGGCCTTTTTAAAAGATGATGGAAAAACTGTATCTCTTTTAGTAACAAAAATCCCGCGGCTTTATGGCTTTGATCATAAAAGTGGGTTATAGCCTCTACAGAAGCGTGCGCTCTATGGCTAACGCCAAAAGCGTCGTTTATGTAAAACTCTCCAAATTGACTAAGTTTTTCTGCAAACTCCATATCATTTTTAGTTTCGCCCTTTTCAAATCTTAGATTTTCTAGAAGCATTATTTCGCCATTTTTCAAAGAGGCAAACTTCTTTTTGGCATCTTCGCCTACTACATCGTTCGCCATAACAATATCCTGCTTTAAAAGCGTATGAAGTCTTTTTGCTACCGGTTTTAAAGAGTATTTTTCGTCATATCCTTTAGGTCGACCTAGATGACTTGCAAGAACTATCTTACAGTCGTGATCTAGACAATATCTAATAGTTTGCAAAGCAGACCTAATCCTTCTATCGTCAGTTATGTTTCCAAATTCATCCATAGGCACATTAAAATCGCATCTAATAAATACTGCGTTTTTGGAAAATTCCAACTCTTTTATAGATTTAATATGCACAGAACCTCCTTATTTAAGTTTCTTAGTAAATAGAAATTTTAGTTTTTTATACAGTTCAACTATTGTGTAGGATATATTTTGCCATTTCTATCAATCTGTTTGCATATCCCCACTCATTGTCATACCAAGACATAACTTTTAAAAGATTGCCGTCAACCACCTGAGTTAAATCCAGTGCGACTACGGAACTATAACTACAGTTTAAAAAATCCCCCGATACCCTAAACTCTTCATCTATCCCCAAAATTCCGCTCAATTCGTTTTGAAAATAGACTTTAAAAAGCTCATTTACCTCTTCTTTTGAAACATTTTTTGATAAAACTACGTCAAAATCGAGAAGCGAAACGTTTGGCAGAGGGATTCTAACACTTCTGCCATCAAGCTTACCGTTTAATTTAGGCAAAACCCTTCCGATCGCTTTTGCCGCACCTGTCGTAGTCGGGATCATATTTACCGCCGCCGCGCGAGAACGTCTAGGATCACGTTTATGGAAATTGTCCAAAAGATTCTGGTCGTTTGTATAACTGTGAATTGTAGTTATGATCCCTTTTTCTATGCCAAAATGTTTATCCAAAATTTTTGCTATCGGAGCTAAACAGTTTGTTGTACAGCTTGCATTTGAAATGATACTCTCACCTTTATACTTATCAGCATTTACGCCTAAAACGTATGTTGAAGTATCATCATTAGCCGGCGCGGAAATGATAACTTTTTTAATACCTTTTTTTATATGGTGTTTTACCTCATTAGAAGTCAAAAAAAGACCGCTACACTCTAAAACCACGTCAGCGCCAGCTTTTGCAAAATCAAGGTTTTTTGGATCGCTCTCATTAAAAAAAGGTATCTTTTTATTAGCTATAATCAAATTTTTTTCATCAAATCTTATCTCTTCCTCTAAACTGCTATGCACCGTATCATGTTTTAAAAGATACGCGGCGCTTTTAACAGGAATAATATCGTTTATTGCCGCAAGTTCTACGTCTTTATCTTTTAATATAACTCTAGCTACGCTTCTTCCGATACGTCCAAAACCGTTTATAGCAATCTTTATTGCCACCTTTTGCCTTTACAAAAAATTTTGCCTATTTTATCCAAAAAAAGATAAAATTTAAGTGAGTATTTAAGTTTTAAATTTTCAATTACTCAACAAATAACAATTTAACCGCTTAATTTAAGGATAAAAATGAAAATAGCAGTTTTTGGCGGAAGTTTCGATCCAATCCATATAGGGCATATAAAGGTTATAGAGGAAGCTCTAAAAGCTTTGGATATAGATATGCTCATAGTGGTTCCGGCTTTTTTAAATCCATTTAAAAAAAGTTTTACTGCTCCTCCAAATCTTAGAGCAAAATGGATAAAAAAAGCTTTAATGATTTATAAAAAAGTTAAAATCTCACCTTTTGAGATTGAAAACAACAGACCAACATATACGATAGAAACAGTTTGTCATCTACAAAAACTATATAAGCCTTCAAAAATATATCTAATAATTGGAGCTGACAATCTAAAATCTTTACATAAATGGTACAAATACAAAAAATTAAAATCAAAAGTAGAGTTTGTCGTTGCAAAACGCGAACAAGAAAAAATCCCTTTAAAATATAAAATTTTAAATGTTAATACTCCAATAAGCGCCACAGAGCTTAGGAAAAAAACAATTAGAAGATTTTTACCTAAAATTGTAGCCAATGATATAGTTAGATTTTATAAGCAAAAACAATGAAGGGTGTGGGTGTGAGTGTGAGTTGGGAACATTCTTGTTCCTTATCACTCATCGCTCGTTACCAATCACGCTTTATAAATTGCCAAAAAATAATGATGAAGGGAGAATTTCCAAGTTTTAAGTTTGAAGTATTTATCTTAAAACAAGACCGTTAGAAATTTCGTGTCAGTTAGATAGAATAAAGAGAAGGAAAGGACTGACATAGAAGAATTTGATTTTAACAAAGCAGTAAAAGATTTGCTTACAGGTAAGAAGATATGCGGTAAAGATAGCGTATTAACTCCTGAAGAAATAAGTGGGAGAATCTATCAAACTATTTCAAATATCCTGAACCTATTAGAAAAATCATCTATACTACCAATATCATCGAATCTGTACATAGACAATTTAGAAAACTAACAGAAAATAAAGGAGCTTTCCCAAATGAAAACTCACTTTTAAAACTGCTTTATATAGGCATTCTTCTGCTTACAGTGATGTTGAACGAAGTGAAACGAAAAATGTCCAGAAAAAATGGACAATGCCAATTAAAAATTGGAATCTGACACTTTCTCAATTGGCTATTTTCTTTGAAGGCAGGCTTAATAAAGCCCTGGATATCTAGTTTATAATATAATTTGAAGGTGACACGGAATTGTGAACGGTTTTCGAATTATAGTATAACCACTCTATTCTTGCCATTTTTTTTAGCTTCATACATAGCTTTGTCGGCTCTATCTACAAACTCTTTTAAACTTTCATTATCTTTATACTCGGTTATGCCGAAACTTGCAGTATATGAAACTATTTTTTCGTCTATTCTAACATTATGATTTTCTATAACTTTTCTTAGTCTTTCGGCTATTTTATATATATCCTGTTGAGTCAGATCTGACAATATGATAGCGAACTCCTCCCCGCCAAGTCTAAAGATTTTTGTGCCTTTTCTTATAAAGTTTCTCAAAATCTCTCCAATATCTTTTAACACTTCATCTCCAGCATTATGCCCATATTGGTCGTTAATCTTTTTAAAATCGTCAATATCGAGATATATTAAAAATACATTTTTAGAGCTGTTTATTACTCTTTTTAACTCTTTCTCAAAACCTCTTCTGTTATAGAGGCCGGTTAATGGATCAATATAAGAAAGATGTTTATACTCTTCAAATTTATCTTGAAGATTATCAAGTTTTTCGATATTTTTATTGATCTTTTCTTTTAACTTTTTATTCTCCTTTTCCAATTCATCAATTTTTTTATAAAGTTCATCTATTTTTCCTAACTCCTGTTTTTCAATGACTTCCTTACTATCTTTTATATATTGTCTATGTTTATCTATGTTTGAATCTATCCTAGATATTATATTTTCAGACTCATTCGCCACGTTTTTTAACTCATCAGACACCTCTTTTGCCGCATAATCGTCTAAGATTACAGGTTTGTCTTTTAAATACTCTTCATACAATAAAAAAATATTTTGTTCCGTTAAAAGATGTTTTTCATTTATAGCGTTACATAACACAAAAAACCAATCTTCATAATTTTTAGGCGTCAAAGGAATGTGATGTTTCGCCATAAACGCCAAAGTCTCTTTAGCAACCTCGGAAACTTTTTTTGTGTCGTCTATATCTACGTTTTTAACGGAGAGCCATCCTTTACAATTCATATCTATATCCATATATTATCTATAAGTCTTGTATTTCCTACTTTTGCGGCAACTAATATGATGCTGTTTCCCTCTTCGATATTTTCAATTTTATCAAAATTTTTATTAACAATTTCAATATATTCGATTTTAACTCTATCTAAAACTTTAATCATCTCCTTTTTTATTTTTTCAACGTCTTTCTCGCCTTGCATTATTAACTTTCCTGCTCTTTTTAAGGACTTAGAAAGCCGAAGAGCTTTATTCCTCTCTTCTTCACTCAGATACACATTTCTACTACTCATTGCAAGACCGTCAAATTCTCTTACGATATCGCAAGGGACTATCTCTACATCCATGTAAAAATCTTCTACCATCTTCTTTATCAGATACAGTTGTTGCGCATCTTTTTTCCCAAAATAGGCGCGTGTTGGCTTAACAATATTTAAAAGTTTGTTTACTATCTGTAAAACTCCATCAAAATGTCCGGGTCTATCGTAACCTTCGAGTATATATCCTTTGATTTTAGGGGCTTTTATCAATACCTCATCTTTTTGATATATCTCTTCCGCGCTTGGCATAAAAAGATAATCTACTCCGGCTAGTTCGCATATTTTTTTATCCGCTTCATATTTTCTTGGATATCTGGTAAAATCCTCTCCCGGAAGAAATTGGGTGGGATTTACGAAGATGGATACAACCGTAATCTCATTTTCTTTGCAAGATTGTCTGATTAAAGAGAGATGTCCCTCGTGCAATGCGCCCATAGTAGGAACAAATCCTATGCTTCTTTTTTCTTTTCTTAAAATCTTCATCATTTCTTTAGGATTTTTCACTACTTTCATACATATCCTTATAAATATATATTTGATATAATTGCACTAAACTTCTAAAGTTATTTTACCTAAATTAGGAGATAAAATTGGACAGCTACGAATATTCCGAACTTCTCAAAAAGCTTGAAAAAAAGATAGAAAATATAAAAAATATAATAAAACCGTCCGCTATAGAAAAAAGACTAAAAGAGATAGAGGAGGTGGAAAACTCTCCAGAATTTTGGAACGATGCAAAAAAAGCGAGCGAAATTCAAAAAGAAAAAAACAAAATATCCAGAATTTTGGAAAAATATAATGAAGCAAAAAGCGCCGTAGAAGACGCTAAAGAGCTTTTTGAGTTGGCTAGCGAAGAGAATGATGAAGAGACTTTAGCTATGCTTTTTGAAGAGGCAACCTCTTTGGAAGAAAAAGTCACTAAAATAGAGATAGAAACTATGCTTAGCGGCGAAAACGACGATAAAAACGCTATCGTTTCCATACATCCTGGCGCAGGAGGCACAGAGTCTCAAGATTGGGCAAGCATACTATATAGAATGTATCTCAGATGGGCTGAAAGACATAACTTTAAAGTAGAAGTTCTTGACTATCAAGAGGGAGATGAAGCGGGCATAAAAGACGTTAGTTTTATAATAAAGGGAGAGAACGCATACGGCTATCTAAAAGCTGAAAACGGAATACATAGATTAGTTAGAATAAGTCCTTTTGACTCTAACGCAAGAAGACACACGTCCTTCGCTTCGGTTATGGTTAGTCCCGAAGTAGATGACGATATTGATATCGTTATCGAAGATAAAGATATTAGGGTCGATACCTATAGAGCTTCAGGCGCCGGAGGACAACACGTCAACAAAACCGATTCGGCGATTCGTATAACGCATATACCAACGGGTATTGTAGTGCAGTGCCAAAACGATAGAAGCCAACATAAAAACAGAGCTACGGCTATGAAAATGTTAAAATCTAGACTCTATGAGCTTGAGCTTGAAAAGAGAAAAGCCGAAGAGGAAGGTATCGAAAAGAGCGAAATAGGATGGGGGCATCAGATAAGAAGCTATGTTTTGGCTCCTTATCAACAGGTCAAAGACAATAGAAGCGGTATTGCCTACTCAAATGTTGAAGCCATTCTTGACGGAGATATTGACAAAATTATAGAAGATGTTTTGATCGCGGAAGCTGAAAAAAAAAGCAAAGAGTAACATAATAACAAAAATTTAAATAATCTATTTTAAAGTACATCTCATTAAATCAAAAAAATTTAT
Organism: Campylobacterales bacterium; assembly: GCA_027082175.1. Lineage (GTDB taxonomy): Bacteria > Campylobacterota > Campylobacteria > Campylobacterales > Nitratiruptoraceae > Nitrosophilus_A. Next base: position 7,238 of record JALWIX010000079.1, read on the forward strand.
AGATAGATAAAATATTTTTATCTATCTTTGCCCTCTCTTATCATTTTCTACTTTTTTACTAACGATAGCGATAGATTTAAGATTAGATTTATTTATATATTAATAATATATAGCTATAAGAAAAACTTTTTATATGAGATTTTCTTATTATTACAATTCTTAATATAGCTTATAAGGAGATATTATGATGCCATCTGAGATTCTTGGGATTGTTTACGCAATTGTAGGTGTAGCCGCTGTAGCAATGTGGCTTGGTTTTAATCTTAAAAAAGCTTAATCTCTTAAGGGCAACTTTCTGTTGCCTTCCTCTTTAAATCTTCTGATGTAATTTCTGCTTTTTTTTGATCTTAATCAAAATTTTTTCTTATATTTTGGATAAAATAACAAAAAAATTTTAGGAGAAAAAATGAGTATAAAAGAGTATATGACTACAGATCACAGAGAGTGCGACAATCTTTACGCTCCATTGGAAGAGGCTCTAAATGAAGGGGATTTCGAAAAAGCGCTAGAACTTTTTTTACCTTTTAAAAAAGCAATGCTAAAACATTTTGCGATGGAAGAAGAGGTTCTGTTTCCAAAGATGGAAGAGTTTATGGGAAGCGGCGAAGGCCCGATTTATGTTATGAAGATGGAACATGCACAGATAAGAAGCATAATAGACCAACTTGGAGAAGCAATCGAGGCTAAAAACCAAGAAAAAGCTCTTGGTCTAGGTGAAACGTTTATGATTATGACTCAACAGCATAACATGAAAGAAGAACAGATACTTTACAATATGGCCGAACAGCTTCCTATAGATAAAGAACAAACATTAGAAGAGATGAAAAAGGTCGATGTATGACTGAAATATTAGTCGATACAAGAGAGTTTGAAGCCCCTGCGCCTATGCAGATGGTGCTTTCGGCTTTGCAATCAGTTCTAGAAGGGGAGAGTTACATACATCAAATCCATAGAATGATTCCTCAAATGCTTCTTAACAAGATAAAAGGTATGGAGTACGACTATATCGTGAAAAAGGATGGAGAGGATTATCATATATATATATTCTTCAAAAGTGACAAAAATAAAATAGAGGAGATTCTCGGATAATGTTTACCGGACTCTCGCTGGATCAAGCGCCCCCTTTTGAAGCGCCTCTTAGATTTTTCCTAACAGCTCCTATTTTTGCGATAGTAGCGGCTGGCCTGATATTTTTCTCTCAAGATTTATCAAACATACACTCTCCAGAGACTATCGCTATTTTACATCTGTTTACTATCGGTTTTATGAGTATGGTAATGATAGGAGCTATGCAGCAGATGCTGCCCGTTTTAGTAGGAGTTACTTTTCCAAAACCTATATTTTTCTCTAAAATCATACATATATCTATAATTTTAGGTACCGTTTTGTTTGCAGCTGGACTCTACTTTTTCAAGACTCCGCTCATAATGGGAGCTCTCTTCTTTTTAATGGCAGGAATTGGGATTTTTGCTTTAATAACTCTTTATAAACTCTTTAGCGCCTCATATTCTGGCGCTACTGTTAATGCTATGAAACTCTCTTTGATATCACTTTTTATCACGCTTCTTTTAGGTGCACATCTTCTAGTTTCTTTGGGAATTTCAAAGGTTTCTGAGAGTTTTGATATATTTTTATCTTTACACGCAATGTTTGCAGTTTTTGGCTGGGTAGGACTTCTTATCATTGGCGTAAGCTATCAGGTAATACCTATGTTTTACGTTACTCCCGATTTTGAAGAAAAGATCAAAAAATATCTTGGTATTTCTATATTTATACTTCTCATTTTAACTACGGCTGCACTTTTTATTGAGTTTAAATATATAATAACCGTTTTATCGGCTCTTTATATAATATTTGCAATAGCTACTTTGAAGCTTCATAGAAAAAGAAAAAGAAAACTAAAAGACATCACTATCAATTACTGGATACTTTCAAGCATTTCGCTTATTATTGGAACTATTATACTTACTATTTATCTATTTCTATCCATAGAACCGCTATTATGGATAGGAGGTGTTTTACTGATATATGGATTTGCCATATCTTTGATAAACGGAATGCTATATAAGATCATTCCTTTTTTGGCTTGGTTTCATTTAAGTAGCAGGGGTTTTTTCGATATACCCACAATGAAAGAGATGATTAAAGAAAAAGATGCAAAACTGCAACTTATTTTTCATACATTAGCATTTGTTTCTCTTTTAATTTTACCTTTTTTGCCATTTGAGAAGTTTTCGGCTCTTTTGATAGCCACTTCAAATATACTTCTTTTAAAAAATCTCTTAAAAGCGGCAAAAATATATTTTGAGTACAGGAGCAAACCCACTCCTATGGAAAATTTTGCTCAAAAAAACAACTAATGTAGTTTATAATCTGGCGCGCCCGGAGAGATTCGAACTCCCGGCCTACAGGACCGCAACCTGTTGCTCTATCCAGCTGAGCTACGGGCGCATTGCGGTGAAATTATATCATAAAAGATTTTTAGATAAAAGTTTCATCGGCTTAAAAAAGTCTATAGCGTTTTTATTACAAACAAAACTAACATTATAAGGGTGCTCGAACCTATGGATTTTAAAATATTGCGATACTTTCATACTATCTATCTCTTTTGCGGCATTTCCAAACAAAATCAACTCAATATCTTTATCTTTTATAGATTCTAAAACCTTTTCAATAAATGGATACCAAAGTTTTAGATGTTTTTTGCTATCCTCTTTTTTCGTAAAAATCAACGCCCTATTTAAAAGTAGTACGCCGTTTCTTTCAAAATTGCTTTTTAACTCCATAATGTCATTGATAAGATCATCTTTTTTAACTCGTTTTACTGCCTCTTTAGAAGTATCATCTTGAGTCAACCTCCCATCCGCTATCAAAGCCATCTTAATAAAGTTTCTAAGACTAACGGCTCTATTTACCTCTTTGGATAGTCCATTTTTTTCATCAAAAATTTTTTTAGCTTTCGCGTCTATAAAAGCATAACCTATAGCGCTCTCTTTTCTTGGATATGGGTCTTGTCCAAAAAGGATATATCTCGTTTTTTCTAACGGTAAAGTTTTAAACGCATTAAACATATTATTCAAATCTGGAAAATATTCGTTGCTGTTTGTTATAAAATCTTTGTAATCATTATCAAGAGCATCAAACGCTTCAAAAACTATTTCACTCCAGCTATTTTCAATCAAAAAATTTTCCATCGCAATTTTTTAAAAAATTATTGTTATCTAGTTTGCTATTATCACATCAATTACGATAAGTATTAAGAAAATTATTCCCAAATACCCATTTACCGTAAAAAAAGCTCTATCTATTTTTTTAAAATCTCTATTTACGATTAAATGCTCATAATAAAGCATAAAAGCGCTTACAATAACAGCTAACAAGCCAAAAAAACCCAATTTCGATTCGATTACAAAAAATAACCAAAAAAGGACTGTAAGGCTATGAAAAATCTTGGATAAAAAAAGAGTGCATTTGACTCCATACTTAGATGGTATGGAGTATAGACCCATTTTCTTATCAAACTCCATATCCTGTAAACTATAAAGAAGATCAAATCCTGCTACCCAAAACATCACGCCTATAGCTAAAAAAATCGACCATAACGTTATCTTAGCTTCTACAGCCACCACTCCAGCTATCGGGGCTAGACCAAGACTAACCCCAAGTATTATATGTGCATACTCGCTAAATCTTTTAAAATAAGAATATATGCCTAAAACAAACAGTATTGGAAAAGAGAGCAAAAAAGCTAGATTGTTGATAAAATATGCTGATATTATAAAAATCAAAGCGTTGATTATTATAAAAAAAAGCTGCGCTTTCTCGCTAATTCTACCATCAACGCTAGGTCTATTCGACGTCCTTGGATTTAAGATATCTATATCTCTATCTAGATATCTATTAACTCCCATTGCAAAATTTCTAGCGCTTGCAGCAGCTATCAATCCTAGAAAAAATAGTTTCCAGCCAAACCAACCGTTCGCAGCTACTATCATCGCAATAAAAATAAATGGAAGGCTAAAAATCGTATGTTTAAACATCACAAATTCATTAAAATCTTTTAATAGTTTATAGAGTTTTTGCATGTATTTCCTCGTTGTTGTAAAATAGATTTTCCGTAATTTATTACCTAAATTGAAATTATACATTTTCGAAAATTAATTATTCATTGTATAATTAAAAAATGAAACAATTAGCCATCATTGGACCTACAGCAAGCGGAAAAAGCAACCTTGCTTTAAAAATAGCGCAAGAGTGCGATGCTTATATTTTGTCTTTAGATAGTTTATCGGTTTATAAAGAGATCGATATAGTATCCGCAAAACCTTCAAAACAGGAATTAAAAAAGATATTACATTTCGGTATTGACGAGTTATATCCAAATGAATACTTTAGCGTTGAAGTATTTATCAATATTTATAAAAAAGCAAAAGATAGAGCTTTAAAAGAGAAAAAAAATCTCATAATAGTCGGGGGAACAAGTTTTTATCTAAAAACGCTTATCGAAGGCATTTCTATTTTTCCAAATATAGATAAAAATACTATTATAGAAACAAAAAAAATATTGCAAAACTTAGCGGAAGCATATAATCTGCTAAAAAAAATCGATCCTATTTATGCGCAAAAAATCTCCTCATCAGATAGATATAGAATAGAAAAAGCTCTATTAATATACTTTTCTTCAAATTTGCCACCATCAGATTACTTTATGTACAATCCCAAAAAACCTATTATAAAAAATTTAAAAATATATGAAATTGATATCGATAGAATAAATTTAAGAAGAAAAATAGAAGATAGAACAAAGAAGATGATCGAATCAGGCTTGATAGACGAAGTGGCTTATCTTGAAAAAAAATACACAAGAGAACCAAATCCTATGAAAGCTATTGGTATAAAAGAGACAATAGAGTATTTGGACGGAAAATATGACAAAGAAAAATTATTGGAAAAAATCTGTATAAATACAGTTAGACTTGCAAAAAGGCAGCAAACGTTTAATAGGACTCAATTTACCAACAAATTATCCGGCTCTATTGATAAAATATATGAAAAAATTGTGAGTGATTTGTGTTAATGTTAGTATAGCGGACTAAAAACCGCTAATACTAACATAATGAGTTATAAACTCCATCAAAGGAGAAATAAAAACAACTGAAAGGATAGTTGCGACTGCGGACAAACCTACTATAGTCTTTAACGAGAGCGAAGCATTTTTAAAATATACGGTATTACTATCTACTATAGGCTCTCTCATAAACATATACACAATTAATTTCAAATAGTAATACGCGCTAATCGCACTATTTACCGCCATAATCAAAGCTAGAATAATATAACCGGAATTTACGGCTGAACTCATTAGATATAGCTTACCCCAAAAAAGACTAAACGGTGGAACTCCAGCAAGACTTAGCATAAAAATAGCCATTATAGTGGCGCCAACAGGCATAATTTGAACTAATCCAGAGAATTTTTCGTATGGATGATCAAATCTTTTATGCCATATTGCGCTCTTGTGCCTAGAAATCCAAAGCATAGTAAAGGCGCCTAGATTTGTAAATAAAAATAACACCCAATATAAAAACAGAGCGCTATTGGATTGAGTAGTTCCTATCATAATCGCGGCCATAACAAAGCCGGCGTGGCTGATTGAACTATATGCAAGCATTCTTTTAACGTCATCTTGCACTAATGCCACTATATTTGAAAAAGTCATTGTAACGACAACTGCTATATATAAGATATCTCTAACCCACGTGACGTCGCTATGTATCAAAAACTCAAAAAATCTTATAGCAACTATAAAACCGGCAATTTTTGGAACTACAGACATATAGCCAGCCAATGCGGCGCTTGCCCCTTCATATACATCAGGAGTCCAAGTATGAAAAGGCACCATTGAAAGTTTAAATCCCAAAGCCGCTATCATAAAAGAGACGGCCGCAAGGACTGCCCAAATAGGCTCATAGCCTCTTAGAGAAAGCACCTCCGCTATTTTATGTATTTCAACGCTGCCTGTTAATCCGT
>JALWIX010000080.1 GCA_027082175.1 Campylobacterales bacterium
ATTGATCCTCCCTCTTTTGCTAAAAATAAAAATCAAAAAAAGGGAGCTTTAAGAGGCTTTAAAGATTTAATGGTCAATGCTTTAAAAATTGTAGAAGACCAAGGATATATAGCAATTTTTTCTTGCTCATATTATGTGGATGAAGAGGATTTGGCGCAAATCGCGCTGAAAGCGTCTAAGGATACGAAAAAGAGACTAAAAATAGTTGAAGTTTTATACCAAGATATTGACCATCCTTATATAGTTAATATACCAACTTCCAAATATTTAAAAGGATTTTTGTTTAAGGTTTTATAGTGTCTATTAATTCAATGCTATAAAAATTAGATATCTCTTTTAATGGTGTGAGTATGGGTATGAGTGTGAGTGTGGGTGATGTGAAAATGGCGCTTTTGAACACGCCCACACTCAATGATAAAAGTTTTTTAGAGGTATTAGTCAAGTATTACGAATAAATAGTAAATTTTCAATTTCTATTTTTTTAGTTATTTGGAAATATGAATTATCAAAAATCATAAAAGGTGACATTTGGGGCAAAAAACAAGATATCTCTTAAACGAAAGACTAGAGACTATAAAATCTGATTTTAGAGGAGTTCCGTACAAAAAAGGCAAATTTACCGGTGAATTTAGCGCAAGGGAACAAAAAATCTCTATTAAGATTAGAAATATATTTTCTTTTATAAAAAAGTTTATAAAAAAAGAGATAAAATTTGAAAAAAGTTCCTTGCCTATAATAAAAGATAGAAGTTTTTTGAACGAAAAAGAGGATTTTGTTATATGGTTAGGGCATGCCACTTTTTTGATACAATGTTCTAAAAAAAGATTTTTGACCGATCCTTGTTTCCACTCGATGCCTTTGAAAAAAAGGATAACCCAAGCTCCATATCATATAAGAGAGCTAGGGGAGATAGACTATCTTTTAATTTCTCACGGTCATCATGATCATCTTGATCTAAAAAGTATAAGATACTCGAAAACGCAGATAAAAATGGCGTTATTACCGCTAAAGATGGGGAGGCTTTTAAAAAGAGCAAATCCTCACATAAAGTTTCAAGAGGCGAGCTGGTATCAAAAATATGATCTTAAAGAGAAAGAAATCGAGGTTTTTTTTCTACCGGCACACCATTGGCACAGGAGAAATATATTTGATTACAACAGAATATTGTGGGGAAGTTTTTTAATAAAATGCAAAGACAAAAAAATCTTATTTGTTGGTGATAGCGGTTACAATACCCATTTTAGAGAGATAAAAAATATTTTTAAAAATATAGACATAGCAATAATGCCTATTAATCCTCCATACATTATAAGCGGTAGTCATATGACTCACAGTGAGACTATTAAAGCGATAAAAGAGTTGAGTCCAAAGTCTATTATTCCTATGCATTACGGCACTTTCAATCTCACTACGCAATCTACAAACGAACTTATTACTTGGTTTAAAACTCTAAAAAATCGTAAAGATATTAAAACAAAACTTGTTTTGCCCGATATTGGGGAGAAGATATTTATTTAATTGTGGCCTTTAAAATTTATATATTCAAGCTTGGTGTGAGTGTGGGTGTGAGTGTGGGTGTGAGTAATGGGAAAATGGCGCTTTTGTCACACCCACACTCACACTCACAAGCGAAATAAGTAATTTTTCAGAAAACTCGATTTTTATATTACTAACAAATAGTTTTTTATAATTTTTTGTTATTAAAGAAAAATTAAATTTTTTTATGGTTAAAATATTTGTATCTATAAAATTTCTACTTAAGGCAAAAAATGTTGGAGCTTCCCGTTAAAGAGATTTTAAAAGAGTTAAAGAGTCTATGATGAGAGTTGCTCTTTTTGCTTTTATATTTTTATCTCTACTGTTTGCAAAAGGTCCTATTGAGCCTATTCCAAAGATATTAATAGAGGATAAGGAAAAATCTAAAATTGGCAAGATTTTATTTTATGATCCAAATCTTTCAAAAGATAAAAAAATATCTTGCGCCTCTTGTCATAAAAAAGAGTATGGCGGAGCAAACAACGAAGAAAAAGGTACCGGAGTATTTGGTAGAAAGACGAAATATAATGTGCCCTCTATATACAATTTAAGATTTCAATATGTATATGGTTGGAAAAACAAAAAATATGATTTGAAGAGAAAAATTGAAGATATTATGAAAAATCCAAATATTATGGAAGCAGATTTTGACGAGATAGTAGATTATGTTTACAGTAACGGATTTTTAAAAAAGCTTTTTTTAAAAACTTATAAAAATATAAACAAAGAGAACGTTATAGACGCTCTTTATAACTATCTTTTAACTTTAAATACCGTCGAATCCAAGTTTGACAGATATCTTTTAGGGTATGGGGAGCTTTCTTCTAAAGAAAAAAATGGTTTTGAACTTTTTAAAAGATATGGTTGTATTGCGTGTCATAACGGAAAAAGTTTAGGAGGGCATTTTTATTTTAAACGGGGATATTTTTTAGAAGAGAACGATCAAGAGCTTATAAAGTGTCCCTCATTAAGAAATGTGGAAAAGAGTGCGCCGTATTTTCACGACGGTAAGATTAAAACTTTGAAAGAGGCTGTAAAATGGATGGCTAAGGCGCAGCTTGGAAGAGAAATAAGCGATGAAAATGCTCAAAAAATAGTTGAATTTTTGAGAAGTTTAACGGGGAAAATAGATGATCAGATGGATTAGATTTTTTGTTGTGGTTATATTTCTTATCTTTTTTACTATTTATATAAAAAAAATTATAGATTATGAAAATATCTCTAAACTTTATAGTTTCGAGAGCAAAATAGACAATCTTGGAAGATTTAACCATTTTTTAAACGATGAGATTGAGAAAATAGTAGGCTATAGATATATAACGTATGATGAAATTGTTGAAAATATTAAAAAATTTAAAAGTAATTTAGAAGAGATAAAAAAAGATGATTTGGTGGATAAGATCGAATTAAGAGATGAACTAGCGACTATATACGATAAGTTTCAAAAAGAGATATATATCATTGAAAAAATAATACAAGAGTCCGCGGTTATAAAAAGCTCCTTTTTGTATCTTCCTTCCTTGGAAAAAGAGATTATGTTATC
>JALWIX010000081.1 GCA_027082175.1 Campylobacterales bacterium
CCTTTTACGATAAGTCCTTCTTCATAAAGGGTAACAAAAGCTTCTCTTACAGCATTTTTCAGGCCTTCGTCCATAGTAAAGCGCTCTCTGCTCCAAGCGGGGCTTACGCCTAGAATCTTTAGCTGCTTTACTATAGCGTTTCCATACTCTTCTTTCCATTTCCAAACTTTTTCCAAAAACTTTTCCCTGCCTATCTGCTCTTTTGTAATACCCTCTTTTATCAGCTCTTTTTCAACAACGTTTTGCGTAGCAATCCCGGCATGGTCGGTTCCAGGTTGCCAAAGAGTTTTATAGCCGTCCATTCTTTTATATCTCACAATGATATCTTGTAGCGTAAATGTTAACGCATGACCTATATGAAGACGGCCGGTAACGTTTGGCGGCGGCATCATAATACAAAATCTTTTGTTCGCATCTTGTATTTTTTGGTTGCCTTCTATCTCAAAATAGCCTCTTTCTTCCCAGATTTGGTAAAAACTTTTTTCTATCTCTTTTGGATTGTATCTAGTATCTTTGCTCATAAATTCAAAACCTTTATAATTTAATTTTTAGCGCAATTATAGCAAAAGGGGGTAAAATAACGACTTAAATTTAGTATGGGCGAGGGTGTGAGTGTGGGTTGTCATTGATTTTTTAAATCTCACACCATATCCATCAAACCTACACGAAAAAGGAGCAAAATGCCTTTATCGAGGCTTAACGAAGAGCAGTTCAAGGCAGCTACGGCACCATTTGGACACAATCTCATTATTGCTAGCGCCGGAACCGGCAAAACATCTACAATTGTCGGAAGAATAGGATATCTTTTGGATCAAGGGGTGGCTAGTGAAAAAATTTTGCTTCTTACATTTACAAATAAAGCTGCTGCAGAGATGATAACAAGAGTATCTAAATATTTTGGCAAAAGCAAAGCTTCTAAGATTGAGGCGGGGACTTTTCACGCGGTATGTTATAGATGGTTAAAGAAAATTGAGCAAAAAGTTGTTTTAAAACAGCCTAAGGAGTTAAAAACTCTTTTTAAAAGTATTTACGAAAAGAGACATTTTTACAATTTTGAAGAGAAACCGTACGCCGCTTCTTATTTGTACGATATCTACTCTTTATATCAAAACTGTGTTAGTGATAAAAGTTTTGGAGAGTGGATAGCTGAAAAAAAAGAGGAACAAAAAATTTTTGTCGATATATATAACGATATTGCAGACGAGTTTGAGAAGACCAAAGATAGTTATGGATTTGTTGGGTTTAACGATCTATTAATAAAAGCAAGAGAGAGCGCCGATAGAGTGGGGGAGTTTGTAGAGATTTTAGTGGATGAATATCAAGATACTAACAATTTGCAATCTTCATTGCTAGATAGACTAAGTTCAAAATCGCTTTTTTGCGTGGGAGATTATGATCAGAGCATCTATGCTTTTAATGGAGCAAACATAAATATAATAGCCGGTTTTAAAGACAAATATCCCGATGCGAAAATTTTCAATCTATCTAAAAATTACAGATCAAGCAAATATATCTTATCTTTGGCTAATAGAGTAATTTTAAATAATGAAAGAATCTATCCAAAAAAATTGGAAGTTGTTAGAAAAGATGAGTTTGAGCCTCCAAAACTTTTGGTTTATAATGAACTTTTGGAGCAGTATAAAGATATCGCCAAAAAGATAAAAGAGTCATCAACTCCTTATGAAGAAATCGCGGTCATTTTTAGAAATAACTCCAGTGCCGACGGTATAGAAGCAAGTCTAAGAGAGTTAGGAATTGGTTGTAAAAGAAAAGGAAGCGTCAGTTTTTTTGACGCAAAAGAGGTAAAAGCCGTTTTGGATATTGTCACACTTCTTATAAATCCAAAAGATGTTATGAGTTTTATACATATTTTGGAGTATGCTAAAGGAGTTGGACCCGCGATTGCAAAAGAGATTTATGACGCTTCAGTTAAACTTGGAAAAGGCGATTTTTTCAAGGGGCTTTTCGATCCAGTCGATATGGACAACCCTTTTGAAAGAAGAGTCAAAAATCATCAGTTGGGTCTTTTTGATGACTTTATTCAAATAGGAAGCAAAAGTAGATTTAAAGAACTTGGTTTTGATGAGGGATTTAAAAAGAGCGCTCTGTTAAAACATCCTAAACTTTCAAAAGAGGGCGCTATTTTTCTTTATCGCTTCTATCAGCTTTATAAAGAGTTAAAAAGGGTTTTTAATCCTTTAAGCGTAGTTGCTAAGATAGTTGATTCGAAGCTGTTTGAAGAGATAAAAGAGAGTTTGGCCATAAAGAGGGCAACCTTGAAAGATGGATATATAGATGAAAAATTGAAAAAAGAGGCTTTGATGAAAATCTACAGAAAGACTCTTCTTTTAAAAGAGTTGGCAAAGCCTTATAAGGATTTGGAAAGATTTTATAACGCTTTAGTATTAGGAAGTAGCGAGATGAGCGAAGGCAGCGGAGTTAATCTTTTAACGGTTCACGCAAGCAAAGGGTTAGAATTTGATGACGTTTATATTATAGATTTGGCTGATGGACGGTTTCCAAATAGAAAATTGATAAGTAAAGGCGGTAGTCTTGAAGAGGAGAGACGTCTTTTTTATGTTGCTGCCACTAGGGCAAAAAACAGACTATTTTTATCATACGCAAAATATGACAGAGTAAAAAGAGCCGAGTTTAAACCATCTCCTTTTCTTATCGAAGCGGGATTGCTCTAGCGAGCCTTAACCGCTTTTGCCATATCCCACATCGGTAAAAATATACCTAGTGCCAAAAGAAGTATAAGCGCGGCTATAATTGTTAACAAAATAGGTTCTAGATATGAAGACATATTGTCTAAGATGTAGTTAAACTTCATTCTATAGTAATCTGATACTTTTCTCATCATACTATCCATTTGACCGCTTGTTTCGCCTGCGCCTATCATCTGTATGATCATATTTTCAAAAAGTTCCGTTTCCTTAAAAGCCTCCGTTAAAGACACACCCCTTTCCACGTAAACCTTTACCATGTCAAGTTTTTCTTTAATATAGCTATTATCTACCATCGCAACGGCGCTATCAAGCGCCTCGGCAACAGGAATACCAGATGAAACAAGTTCAGTAAAAACAAGAGTAAATCTGCTTAGAGTGGCGTAGTAGATAATATCTTTAATAAGATAAATTTTTAGGAGATATTTATCTATTTGATATTTAAAGTTTTCATTATTTTTATAAAAATACATAATTGTAAAAACTACTATCGCTATACCTATCAAAATCTGTAATCCATAAGTGGAAAATGAGTGCTCTAACCATAAAAGTATTTTTGTCGGGACAGGAAGTTCCGCGTTGAATCTTTCAAAGATGGATTTGAATTTTGGAACCACAAACATTATAAGCACAACAAAAGCTATAGCCATAGCCGAAAGAGTTATAAGAGGATATCTAATAGCTTTTTTAAATTTTAAAATATTTTCTCTAATCTCCTCTAAAATGTTTGCCAAAGTCATAAGAGCTTCTGGCATATTCCCGGTTTGCTCTCCTAACTTGACCATCGTAACGGTTAGCGAGCCTAGCTGATATTTGAAATTTTCAATAGATTCTGACAAGCTTATACCTGAGTTGATATCTTCGGCCACTTGTTTTAAAATATCGCGTAAAGCATTGTCCATAGATGAGTTTGCAATCTCTTGTAAAGCGTCGTAAATAGGAATACCGGCGTTAGTCATAACAGCCAACTGTCTTATAGCGGCTATGAGACTATCTTGTTTAACTTTTTTTTCTTTTAAAAACGAGAAGATTTTATCTTGAATATCTTTGATTCTATCTTCCAAAGGAGGAGATGTCTCTTGGATTTTTATAATTATCCCGCCTTTTTTTAGTTTTGCTAGATTTAAAGCCTCCTCTTTATTTTCGGCTTTTAAGACAATAGACTCTTTTTTCCCTTTTGATAATATATCTAATTGAAAATATTTCATGATAATCTAGTCACCCTCAATACTTCTTCTATAGTGGTATACCCCTCTAAAGCTTTATTGATTCCGTCTTGAATCATAGGTATAAAACCGTTTTCGATAGCGTATTTCGTTATCTTTTCCTTACTCTCTTCTCTTGCGATCATACTTGAGAGCTGATCATCCACAGTTAAAACTTCTGAAACCATTTCTCTTCCCATGTATCCGGTCATATTGCAGTGTTTGCATCCTTTGCCTTTGTAAAATTGGTAATTTGTGGGAAGATACTCTTTTATATCTTTTTCTATATTTGGTAAAAGCACGGTTTTTTCTCTACAGTATGGACAAATTTTTCTAACTAATCTTTGAGCCTCTATAGCAATTAAAGAACCACTTACCAAATATGGCTCAATACCCATATCTACCATTCTAGTAATTGCGCTTATAGCGTCATTTGTATGAAGAGTGGATAGAACCAAATGTCCGGTAAGAGCAGCTTGGACAGCTATTCTAAGCGTTTCTTGATCTCTAATCTCTCCTATCATAACAATATCGGGGTCTTGTCTTAAGATCGATCTTAAAGCGGTAGCGAACGTAAAACCGATTTTAGGTTGGACTTGAGATTGTTGAACTAGATTCATTTGGTATTCTATAGGGTCTTCTACTGTAATAATCTTCTTTTCTACGCTTCTTAACATATTTAAAGCGCCGTAAAGCGTGGTAGTTTTACCGCTTCCCGTCGGTCCTGTTACAAGTATGATCCCATATGGAGTTTTTAGAGCGGAGGTGAATTTTTTGTAGTTATAATCGCTCATACCTGCATCTTCAAGTTTTATCATGGCTTTTGACTTGTCAAGAATCCTCATAACAATCGATTCGCCGGTCATTATAGGAAGAGTTGAAATTCTAAAATCGTACTCTTTATTCATAATAGTAGCGGAAAATCTACCGTCTTGTGGTTTTCTTTTTTCTGCGATATCAAGATTTGCCAAAAGTTTTAGACGTGAAGATAGAGGCGGATATATATCTTTATCAAATATAAAAGTTTCAGTTAAAATCCCATCAATTCTTGATCTAATAATACAGTTTTTTCCCGTCGGCTCTATGTGAATATCGCTAGCTCTTGAGATGATAGCGGTCTTTAAGATGATCTCAATAAGTCTAAGAATCGCGCTAGACTCTCTAGCTTCATTAATATTTCCTGCATTTATCTCTTTTCTTATCTCGTTAATCAGTCCTTTAACGCTTTCGCTTAATTCTAACTTATTTAAGTATCTCTCTATCTGTTTTGCCGGAGCGATAGCTGGTTTTAGAGGTTTTTTTGGAAAAAGTCTCTGTATCGCCTCCTGTGCGCTAATGTCTAAAGGGTCTTTAAAAGCTACGACAATATTAATATCTTCCTCTTTGACTAAAATCGCAACATATTTTTTAAGTTGTGACAAAGGTACTTTTGTGGCAAGTCTAAAGTCAATATCGATAGAGTCTAAATCTAAAAAATCTATATTTAAAAGTTTCGCTAAATATTTTAGAATTTTCTCTTTAAGAGTATCGGGTAAATTTTCTATATCGTCAATATTTAAACTACCTTCTCTAATAAGGTCTCCAAAAAATTTAACCACGAAGTTTTCGCTAATAATACCCTTTGCAATAAGGTTATGTAAAAGATTTTTTTCAGAAGTTGTATCTTCTTTAACTTTTTGCATAACTTCGGGAGTAATAATTGATTTTTCTAAAAGCAAAGAAGTTATTTTTTCCATATGTTCCTCTACCAATACTTATGTGTTTCGATTATTTTATCTTTTTTTAGCTTCAATAATATAATTTTAACAGGTTTTTCATCTCTTTTTAAAATTACTTCATATTTTATATCTTTTTCTTCCGGATCGTTAAAGATAAGCTTGTCGTTAATTTTTTTATATTTATTTTGAGTGTAGAGAGTAAAAACTTTAGATAAAATATGATCTATCTCGGGAAAAACGAGACCGGTAATATCCATTCCGTCAAAAAGAGCATGAAAAAATAGCTTCTTTTGCGCCACTATTATCGCTAAATAGGCCGCATTTGCTCTTGCTTCTTTACTATTTTTTAAAATAACAGCCGGTACTGAGAGTCTATCTATATAGTCTGATTTTAAACATGCAAAGGCGTACATTGAAACGAGAGCTTCATCTTTTTTAAATTTATTGAAGATAGTAATCCCGTGCGAGCAAACTTTTTTATACTCTTTGTTTTTATAAAACTTTATAAGTTCTTGAACTGAGATATTTTTTGCAAAAGTAACCGTTAAAAGAGTTGCGAAAAGTAGTAATAATCTCATTTAAACTCTCCATTTTTAATCTCATCTAAGAGTCGTTTAGTTTTATAGGATTTATGTTTTGACAAAAAAGTTTCTAAAGCTTTGATCGCTTCCTCTTTTTTTCCAAGTTTAACGCTAGATTTTGCGAAAAGTATCCAACTATTCGCGTTACTATTATCTAACTCATTTGCGATTACCGCCCATTCAAGAGCTTTTTTATAATGTTTGTCTTTATAATATATTCTAGATAAAAAGATAGCGATTTTTGGATCTTTTGTTCTTTCAAATTTTTTAATTAGCTCATTTATTATATTGCTGTTGTCTCTTTTTTCAATAACTATTTTGGGTTTTTTAATTGTTTCGTTTTGTTTGTTCTTTTTTGAATTTTCTTCAACTTTTTCTTTTTTTATATGTCTATTCTCTTTTATTTTATTAGTTTGTTGCTTTTTTTCAAGATTCTCAATTCTTGTCAAAAAATCTGTTGATGGCTTTAAAACAACAACTTTTGGTTCTTCCTCTATTTTTTTTATCTCTTTATCTTGTATAATAGTTTTGTTTTTATCTTCTTTTAACACTTTTTTTTCAACGTTTGTGACGTTTTCTTTTTTAGGTATTTCTTCGTTTTTAGGCTCTTTTTTATCGATTTCCACATTGGCGACAACCATTTTTTTGGTATTTGAAAATTCATACAGTATCAACGATATGATCAAAATAGCGCTTGCTGTAAATATTAAATATGTAAATTTTTTAAATATTTTTTTTAATCTATATCTTTTCCATTTTTTCTCTAACTCTTCTATCTCATACATCTATATATCCTAGCTTAATAGCGCTCATTTCTAAATATTTTTTTGATATTCTAGAAAAGTTGATTTTACTTGGCTTATTTTTTTCGTAATACTCGTAAATTTCAAAAAGATGATATAAAAATTTATTCGTTTCTCTATAATTTCCTTTAGTATATTTATAAATAAATTTAATATGCTTTTTGTGAAATTGATTCGCTAGATTAAAGAGGTTTTTTCCTAAAAGCTTTTTTTTGATATATGTCTCTAGTTCATTCATTGAAGGCGGTTTTAACTCAATCGTTTCCCATATCCTAGTTTGAAAATGCCCTTTTGCGATCAAATCTTCTTGTTCGGTTTTATGCAGCGAAACGACAAATTTAATCTTTCTAGTATCTGATAAAATTCGTATTTTTTCCATTTGGGAGTTACTATATAGTTGGGCTTCATCAAGTAAAATTAGCGTTGAATTAAAACTCAATTCTTTATTTACTAAATCGACAAATTGATTAAAATCAATATTTTCATCTCTGGAAAAAATCTTTCTGTAAAGCGTTTTAGTAAAATTATCCTCATCGAGAATAGGACTTAAAAAGAGATGTACGTTGCTATTTGACTTTAAAAGTTCAAGGTAGAGCCGATTTAACAATATACTTTTTCCTATCCCGGGCTCCCCGTATAACAATATCATCTTTAGAGGTTTTTTAACAGTCTGTTTAAGTTTTTCCAAAAAGTAGACAGATTGATCTAGTTCGATAAATTTTTTCGCATCTTCAGTATCTATAAAACACTCTTTTGCTTTTGAATAATGAGATTTTTTTTCCATGTCACTTCAATTTTGAATACCCTAAATCTTTAAGAGAAACACTGCTATTATGTGATTTGATAATCCTTGGTTTTATTACAAAGACCAGTTCTACTTTTTGATCTATTTTCTTTTCACTCTTAAAAGCATGTCCTAATATAGGCAAATCTTTAAGAATAGGCACGCCGTTTATCGTTAGGTTTTTAGTGTTTGTAATAAGTCCGCCTATAATAATGGTTGAGTTGTCTTTAACTTTTAAAACTGAAGATATCTTTTTTTCTTTAGTATCAGGCGCTATTTCTCTAAACTTTTGTCCATCTTGAAGCTGAAGCTGTGTCGGGTCTTTAAGTTCCGATACGGAAGGATTTATTCTTAAAAGAATATGATCATCGTCTGTTATTTCTGGCGTAATGTTTAACAATATTCCTACAAAGATAGAAGACGGAGTATAACTTTGTGTTCCAAGGTTACCTGTTTGCGTTATAGTTATAGTGGTTGGAACGTTATAGTTTATCGTTTCACCTACAGTTATTAAGGCCGGTTGATTATTTAGAGTCAGAATTTTTGGATTTGATAAGACTGTTACATCTCCTTTTGTTTCTAGAAAGTTGATAAGTCCAGCCATATTTAATGTCGCCGCAAAAAGCGTTGAAGCGCTGCTGGTTGTTGAAAGATTGAAAAAATCGCTTCCGGTACCTCTGTTTTCATATGTTGCCAAGGAGTTGGTTTTTGTGAAAGTTCCGTTGTCATAAGTTCCGTTGATAGCTAGATTAAACTCGCTCCAATCGATTCCTTTAGTGTAAGAGTCATCAAATGTTACGGCAAGGATTGAAACATCTATCAACACTTCTTTATGCAGTCTCTCTTCTATCTTTTTTAAATAGTTTTCAACTCTTTTTATTTGAGGCAGGGTAGCCGTAACGGTAATAAGACCTGCTTCTGGGTTTACTATAGGCTCTGGAGCGGTAAATGGGTCCTCTGGCCTGTTAAGAATGTCAAAAATCTCCTGTTTAGTATTTTTCCAAAAATCAAACTCGTCTATGGATTCTATTTTATTTACGTCTCTAGTCTGCTTTCTACCGCTATTTTGAGATTGCGCTCCAACATCAACCGAAGCGTCCGTTGTCGCTTCGCCGGTTCTTTTAGTAGTAATATAATCCACATGAAAAGTTTTAGTTATAAGATACGATATTTTTAAAATATTGTCTTTAAGCTCGTATGAGAGATTGTTTTCAATAAGTATTATATTTAGTACATCCTCTAAAGTGGCGTTTCTAAGATTAAGTTTATTTAGCCTTTTTTTAATAATTTTTTCTGCTTCTTTATCTTTTACAATAACGCTTAAAGAACACTCATCACTTATTTGCTCTATAAACTCGGATATTTTCGTACCGGGCGCTGTTGATATGTTAAATAGCTGCATATCGCAATCCGCAGAAGCAACGGTGCCTGCTATAGCTACGATCGAAAAGATATAGATAATCTTTTTTTTAAAATAGTTCATTCTTTTTGCCTCCATTTTAGTTTCCGCTGATACTAATTTTTTTTGACTTTCTATGCAAGTATAGAGTGACGATTTTACCGCCCTTTTTCAACTTTACACAGTTTGTGCAAATTTTATAAAGTTTATACCCTTTAATTTTACTGCCAAGCTTATACCATTTTCCATTTATTTTTGCTTTTTCGTTTAAGATTGCATATAGCTTATATCGACTTGAAATCGTTCTGTTTTTATAGTTTTTTCTTTTGATTGACTTTTTGTATCCATTTTTATAATAAAAAGGGTCTTTGAGATTTTTAATCTCATCGTTACTAATACCGGCTCTTTTAATTTTTATCTTTTCAATGATTTCATCAATCTTTTTCAACTCGCTTTGAGCTTGAGAATATGTGCATATAATAAAGAACGGCAAAAATATTTTTAATAGTTTATTCCCCATACGGATACCTTTAATAAAGTTTCAATTTCGCTATCGCTTTTTAGTTCCATCCCATATATATCTACAACCAGCTCGCTTTGCTCTATAGAGTTAATAAAACTTACGATATTTTGGAAATTGCCTTTGCAACTTATCTCTATTTCTAAAACATGGCCAAAATTATCGTTGTCGTTAATATCTATAAATTCATTGCTTATAAAATCAATATCAACATTGCTATGTTTTGCTTTTGCAGCGATAGAATCTAAAAATTTCGCCCATTTTTTTTCATTATATAATAGATTTGATATTGTATGTATTTGAAAATCTAAATATTCGTTTTTATGTTTTAAATTTACAAACTCTTTTTTTAATTTTTCAATCTCTTTTTTTAGTTTTTTTATTAAGAACTCTTTATCTCCATCTACAGTAATCGAGGCTAAATAGTTTTTATCCTCGTTTAACCTTGTTTCGGCTTCTATTTTTTCGTTTTTGCTTTTTTGAAGTTTTTTTTCCGCATATGGAAATAAATACTCAAAAGAGACAACGAAAAAAATTAAAAATATTGAAAAATATATTATCTTCTGTTCGCTGGGTTTCTTAGAAATAAAGAAATTATCAATTTTATCCAATAGAGTTAGTTTTTTCATTTTATAACTACCTTTAACGTACTTATATATTTGCTTGTATTATCATCCTTCTCTATTTTGTTTGTTTCAATATGATATGTATCGCCTTTAATATTTGAAATATATTTTATTAGGTCCGTAATTCTTTTTTCGTCATCGGAGATTACGTCCCACTCCATAGTTTTATTATTATATTTTACCGCTTTTGTTTTAACTTTGTATTTAACCAAATCTTGGGAGAGTTCTGCGATAATTTTGCCTTTCATAGGATAATTGACTTTTTTATCATAAATGGAGTTTAAAATATTCATTCTTATATTGAATACTTTTCTCTCTTTTTCTATTTTCGAGATGATTTTATTTTTATCTTTTTTTAAATTGTTTATACTATTTTCTAGTTTTACTCTAATAGGATGTATTTTGTCATACTCTTTATTAAGTAAAAAAGTGTCGTACTGAAGTTTATAACTATATATTAAATTATACAAAGGATAAGAGAATGAGAGCAAAATACTAGCGGCAGTTACTACTATCAATTGGCCGCTTGGCCTTTGCCAGATTGGAGGAGGTCTTTTGAAGATGGTTAGATTCGGTATTTCCTCTTCTTCTTCCAATATATTAAAGGCCGCTAAATGAAGCAGCTGATGTAAATCTTCAATAAAAGGCTCCTCGGTTAATAAACCGTAATCAAAAGTAAAATCAAGAACGGTTACGCCAAGATATGTTTGCGCATACTCCTCTATTCCTGATATATGTCCATATTCGCTACTTATGAAAATTTTGTTTATCTTATCGATGTCGTTTGCTCTTTTTGCATATATCAAAACATCGTTTATATGCATAAAAATTTCACTAAAAAGCTTCATCAAATATTTTTGGTATTCAAAGTTAGATGTTCTAAGTCCTTCTTGAGACAATAGTTTTATAAACTCCTCTTCATCAATTCGCTCGCCTAAAAGCTCGCTAAATCTTTCGCTCATATCTTCAAAAGAGTATTTTAAAGATTTAGAGTAAAGATATTTTCCCTCTCGATAAATTGTTAAAAAAGCGTCTTTTTGCTGAAAATATATAAATATATGAACTTCGTCATTATCTAAAACTTCATTTTTATAAAGATATTTAAATAGTAGCGGCGTTGGAATTATTACATCTATATAGTTAATCTTTTTTACGGTTTCTTGAAAATCTTCAAGAATATTGGTGGGATCTGCGACGAAGATATGAAACTTTCTATCTTTATCTGCGGGCAAAGTAGGAATTTCTAAATACTCTATCTTATACTCTTTTGTTTGATCTAGACCAAGTTCCTCATACGCTTTTATCTCTATAGCATCTTTTAAATCTTCGTTAGGAATATTCTTACTTATACTTAGTTGTGACACTATAAAGTTTTTTGTCGCTAAAAAAGAGATATAAAAACTATTTTTAGAAAATTTTGGAGATTGGATTCTTTTGATTTTAGTATTTTTGCTTTCATAATAAGTTTGAGAGTATGGATTTATTGAAATAATCGAGTTATAAACTTTTTTTTTCATGTATATTCCTAACTTTTAGATTCATAATGCGACAAATCATAGACAAATTTTAACTCAATATTACTTAATTTTTTTTTGAATTGCGGAAAATAAGGGATTTTTTTGAAAAGTGAAAAATTAAGTAAAATAATTTTTCAGCGAAAATTCTTTATCTTAAAAAATATATCCCAACTCTTCTAGAGACTTTCTGTTTTTAGTCCATCCTTTTTTTACAACTACGAAAAGTTCCAAATAAATCTTTTTGCCGCTAA
Organism: Campylobacterales bacterium; assembly: GCA_027082175.1. Taxonomy (GTDB): domain Bacteria; phylum Campylobacterota; class Campylobacteria; order Campylobacterales; family Nitratiruptoraceae; genus Nitrosophilus_A. The sequence continues at coordinate 12,131 of JALWIX010000081.1, forward strand.
ACTCTTCCATCTTAACTCTTGCGTCTTTTCCTATTCTTTTTAGGGTCGAACCTTTTTTACCTATGACAATCCCTTTTTGAGACGGTTTTTCAACTATTATCATCGCATAAATTTTATCTAACTTTTCACTCTCTTCAATCTTTTCAATAATAACGTCGGTTTCGTAAGGTATCTCGTCGCTCAAGTTTTCAAAAATAGCTTCTCTTAAGAGCTCTTTGTAGATATCTCTTATATTTTCCGTTGTCAAAAGCTCCGGATCGTAAAAATATGGATGTTCGGGAAGAAATTTAACGATATTTTCTAATAGTTCCTCTTTTCCTATATTTTTAGTGACGGATATTGGCACTAGTTCTAAAAATCTATCTTGATATTTTTGAAACTGCGCTATTTTCTTAAGTAGCGTAGCGTTATCTACTTGATCGATTTTTGTTAAAACAACTATGTGAGGTCTATTTTTTTTGTTTAATGACAAAAACTTTTCATAATGCTCTAATGAGTCGGTAACAGGAGACAAAAATAAAATAAGATCGCAATCGCCTATAGCTTTTAGAGCTTCTTCAAGCATAAATTTATTAAGAAGTCTCTCTTTTTCATGAATTCCTGGCGTATCAATGAAAATAATTTGCGCATTTTTGTGCATAACTATGGCGTTTAATCTTTTTCTCGTAGCTTGAGCCTTATGCGAAACCATGGCGATTTTTTCGCCTAGAAGCCAGTTTAAAAGAGAGCTTTTTCCGGCGTTAGGCCTACCTATAAGCGCTACAAATCCCGATTTTGTCTCCATTTTTTCCCTTTACTTATTCTTAGAGTAGTAAAACGGTCGTGTCAATAAAATATTATTTAAATTTACAAAATATACCTTGCGACATCTTCATTTTTAATAATATTATCTAGTTTTTCGTGAACATACTCTTCGGTTATAGTTATAGTTTCGCCTTTATGCTCGTCAGCTTCGAAACTTATATCTTCCAAAAGATTTTCTATAATTGTGTGAAGGCGTCTCGCGCCGATATCTTCCATCTTTTGATTGGCTTCAAATGCCAGTTTAGCAATGGCTTTAAGAGCTTTTTCTTCAAAAACCAGCTCTACGCCTTCAACGTTTAATAGCGCTTGATACTGTTTTATCAACGAATTTTTAGTTAGAGTCAAGATTTTATAAAGAGTCTCTTCGTTTAAAGAGTCAAGTTCTACTCTTAAAGGAAATCTTCCTTGTAGTTCCGGGATAAGATCGCTAGGCTTACTAACGTGAAAAGCTCCCGCGGCGATAAAAAGTATATGGTCTGTTTTTATCGTACCCCATTTTGTGCTAACACTGCATCCTTCAACTATAGGCAAAAGGTCTCTTTGAACTCCTTCTTTACTCGGGTCTTGTCTGCCTTGAACTTTGGAAGAGACAGCTATTTTGTCTATCTCGTCTATAAATATTATACCTTCATTTTGAGCTTTTTCCAGAGCTTCTAGTTTTATCTGCTCCATATCAAGAAGTTTTTCGCTAGCTTCCGTTTTTAAAAGCTCTTTAGCCTCTTTTACCGTGACCTCTTTTTTTATATCCTCTTTTGTTAGACCTATAGTAAAAATTTTAGCTATTGATTCTTGTGCTTTAGCTATTTCAGGCGGAAGAGTGCTGTCGTCTAGATTAAGCGCCGTTTTCGGCACCTCAATCTCGATTTTTAGATTGTCTAGCTCCCCTTTTAAGAGTTTTTCTTTCATTTTTTCGTAACTTTTTTGATACTCATCTTTTTTACTTTCACTAGCCATTTTCGGAAGAGGAGGTAGTAGCTTTTCCAATATCTTTTTCGTTACGTAGTCTTCTATCAACTCTTTGTTTCTCTCTTTATGCTTCTCCTTTACTAAAACCAAAGAAGCCGCGACTAGGTCTCTTACCATAGACTCAACATCACGTCCAACAAAGCCTACTTCGGTATATTTGCTAGCTTCTACTTTGACGAAAGGAAGATCGAAAGATTTTGCAAGTCTTCTTGCAATTTCCGTTTTACCCACACCTGTTGATCCTATCATCAAAATATTTTTAGGAATTATCTCATCTTGTATTTCACGAGGCAATCGCATTCTTCTGTATCTGTTTCTAAGAGCTATAGCTATTGTTTTTTTGGCCTCCTTTTGGCCAATAATATATTCGTCTAGATATTTTACGATCTCTTTTGGTGTTAGATTCATTAATCCTCCAAAGTTAAAATTTTTATATTTTTATTGGTATATATACACAAATCTCCCGCAATTTTCAAGCTCTCCTCAACTAAAGTTTTAGGATCAAGATTTGCGTGTGCGTCAAGCGCTCTTGCGGCGGAGATTGCATAATTTCCACCGCTTCCTATAGCAGCTATTTTGCAGTCTTCAGGCTCTACAACATCGCCGTTTCCGCTTAGTATGAAGATATGTTTAGTATTTAAAACTATCATCATCGCTTCAAGACGTCTTAGGTATTTGTCTTTTCTCCACTCTTTTGAGAAGTCGATAACGCTCTTTAAAAGATCGCCTTTTTGATTTTCCAAAATTCTTTCGAACATATCAAAAAGATTGAACGCATCTGCCGTACTACCGGCAAAACCTGCTAAAACTTTGTCGTTATACAAAGTTCTTATTTTTGTGGCGTTGTTTTTCAAGACGGTATTGCCAAAAGTCACCTGTCCATCGCCTCCGATAACCGCAACACCGTCTCCTTTATATCCTAAAATAGTTGTCGCTTCAAACATTATTCGGCCTCTACTATCAGATTTAGTTTTCCATGGATTCCATGTCCAAGTTTTATATCTACTTCATATTCGCCCGTTTGTTTTATCGGAGGATGGATATCTATATTTTTTTTATCTACTTCTATAGAGAAATCGTTTTTTAATTGCTCGCTAATTTCTTTATTAGTAATAGCTCCAAAAAGGGCGCCGTTTGCTCCAACTTTATGTTTTACGACAAGCTTTATATTTTCTATTTTTTCTTTTAATTTTTTTAATTTCTCAATTTCGGCGGCCTCCTGTTCAGCTTTTTTCTTTTGCTGCGCCTGCCACTGCTTTATAACCGCATCAGTGGCCAATTTTGCAAAACCTCTTGCTATAAGGAAGTTTTTTCCGTATCCATCTTTAACCTCTTTGATATCTCCAGCTTTTCCTAAACCTTTTACATCTTTTACTAAAAGTACTTTCATATTTTCTCCTTTTTAAACTAAACTATCAACTATCCACTATCAACTATCCACTATCAACTATTCACCCTCTCTCTATCTCTCCCGGGTAACTAACTATTCCGTAAGTAAGGTTGCCAACCTGTTTAAAACCAAGGTCTTTTAAGACTCTTTGGCAATATGCGCTTCTGCTTCCTACGTGACAATAAAGTATTATAGGCTTATCTTTTTGATCTTGCAACTGCTCTAAAGCCTTATAGAAAGTAGTAGTAGGAACTAAATAGTCGGTTCCTTTTATCCTTGCGGCTCTATGCTCCATCCATTCTCTTACGTCCACAAGACTAAAATCGATCATTCCAAGTTCTCTAGCTTCTATCAACGCTTCTAATTCGTCTCCGTCAAGCTGTTCTTTGGATAACAGAAGCTCGCACTCCTCTTTAGTTAAACCTCTAGAGTGAGTGTGGACCACTTCTTCCAATATCTTCTCTTTTTTCTGTTCTTGTGCGTATTCGGGTGTACAAAAAATTCCGCAATGACAAAGTCCATCTTGGGGTATCTCTTTTTCAATTGCGGGTTTACAAGGACATATCCTATCCTCTTCTTTATTTCCAGTTACAAAGAAGCAAGGACAGTATCTTTTTCCGTAAATCAGTTTATTTCTGGTTAGTCCAAACTGAATGGATTTGTTTATTTCTGGGTCTGGGTTGTATTCCCATCCAAACTGTTTTATAACTTTATCCGTAAATTTTATAGTCTTTTTTAATTCTTCCTGAAATTCTGGTGATTCAGGGTCGATTTTTTTTATCTGCTCACTCATTTAAACTCCCGATTATCTTGAAATATTTTGATAAAATAATAGCATATCCAATTTTATATAAAGGTTTTATATGAAAAAGTTGCTCAAAAAGCTTTTTAGGTATCTTTGGCTTGGAACATTATCGATTTTGCCACTTTTAATTGTCGTACAGATTTTTTTCTGGCTCCAAAAAGTCTTGTTAGGATATCTTTATAAAGCATTTGCCATTTCCGAGGGCAACTATATATTTGTAGGTTCTATGTTTTTTCTTATAATTCTTTTTTTGACGGTTGTCGGATACTCTATAGAAAAGTACGGAAAGTCTATATTTATAGCTTTTATAGACAACCTTATGCAAAATATTCCGCTTTTAAAAACTATTTATAACTTTGTAAAAGATTTTTTAAAAATGGTATTTGCCACAAAAGAGTCTGATGTCTTTCGAGAAGTGGTTTTAGTGCCTTTTCCAAATAAAAATCTAAAATCCGTAGGTTTTGTAACAAATGTTCTAGATGAAAAAAATATTGTGGTTTTTGTACCTACTTGTCCAAATCCTACTTCCGGTTTTACGGTTATAGTCAAAAAAGAAGAAGCTTACTTTATAGATGTTGGTATTGATGAAGCAATGAAGATGATAATCTCAATTGGAGCCGTTGCCGAGGATGAATTTAAAGAGAAGATAACGGAAAAACTCAAAAAGTAGCTTTTATAATTCGGTAAATCGGTTAGTTTTAAAATGTCGCCGATATACCGAATTTTAAGCTAATTTTTTCTAACATGCCCTTCAATAATGAATCTTAGAGCGTTAAGCTTTATAAATCCTTCCGCATCTTTTTGGTTATAGACGCTATCTTCTTCAAAAGTACTAAATTCAGGAGCAAAAAGAGAATTTGGCGATTTTCTACCGACCACCGTTACGTTGCCTTTATAAAGTTTTAATTTTACAATTCCGTTTACGTTTTCTTGAGTTTTATCTATGGCTGCTTGTATCATCTCCCTCTCTGGTGAGAACCAAAATCCGTTATAGATAAGCTCGGCGTATGTGGGCATTAGTTTATCTTTTGTGTGAGCCTCTTCTCTATCCAAAGTTATGGACTCTATAGCTCTGTGAGCCTTTAGCAAGATTGTGCCGCCTGGAGTTTCGTAGCAGCCTCTACTCTTCATTCCGACAAATCTATTTTCAACTATATCGACTCTTCCTATTGCGTGTTTGTTTCCGTATTCATTGAGTTTTGTAAGCAATTTGGCCGGAGTTAGTCTCTCGCCGTTTATGGCTACCGGGTCTCCTTTTTCAAACTCTATTTCTATATATTCAGGCTCGTTTGGCGCATTTTCCGGAGAATTTGTCCATCTCCACATATCTTCTTCAGGCTCGTTCCAAGGATCTTCTAAAATCCCTCCTTCATATGAGATATGCAGGAGATTCGCGTCCATAGAGTAGGGGCTTTTTTTACCATGTTTTTCTATAGGGATACCGTGTGATTCGGCAAATTTTAGAAGTTTTTCTCTTGAGTTTAGTTCCCATTCTCTCCAAGGAGCTATGATTTTAATATTTGGATTTAGAGCCAAGTATGCTATCTCAAATCTTACCTGATCGTTTCCTTTTCCGGTAGCGCCGTGAGCTACGGCATCCGCTCCGACTTTTTTAGCAATCTCAATCTGTTTTTTGGCTATCAAAGGTCTAGCTATGGAAGTTCCTAAAAGATACTCTCCCTCATAGATAGTATTTGCTCTAAACATTGGAAACACATAATCTTTTACAAACTCCTCTTTTAGGTCCTCTATAAAAATATTTTCAGGCTTAATACCTAGTTTCAAAGCTTTTTCTCTAGCCGGTTCTACCTCTTCTCCTTGTCCAATATCGGCTGTAAAAGTTACGACTTCGCATTTATAGGTGTCTTGAAGCCATTTTAAAATGATGGAAGTATCTAAACCGCCGCTATAAGCCAAAACGACTTTTTTTACCTCTTTTTTCGCCATACTCTTCCTTTTTGTTGTGAAAGTTTTAATGAAATGATATCCAAAAAAAGTTTATGATAAAATTGAACTAAAACTTTATGAAGGAGCGTTAGTTGAAAAAGGAGCTCTCTACAAAAATTATAGCCGGCAAATATAAGGGCAAAAAGATAAAACTTCCATCAAAAGAGGTAACTAGAAGCTCTAAAAATATTTTAAGAGAGTCTCTTTTTAACACTCTTCAGTATGAAGTTATAGACAAAAACTTTGTTGAAGTTTTTGGAGGAAGCGGAAGCGTAGGTCTTGAGGCATTAAGTAGGGGCGCAAAGCATGTCTATTTTATAGAATTTGATAGAGAGTCTTTTAAAATCCTTTCCCAAAATACCAAACTTTTAGATGAAAAATCTTGTACGGTTATTTTTGGCGACGCTTTTGAAAGATTGCAAGATGTGGTTGATGAGCTTCAAAAAAGAGGCGAGAGGGCGTATTTTTATTTTGATCCCCCTTTTTCTATAAGAGAAGGTATGGAAGATATATATGATAAAGTTTTTGATCTAATTAAAAAAATTCCAGAAAATGCAACTGAAATGGTTATAATAGAGCATATGACAAAGATGGATATGCCAGATACTATCGGCAAATATAAGTTTTTCAAAAAAAGGAAGTTTGGAAAAAGTTCTCTTAGCTATTATACTGCGGAGAGAGCGTCTTGAAAAAGAGAGTCGGCGTGCCTTACGTCAGCATAGTTATTTTAGTATTGATAATATTGCTATCTTTTTTTGGAGATATTTTTTATACTAAATCCGCATATGAACTAAATAAAGAGGCTATTTTGCTTCCTCCATCTTTAGAACATCCATTTGGTACCGATAGGTTAGGTAGGGACCTTTTGGCAAGAGTGATAGAAGGGGGTAAAATATCTTTAACTATAGGTGTGGGAAGCGCTTTGATTGCCTCTTTTATTGGTTTGATAGCAGGGGTTAGCGCGGGTTATTTTAGAGGAAAAATTGATAAAAGTTTTGTCATAATTGTTGATCTTTTCTTAACTTTTCCAACATTTTTTCTTCTTTTGGCATTGGTTAGCTACATAGAGGCTTCCAGCCTGGTTTTAATAGTCGTTATCTCTATAACAGGTTGGATGACAACGGCTAGGATGATAAGAAGCGAGAGTTTTGCAATAGCTAGCAAACCTTTTATCAAAATCTTACAGATAGCGAAAACTCCTTCATATAAAATAATATTAAAATATTTCGCTCCTTTGATAGCTCCTATATTTTTTATAAGTTTTACCTTTGGCGTAGGAGGGGCGATTTTAAGTGAATCTGGGCTAAGTTTTTTGGGTCTTGGAATAGTTCCTCCTCAAATGAGCTGGGGGTCTATTTTAAGTGAAGGGAAAGAGGTTATAGATATTGCTTGGTGGGTAAGTTTTTTTCCGGGTTTAATGATATTTTTGATTACTTTTTCTTTGATAAATATTTCAGATTATTTACAAAACGTTACTAACAAAAAAGAGAAATTAATCTAATTATGTTAAAATTTTCATAAAGATTTCTTAAAATTGCTCAGCTATCTATCAAGAAAGTATATTGAAAGGTGGAAACATGGAAGCAAATAACAATACTTTGCCCGAAAAAGTAAAAAAAGGCAAAACGACTACTCAACTAATTTCAGAAGCTTTAAAGTGCGTTCAAAATATTGAAGAGGAGTTAAAAAAGGAGATAGAGGAGTACAATCAAGCAGTCACTAGATTTGAGACTTTAAAAGATGAAGTTTTATCAAATGCCATAAACGATTTTCAATCTATCATAACTCAATTAGAAAATAACGATTTAGTAGTTGTAAAAGATAAAGAGGAGTTTGAAAAAGAGGAGACGCATCAAAAAAAAGAGTTCAGGCTAGAAGATAAAAAAGAGTTGGCCGTGCCTAGTTTTAAAAAGTTTAGTAGAATAGTTAAATCGTTAATCATCTTTTTAGTTTCGTTCGGAGCGATTGCCGGTGTAGGTATTGTAAAATCGGGTCTAGATATTAAAGAGCCTCAAGCTATACTCCAAAATATTGAAAAAATAATTCTTACCTTGGGAAGCTTCATAGAGGCTCCTTTTGGCGACGCCTTGACTTTCGGATATCTTTTGCTTATAGGCGTTCCTCTTGTATTAGCCGCTCTTTACTGGTTAATAACGGGCTTAATAATGGAAAAGAAAAATTATAAAAAAGCTCTTGAGATTTATAATGAAGCAAAAGAGTATGAGTCTCAAAGAGTCGCTGAAATAGAGGATATAAAAGAGAGTATAGGAAAGTTTGAAAGCTTTTACGAAAATCTAAAAACTTTGAAAATATTTTTGGAAGAGATGAACTCTAAACTTAGAAGGATTTTGCATTTAGAGGGCAAAGATGTGAAAAATTTTCATGAAAAATCAAAAAAAGATCTGCAAACATCAAAAGAGATCGAGGATGCGATATTGGAGGTTATAGTAGTAAATATCGATACGGATCGAAAAAAATTCGATAAAGTTTTAGATGAGTGCAACGAGTTTATTCAAGAATATAAAAGAAAACTTTATGCTTAAAAGAGTAGTAATAACAGGCGGCGTTCACGGAAACGAATTGACCGGCGCCTTTTTAGTCAAAAAGTGGCAAAAGGAGCCTTTAGAAACTAAAAACATAAAAATAGAGTATCTTTTAGGAAACCCTAAAGCGTTTAAAGAGTGCAGAAGGTATATCGATTATGACTTAAACCGCTCGTTTTCAAAAAATGCTCTATCAAAAGACTCAAGCAATTATGAGTTTGAAAGAGCCAAAGTTTTAAAAGAGAGGTTAAAAAGTTGCGATTTTTTAATAGATATACATACTACAACGGCTAATATGGGTATGACTATAGTCTTATCCAAAGATGATCCTCTCTCAAACTTAATAGCTAAGAAGCTATCTTTAGAGTTTGACGATGTAAAAATTCTTAGATGGTTTTCAAATAGTGAGGGAGACTTTATAAATTCTACCGTTCCTCATAGTATAACTTTAGAAGCGGGGGCTATATGTCAAGGTGTTTTAGAGCCCAAAATCTTTTTTAGATGTGAAGAGATAGTAAAAAAAGCGGTTGAAATCTTAGATAGCGACATGGAAATTAATAAATTTGCAACGGATAAAAGTGTTGAAGTTTACGATATTGTTAAAACCGTAGATTTTCCAAGAGAAGAAAACGAACCTAAGGCGATGATACATCCGAATCTTTTAGGAAAAGATTATTCTCAATTAAAAAATGGCGATCCGATTTTTATAACTTTAGAAGGAGAGACTATAGTTTATAACGGCGAGCCGCTTTATGCGGTTTTTATAAACGAGGCGGCCTATTATGAGAAGAAAATAGCTTTTTGTCTTTGCAAAAAAAGCAATATCTAAATGGCGCTAAAGCCCTTTTGATTGTAACGCTCTTTGCAAATCTTGAGGCGTATCAATACCGAAACTTTCAGTTTTTACCTCTACTAACGCCACTTTATATCCATGATATAAAGCTCTTAGTTGCTCTAATTTTTCAATATCTTCCAAAGGAGCTGGCGCTAAAGAGCAAAATTTCTCTAAATTTTTTCTAGAAAAGCCGTATATTCCCAAATGTCCTTTATATTTTTCTGTTTCTTCTCTAGGATAGGGTATTAGACTTCTTGAAAAATAGAGGGCTATATTGCTACTATCGGTTACAACTTTAACAAGGTTTGTATCTTTAGCTTCCTCTTTCTCAACCAATTTGTAGGCGCTGTTCATCAATATATTGTCATTTTGAAGATTCTTTTTTGTAAGATCAAATACTTTTTTTATAACTTCTTTTTCTATAAATGGCTCATCAGCTTGAACATTTAAAATTATCTCATTTTTGTCTAGTCCTAGTTTTGCGGCCGCTTCGTTTATTCTATCAGTGCCGCTTTTATGATTTTTGCTAGTAAGTACAGCTTCAAATCCGTAATCGTTTGATATTTTTACAACTTCCTCGCTATCCGTAGCAATGACGACTTTGTCTATATCTTTTACGGCTTTAGCCGTTTGTATAACCATTGGAACACCGTCTATTTTGGCTAGTATCTTATTTGGAAATCTAGTAGATGCCATACGCGCAGGAATAATAATCATTTTTACCTCATATATTTTTGCTACAATTATAACAAAAACTAGGAGCGGTTTTGATCATTTATCAACCTAGTGACGGATATTGTTATAATAGTGATACTATTTTTTTGTATGATTTTTTAAGTAACTTCAAAATTAAAGGGAATGTTTTAGATATTGGTTCCGGCTCAGGCGTTTTAGGACTTTTGGTAGCAAGAGATTTTCCGGTTAATTTAAGCGCTGTGGAGAAGCAGGATAAAATGGCTTTTTTTACAAATCTTAACGCCAAAGTTAACGGCATAGAGATAGATGTAAAAATAGGGGATTTTCAAAATATTGAGTTTGAAAAAAAATTTGATTTTCTAATCTCCAATCCGCCTTTTTATCATGAGAATGTATTAAGAAGTAAAAAAGAGGAGATCGATATTAGCAGATACGCTATGTATCTTCCCTTTGAAGATATGTTAAAAAAAACAAATAAGATATTAAAACCTAAAGGCGCTCTAATATTTTGTTATGATGCGAAACAGCTTCAAAGATTGATTTCGCTTTTATCTATCTATAAATTTACAGTTGAAGCTATAAAATTTATACATCCAAAAAAGGAAAAAGAGGCAAATCTAGTTATGATATACGCTAAAAAAAGTTCCAAATCTTTGTGTAAGATTTTTCCGCCTATGATAGTTTTTGAAGATGGAGAGTACACTCAAGAAGCTATGAAGGCTTTTGAAAAAGCGGGAGTACATAGTATAAAATGCAAGATATAATCAAAAAAGAGGGATATAAGTTTTTTTTCTACCCAAAAGCCTGCGAAAGCTGTGAAGGAAGGTGTTGTGTAGGTGAGAGCGGATATATTTGGGTTGATAAAAAAGAGATGGAAGATATCGCGAAATTTTTAGATATGAATGAAGAGGAGTTTATAAAAAATTGTCTAAAAAAGGTAAAATATAGATTTAGCATTAAAGAGATATTTGTTGATGGCGAATACCGGTGTCTTTTTTTTGACAACGAAAAAAAAAGATGCGAGATATATCCGGTAAGACCTACTCAGTGCAGAACTTTCCCCTTTTGGGACCGGTATAAAGATGAAAAAAATATAGAAGAGGTTAAAAAAGAATGCCCTGGAATAATAAGATAGTTTCGTTCCTTTTTATTGTCATACTCTCCTTTTTTACCGGATGTTCCTTAAAACAGCCTCAAAAAGAGAGTCAAAACTGTTGTCCAAAACTTTTTGAAGATGAAGATAGATTTATAATGACCGCATTATATTTTAAACAGTTAGGAGCATATAAAGATTCAGCAAAGCTATTTAATATCTTATACAAAAGAACAAAAAGAATCGAATATAAAATAGAAGAGATTAAAAACTATATTATTGCCAGAGATTATGAAAAAGCTAAGATGGAGTCTCTAAAAGCGTTAAAAGAGCATCCAAATAATTTAAAACTAATAAGAATAACAGCCGTTTTATTTTTTCATCTGAAAAATCTTAAAAAAGCTAAAGAGTATATCCAAAAAGCTATCAAAATAGCGGATAAACCACAGGATTACGAGTTTTTAGCTTCAATATACTTAGCTCAGAAAAAGTATGAGTTGGCGCTTAAATATTATCAAAGCGCGTATACGATCGAGCCAAACGATAAAATAGTCGATCAAATGGCTACAATAATGTTTTTATATCTTGATAAAAAAAATGAAGCTATCGCGTATCTTGAGACGCATAGCAGAATGTACGGATGTTCTAAAAAAGTTTGTCAAAAGCTTGTAAGTTTTTACGGAGCTACGAACAATACGGAGGGACTTCTTTCAGTATATAAAAGGCTCTACGAAAAATTTAAAGATGATATATACGGATATAAGATAGCTGAAATCTATATATATAAAAAAGAGTACGATAAAGCTATAAATTTTTTAGAAAAGAGTAAACTTGACGAGGAATTACTTTTAGACCTCTATAAAATGACAAAGAAATATGACAAAGCCGCTCAATTGGCAAAAAAACTGTACGCGAAAACGGGCGATTTGAACTATTTGGCGCAAAATGCTATATTTGAGTTTGAATCTGCTAAAACTAAAGACGAAAAACTTATAAAAGATGTGTCAACTAAAATAGAAAAGGTTATAAAAAGCGTAAAAAATAGTCTTTATCTTAACTATCTAGGTTATCTTTATATCGATTTCGATATTAATATAGATAGAGGTATAGAGCTTGTCAAAGAGGCTTTAAAACAAAATCCGGAGTCACCTTATTATCAAGATTCTTTAGCGTGGGGATACTATAAAAAGGGTCGATGTAAAGAGGCGTGGAAGTTAATAGAAAAAGTTGTCAAGAAGCTTGGTTTAAAGGACGAAGAGGTAAAATTTCACTACCTAAAAATAAAAGATTGCTTGGAAAAAGGAGAGAGGTGATACTAGAGGAGATTATAAAAAAGACTAGAGAGGATTTGAAAAAAAGAAAAAAAGAGTTTCCCCTAGATTGGTTAGGGCGAAGTCTTGCTTACAACCCTTTCGTTCCTAGAGCGGTTGAACCAGCTTTAAGATCGACAAAAGAGAATCCATATAGAATAATAGCTGAGGTGAAAAAGGCAAGTCCCAGCAAAGGAGTTATAAGAGAGGATTTTGAACCTATAGATATTGCAAAAGAGTATGAAAAAGGTGGAGCCGACGCACTTTCAATTTTAACCGAACCCCACTATTTCAAAGGAGATATAGAGTATATTACTCAAATAAGAAGATATGTGCCTATGCCTCTTCTTAGAAAAGATTTTATTGTAGATAAATATCAACTTGTGGAGGCTTTAGTTTACGGAGCCGATTTTGTGCTTTTAATAGCAAAAGCTCTTTCAAGAAAGGAGCTTAAAGAACTTTTAGAGTATACTTGGCATCTTGGGATGGAAGCTCTTGTAGAGATACATGATAAAAAAGATTTAATTAAAGCGATATTTGCAGGAGCGAATATAATAGGTATAAATCATAGAGATTTAGAGACTTTTGAAATGGACTTGACTCTTAGCGAAAGATTAGTTCCTTTGATACCCAAAGGAAAGATAATTGTAGCCGAGAGCGGTATAAATTCTCATGAACAGATAAAAGAGTTGCATGAGATAGGGGTTGACGCCTTTTTGATAGGGGAACATTTTATGAGACAAAAGGATATTTCACAAGAGGTTAAGAAGATAAAGGGTTTGGCGTAGTTATCTTTCGATAGCTAGCCAAGCAGTTTTTTAACCGTTTGATTTATTCTTTTCCCATCGGCTACTGAAGCTAATTTTTTTGTAGCGACTCCCATTATTTTCCCCATATCTTTTAACGAAGAAGCTCCAACTTCATCTATGATTTTTTTGAGTTCTACTTCAAGCTCTTCATTGCTAAGCTGTTTTGGAAGATATGATTTTAGTATTTGCGCCTCTTTTATCTCTTTTTCATACAGGTCTTCCCTGCCTGCTTCTTTATACTGTTTTGCGGACTCTTCTCTTTGTTTGACGCTTTTTTGGATTATTTTTATGATATCATCGTCGCTAAGCTCTTTTCTTGAATCCACTTCCACTTGCTTGATTGTGCTCATTAAAAATCTTACCGTGTCTCTTTTGAAAGTATCTTTTTCTTTCATAGCTTTTTTTAGTTCTTCTTGCAGCTGTTTTTTCAACTTACTCATTTGTTCTCCTTCTAAAATTAATTAAAATTATAACAAATATAGTTTTAAAGCCATATTTATTAATTTTCAAACAAGATTAATATGTTAGAATTTTTCCAAAATTTTTTTGGGGGAAATAATGTTGGAATTGGACTATTTTAAAGAGTTGCTTATAGAGAGAAAAAAACAGATAGAAAAAAACATTCTAGAAACAAATAGCGAGCTTGAAGAGTTAAAAAATATAGAGATAAACGATGACGGAGATTACGCTTCATTATGCGCAAACAACCTTATCGATAATGCGATCAATGAGCAGCAAGTTAAAGAGTTAAAAGAGATAGAAGAGGCTCTGAAAAAGATTGAAAACGGCACTTATGGAACTTGTGAAATGTGTGGAGAGCCGATAAGAAAACTTAGGCTAAAGGTTAAACCTTATGCTAAATATTGTATCGTATGCCGAGAGATAGTCGAAAAAGAGCCTGTACGTTAAATATAGTAGTTTAAACTTTGCTACTTTGTCATTAAAAAGTAAAGAACTCTTAAATATATTGAGCAAAAGCCTGCTTGGCTTTTGCTCAATCTTTATCGATAAAAAGCTTGATCAAAATTTTTTGATTTATAATTTTAATATAACTAAAATTTAACAAACCTCCAAACCTCAAGCAAAACTACTTAAACAAATCGATTGGAAAAGTTTGGGTGTGGATTATTGAAGATTTTTTAGATTTATAGCTTTTATAAGAGACTATTAAAGGCACTTTCATTAAAATCCTAGATATATAGTCAGTTATATTTATAGGGATTTTTTTATGAAAATATCGATAAAAGATACTGAAATAGAAATAAAAGATATTAAAAATATTTATCCTAGCGCTGTCGTCAGTTTTAACGATAGTGAAAAAACGCCTATTTCTCTTGAGTGGTTGGAACAAAACAGGGACAAAGTAAAAGTTCATTATTACGCAATTTTAATACTTTTTAAAGACTCCTCACAAAAAATTGAGATTTATTTTGATGAATATGAAGAGATGATAAATAATCTTAAACTGCTTTTTGAAAAAATAAAATCTTTAAATTAAAAAAAAACGTATAAATTCCGATAATTTAGAAGTAAAATATATAAATTTTTGTTGGTAGGATTGTCAATGGATATAGCTACTTTAGTAGGTTTAGGCGGTGCTTGGCTTTTAATAATCGTATCTATAATTATAGGCGGAAGCCCTATGGCTTTCGTAAACGCTCCCTCTTTACTTATAGTTGTTGGCGGCGGTTTGGCCGCGGCATTAGCCGGTTTTCCTATGAAAGATTTTATTAGCGGAGTTAAAGCTATCGGAAAGGCTTTTAAACCAAGTTCTCCTGATCCTTTGGAAACAATAGAGTTTTTAGTGGAAACAATGAAAAAAGCTAGAAAAGAGGGGATTTTGTCTTTAGAAGCCGATATAGACAAATATTATGAAAAAGATAGACTTCTTGGCGATATTATGAGAATGCTTATTGACGGACAAGATATAGAGGAGATTGAAAGCAATGTTGAAAATGCTTTAGCGCAAATAGATCAAAAACTATCTACGGAAATCAATGTCTGGGATTCGTTAGGAGAACTTTTTCCGGCTCTTGGAATGATAGGTACTTTGATAGGACTGATTCAGATGCTACAAAATCTTTCCGATCCCGCTGCGCTTGGTCCAGGAATGGCTGTAGCTATGATTACGACGCTTTACGGGGCTGTATTGGCAAACGTTTTATGTATTCCTATCGTAAAAAAGCTTAAATACTATAAAGATGTCGAGTTGATGTTTAAAGAGTCTTATCTGATAACGGCTAAAGCGATTGAAAAAGGTTTGAACCCTAACTCCTTACAGCAGAAATTAGCTGCTTTATACGGTGTTGAAGTTGGTGACTAAAAATGGCTAGAAAAAAGAAAGAGGAGTGTAAAAGCGTTCCCGGATGGCTTGTAAGCTTTGGGGACTTGATGTCGCTCCTTTTAACTTTTTTTATTCTTCTTTATTCTATGAGTACAATCTCCCTTGAAAAATTTTATCAATCTATCAGAGGTATTACGGAAGCTTTCGGCGGTAGAACATTAACGAGTGAAAGTAGGATTATACAAGGAAAAAAAGTAGAATTGGATTTTCCTATGTATCCCAAAATAAAGAAAAAAAGAGCCGTACAGAAAAAACTTAATGAAGTTAAAGATATGTTAAAAAAGGCCGGTTTAAACGCGGAAGTAGTTTCACATGGAAGTTTAATAAAACTTAGGCTTTTTAGCGATCAGATATTTCCTTCGGGAAGTGCGTATCCTTATAAAAAAGTTGTTCCATATATAATGACTCTTTGCGAAAAGCTAAAAGATACCGGTCTGCCTCTTATAATAGTGGGGCATACCGATAATGTTCCGGTTAGAGGCGGGAGATTTAGAAACAATCTTGAATTATCTGCCGCAAGGGCTACAAATATATTAAGACTTTTTTTAAAATGCGGATACGACAAAAAAGCTTTGGCTGCCGAAGGAAGAGGAGAGTTTGAGCCTATTGCTCCTAACGATACGCCGGCTGATAGGGCAAAAAACAGAAGAATAGAGTTTGTAATAGACCTGTCTGTTTAAGGATAAATAATGGCAAAAAGAAAAAAAGAGGAGTGTAAAAGTATCCCCGGCTGGCTGGTTAGTTTTAGCGATCTTATGTCGCTACTTTTAACTTTTTTTATACTCCTTTACGCTATGAGTACCGTAGATATAACAAAAGCCATGAAATTTATATCTTATTTTCAAGGTGAAAATCCGAAATTTGTACCGGACCAGTCGGCAATAATGCCTCCTATAGTGCCCTTTTCGACAGACGTGGTTTTAAAGATAAAAAAAAGGATAAAGAAGCTTCTGCCAATTTCATCGTATCAGATAGTCGCGACAAAAGAGTATGCTCTTATAAGGATGTTCGATGACGTTTTTTTTGAGCCCAACTCTTATAAACTAACTCCAAAAGCGAAAAGAGCGCTCAACGAAATAGCGGAAACTTTGAAAGTTATTCAAAAAGATTTAAAACAAAAGAAGATAAAACTAAAAATAGCTGGACACACTTCAGAGTCAACTCCAAATAAGAAAATCAAAGGAGTAAAAGACTCCTGGGACCTTTCAATTAAGAGAGCCGCCACAGTAGCCGAATATTTAATATACAAAGGCATCGATCCATCTTTAATTGCAGTAACGGGTTACGGAGACACTAGGCCTTTATATAAATGGAAACACCCTATGCTTCAAAGAAGAAACAGCAGGGTAGAGCTATATATTATGGTTGATGCCGATAAAAAATAAAAGTTGACGTTTCTAAATATTTACATATCCTCTTTTTTATGTTGAAGAGTTATAAACTGATCATTTAGCTTTTGAATAAAGATTTTTGTTCTATCTACAAGATTTTGTAAATGATTTATAACCTTTTTATTTGTTGCCTTAGATGGCGCAAAAAGATATGGTTTATACCATTTTGTTTGAAAAGAGAAAGCCGATTTTAAAAAGCTATTTTCTATTTTTTTTGCCAATAATTTTGCTATAAAACTTTTTGCTTTAAAATGCAAAAACATAAAAACTATCATCAAAAATAGTGTTAGGCCGTAAACCGCATATGTAGATACGCCTAAACTATTTACATATAAAACTATTAGGCTAAAAAGTATAATCATTGAGATATCTACAATCAATAGTTTAGTTCTAAACCTGCTTAAACTCTCTTTTAAAAGCGGCAAATTTTCTAAAATCTCATTAGATTTCGTTTTTATATTTTTTACTATTCTGTACGCTCTATCAATTAGCACTTTGTCTATTTTTTCCAAAATCTCTTTTAAATCATCATCTTTTTTCTTCTTTAATCTTACTTTTTGTTCTTCGTTTTCTATTTTTGCCGCACTCTCGTTATAAATAGCGTAAAATTTTCCGCTTACTATCCCTTTTTGAGAAAGAGCCCTTTGCCAAGCCCCTATAATATCTTCTAAATTATCCTCTTTTGCGCAAGTATCAATCTGGTTTAGGATATATAAAATCTTATCTGCGTCTTTATGGTTTTTCGCCACCTCCACAAGATGACTTAGCGTATCCCTCATAGCTCCTGGTTCTGGATGTCTAGCGTCAAAAAAGATTAAAACCAGATCGGAAATATCGATGATATGTCTAGTGATTTTTAGAGTTTCGTCTCTTTGAACATCAGCATCAAAACCTGGAGAGTCTATAAAAATCTTCCCTTTAATTTGCTCCGAATTTACAGCTTTTAGTTGTAAGTACCTATTTATACTTGTTTCTGTCTTATCGATTTTTTCTATCTCTTTTGAAATATTATAAAAAGGAAATCTCGGATCCGCATCAAGAGCTATTCCCGGTAAAGTTACAACATCGCTATTTTTAGAGTAACAAATTACGGTAAATTTGTCATCCACAGCCTGGTTTCCCGTCGCTTGGATTTTTATATTTAGATATTCGTTTATAAAACTAGATTTACCCGCTGAAAAAGTTCCCAATACAGAGATCAAAGGCCACCAAGAGATCTCTTCGGTAAAAGTTTTGTTTTCGCTCAAGAAACCGAGTTTTTTCGCTATTTTATCAAGTTCTTCATACTCATTTATAACTTCTACGAGAACGGGATTTTCCCAAGTCAAATGCTCTTTTAGTTTTTTATATCTCTCTTTTGGCTTCATTTAAAACCTTATTCTTTAGTTTTTCTGAAGTATAACAAAATGAGTATCTTTTTTCAATTATTGATATAATTTCAAAAAAATATTGAACAAACGGTATAAAGTATGAAATTAAACAAAATCGAGAAATTAAAGTTAAGGTTAAAACCTTTTGATTATTACAAACAGCTAGATTCTCTAAACCCAAACAATCTAAGCGAAGCAGATAGGTTTTATCTTAAAAATTTTGGTATTTACAATACAAAACTAGAACCCCAAAAATTTATGCTACGCCTACGTATAACGGCTGGCAGAATTGAACTTGAAAAATTAAAAAAAATCCTTTTTTACGCAAAAAAATTCGATGCTAAAATCTTACTAACTGCTAGGGCTCAGATAGAGCTGCACAATCTTGATTTTGAATCTGTTTTGCATATCCACAAAAATCTGGAAATTGAGCATATTTCATCTTGGCAGACACTTACGGACAACTTTAGAAACATCGTCGCCGATCCGCTTGACGGAGTAGGGAAGAATAGTTACTTTGAAGTATATCCCTTGATTTTACGGATGCAAAAACTTTTTTTTAAAAATCCCGATTTTGTAGGAATGATCCCAAGAAAATTCAATACTGCAATAAGCGCGAACTCAAAAAATATCTCCTCTTTTTTTGGCAATGATTGCTATTTTGCTTTGGCGAAAAAAGATAACAAAGTCGGTTTTAATCTCTTCCTAGGAGGTAAAAATCTCGCTATTGCTAAAAATGCGGATATCTTCGTAATAAAAGAGGAGGTTGTTAAACTATTTGAGGCAATTATAAAAGCATATAAAAAATATGGATTCAGAGAAAACAGAACCAAAGCGAGGCTATACCATCTAATACAAGATATTGGCATAGACGGTTTTAAAAAGAAGATAAAAGAGTTTTACAACAAAGAGTTTGAAAACGCTGGGGAGCTTATTTGCGAAAAATATAAAAAAGTGGGCGATTGGTTCGAACTAAAAAACGAAACTTTCGCATATAGATTTAAAAGTCGTTATGGGGAGATAGATATCGAAACTTTTGGACAAATAGTAGATTTCGCTCAAAGTAGCGGTAGCGAAATAAGAGTTGGCATAGATCAAAATCTATATATTATAGGATTAAAAGAGCTAAAATTCCCAATCTCTTCCTTATCTCAAAACCAAAATATTATAACTTGCGCAGGAAGCAGATACTGTATATATTCACTTTTTGATACAAAAAAAGAGGCTGACAAACTTATACTAGAAAAGATAAACGCCTTAAATATTAAAATAGGATACAGCGGATGTCTTAAAGGTTGCGGTAGACATATCTTAGCAGATATAGGTTTTGTTGGCATTAGAACAAATCTTTTTGGAGAGGTTGAAAGAGGTGTTAGACTCTATATCGGCGGAGAATATACGAAAGGAAAAAGAAGTGCTAGATTGATATACTGGGCTGTTCCTTTGAGAAAATTAAACAATCTTTTAAAAATCATAATCGATGAGTTTCAATATAGCGGTTATGAGGATTTTGAGGAGTTTTCAAAAAATGTTTTAAACAGATATTCAGAAGAGTTTTTGGCTTTTTGGTTTTTAGCAAAACTTTATACCAAAAAAGAGTTTTCGTTAAATAAAAACGAGAAAAATCTTATAAAACATTTTGAAAAAGAGAATTTTTTTAAAAATGATCTTCATCAAACTATCAAAATCTTAGAAAAAATGGTCTTTTCAAAATAGACTATTTTTTTGAGACTTCGTAAAAAGCTTTCAGTATATTTTCTAACATCTTTTTATCTGGCACAGGATAGCTGTTTTGATAGGTAATATTAAATATAGGCAAATCTTTTCCATACTCAAACTCATACTCTCTTTTTAATCTTTTTACCATATTTAAGCCTTCGTCATAATTAGTAAAAAGCGCAGAAACTATATATATATCGTCTTGGAGATGAAAAAGATAATCCGATTTTCTAAAATGTTCCAAAAAATCTTTCTCTTCAATCTTCATAACTAATAAAGTTAAAGGTATATCATATCTTTTTGCTCTGAAAAACTCTTTTTGAAAAGGAACTTTTATTTTTTCAAATACTTCATCTATATTAATATTAAAAGACATCTCAATCCCCTTTTTAAACTCTGAATAATTATATCAAAAAAAGAAAATGTTATAAATATTTTAATATTTTTAAATCTATTTACTAAAATATACTAAATAATCTTGATATTAGTCGACTAAATTTGATACAATTTCAAAAAAACTTAAAGGAGGAGTTATGGCAAAACATACTTTTAATGCCGAGGTTACAAAGCTACTCCATCTAATGATCCACTCTCTTTACTCAAACAAAGAGATTTTTTTAAGAGAGCTGATATCAAACGCTGCGGATGCTCTAGACAAACTTCATCTTTTGACGTTGACTGACGAAAAGTATAGAGGATTCGTTTTTGATCCTAAAATCACAATAACATTAGATGAAATTGAAAAAAGGCTTATTATAAGCGATAACGGAATAGGTATGGATGAAGTAGAACTTGTTGAAAACTTAGGAACTATAGCGAAAAGCGGAACAAAAAGTTTTTTGGAAAAATTAAGCGGTGACATCAAAAAAGACGCCCAGCTAATAGGGCAGTTTGGAGTAGGGTTTTATAGCGCGTTTATGGTTGCCGATAGAGTTGAAGTGGTTAGCAAAAAGGCAGGCGACGAAAAAGCTTGGATATGGAGAAGCAGCGCGGAAGATGAGTTTGAGATAGATGAGGCAATAAGAGAGTCTCAAGGAACCGATGTGATACTCTATATCAAAAAAGATAGCGAAGAGTTTTTAAACGAATACAAAATCAAAGAGATCGTAAAAAAATACAGCGATCACATCCCATACAAAATCTTTTTGAAAGTTGGCGACAAAGAGGAGCAAATCAACAGAGCAAGCGCATTGTGGAAACTTTCAAAAAACGAAATTAAAGAGGAAGAGTATAAAGAGTTTTACAAAACAATATCTCACGACAACAACGATCCTCTTTATTGGATACATACAAAAGCCGAAGGAACGTTAGAATACACTACGCTCTTTTATATCCCCTCGGTAAGACCAATAGACCTTTTTAGAGCCGATTATGAACCTGGAGTCAAACTTTACGTAAAAAATGTATTTATTATGGACGATAAGGAGTTGTTGCCCGTTTATTTAAGATTTATTAGAGGTATTATAGATTCCGAAGATCTTCCTTTAAATGTTAGCAGAGAGATGCTACAACATAATACCGTATTGGCGAAAATCAAAAAATCTTCAGTTAAAAAGATACTTTCAGAACTAAAAAAACTAAAAAATCAAGATAGAGAAAAATATGTAAAATTTTGGGAACTGTTTGGAAAAGTTATAAAAGAGGGTCTAGCAAGCGATTTTGAAAATAGAGAAACTCTGTTGGATTTATTGCTGTTTAAAACGTCAAAAAGCGACGAATATATCGATTTTGAAACATATATTAAAAATATGAAAGAGAATCAAAAATCTATTTACTATCTCATAGGGGAAAAAGAGCTAAAAGATTCTCCTTTGCTTGATAGATTCAAAAAAGAAGATATGGAAGTAATACTTTTTAATGATGAAATAGATAGTTTCGTTATACCATCAATAACAGAGTACAAAGAGAAAAAATTAAAATCTATCTCTTCGACAGAAGTTGATGAAGATTTTGAAAGCTCAAAAATAGATAACAAAAAATATAAAGATTTGATAGAGGCTATAAAAAAACCTTTGGAAGAGAGAGTAAAAGATGTAAGAGTCACTTCTAGATTAGTAGATAATCCAGCTTGTCTAGTTTTCGACAAAGATGATCCTGAGTTTCAAACATACATTATGTTAAAACAGATGGGACACTTCGATGCTAAAGAGCCTAAAGCGGTTCTTGAGATCAATCCTGAGCATGAAGTGTTTACGAAGATGGTTTTAAAAAATGACTACTCTTTAGCAAACGAAGTAGCTGAGATAATCTATAACGAAGCTAGAGTCTTAGAGGGCATGGAGATAGATGATGTTTCAAAATTTGCGAAAAGCCTAAACACAGTCTTGTCCAAAGCCTTAGAAAAATAGAGATGAAAAATGAGTATCTTTTTGTATACGGAACATTGCAAAGGGAGTTTAACAACCCCTTTGCTAAATTTTTGAGAAAAAATGCCGTTTATATAGGAGAAGGATATATTAGGGGTAAAAAGTACCAGATAAGCTGGTATCCCGGGATAAGAAAATCTTTTTTTAAAAAAGATAAAGTATACGGAGAGCTTTATAGAGTCGAAAATCCAAAAAGACTCTTTAAAGTTCTCGATAGATATGAAGATGCCACTATATACAATATTGGAAAGTATGAATATATTAGAAAAAAATGGCCAGTGATTACAAAAAGTAGATTATACAAAGCTTGGGTATATTTTTATAAAAGTTGATTGACTATGACTAAACTTTTATGATATAATTACCATAAAAAATATTACACAGGAGGGCTTCAGTGAATAAGAGTCTATATGAAACATTGGGAGTAAGCCCTGATGCGACGCAAGATGAGATTAAAAAAGCATATAGAAAACTTGCTAGAAAATATCATCCCGATATCAACAAATCTCCCGACGCGGAAGAAAAATTTAAAGAGATAAACGCCGCATATGAAATTTTAAGCGATCCAGAAAAAAGAAAGCAATATGATCAATACGGCGATGCAATGTTCGGAGGGCAAAACTTCCACGATTTTGCTCAACAAAATTTTCAAGGCGGAGTCGATTTAGATGAGATATTAAGATCTATTTTCGGCGGGGGTTTTGGAGGTTTTGAAAGTAGAGCGGGTGGTTTTGGCGGTTTTGGAGGTTTTGAAGATTTTGCCACGCCTGATCTTGATCTGCACGCTAAAATCACCATACCTTTTAGAACGGCGGTATTAGGCGGAACTCATTCTATCACCGTAAACGGTGAAACATTTGATGTTAGAATACCGCCTGGCGTTAAGAATGGAGACACGTTAAGAATAAGAGGGAAGGGCAAGAGTTTTCAAGGAAAAAGAGGAGATTTGCTTCTCAAAGTGGAGGTGGCTTCTGACCCTGAGTACGAAAGAGAAGGAGACAATCTTTATAAAACTATAGATATACCTTTAAAAACCGCTATGTTCGGTGGCAAAGTAAAAGTCAATACTCTTGAAAAAGAGATCACTTTGAAAGTTCCTAAAAATACAAAATGCGGTCAGAAATTTCGCGTCAAGGGTCTTGGCGCGCTAAATAGAAAAACAAAAATGAAAGGGGACCTATACTTAAGAGCTAATATTATTTTACCGAAAGTAGAAGAGTTAGAACCAGAGCTTGCTAAAATAATGGAAGAGAAACTTCCCGGAGGTGAATAATGTACGGATATGACGAGCCTGTTTTTTTGATAAGCGTCGTAGCTAAAGTTTTAAAAATTCATCCACAAACTTTGAGACAGTACGAAAGAGAAGGTTTAATAACCCCTTCAAGAACCGAAGGAAAAATGAGACTCTACTCTCAAAGAGACATAGATAGAATCAAAATGATTTTAAGACTTACTAGAGAGCTTGGAGTAAACTTAGCAGGAGTTGATATCATTTTAAGACTTAAAGATCAGATAAATGAAATGGAAAGAGAGATAGAGGAGTTAAAAGAGGAGCTTGCCGAATGTAAAGCTCAAGGATATGTTCCTAAAAATAGAGCGGTAGTGGCTAGAAAAAACAATTATGAAATTATTATATTTGATGATGAAGAGTAGGGTAGCCTACTCTTTGAGTCTCTCTATATCGGCTCCGAGAGTTTTTAATTTTTTCTCCAATGCTTCATATCCTCTATCTAGATGATAAATTCTGTGTACCTTTGTCGTTCCTTTTGCGGTAAGACCTGCTAAAACCAAGGCGCTGCTTGCTCTAAGATCTGTGGCCATAACGTCGGCGCCAAAAAGTTCAGTTGGTCCATTTACGGTAGCGGTATTTCCTTTTAGATGAATATTTGCGCCAAATCTCATAAGTTCGCTAACATGCATAAACCTATTTTCAAAAAGTCTCTCTTCTATGATAGATACTCCTTCTGCTTTTAGAGCCAAAGCCATAAATTGAGCTTGCATATCTGTCGGAAAACCTGGATATTCTGAAGTTATTATCTCAACGGGTTTGATTTTTTGGGCAGGTTTTATTGTAATTTCTCTTTTCTTTATGTTTAAATCGTATCCCATCTGATTCAATTTTGTAATAATCGCATCCATATGGGAAGGTTCAACGTCCTCAACGGTAATTTCAGAGTTGGTTATGGCTCCAGCGCACAGATAAGTTCCCGCTTCTATACGATCTGGAATAACTTTAATACCATTAAAAGATAAAAGTTCTCCTTCGGTACCTTTGATTCTTATCTCATCTGTTCCAATCCCTTCAATCTCAACGCCGGCATCTTTTAAAACTTCACAAAGTTGCGCAACTTCCGGCTCTTTTGCGGCATTTACGATAGTTGTCTCGCCTTTTGCCAAAGCTGCGGCCATTACAATATTTTCCGTTCCTGTTACCGTAACTTTATCAAATATTATATGAGCGCCTTTTAGTCCGTTTTTGGCTTTGGTAATGACATAGCCGTTTTTTATCTCTATAGAAGCCCCCATACTCTCCAATGCTTTTAGATGAAGGTCTATAGGTCTTTGTCCTATGGCGCATCCGCCGGGCAAAGAGACTTCGCAATGACCAAATCTTGCTAAAAGAGGACCCAAAACCAATATAGAGGCTCTCATAGTTCTAACTATATCGTAAATGGCCGTTGTACTGTTTATTGTATTGGTATCTATAATTGCCCTATTTTTTTCAAAACTATATTGAGCGCCAAGTATCTCCAAAAGATTTAAAAGAGTTCTAATATCTTTAACATTTGGAAGATTGGAAATTTCTACGCTATTTTTTGCTAAAATTGTTGAGGCTATTAAAGGAAGGGCTGCGTTTTTGGCCCCTGAGATTTTTACTTTTCCAAAAAGTTTTTTGCCTCCATCAATTTTTAAAAAATCCATACAAACCCTTTTAAATTTTTTGGGTAATTATAACTAAAACATTATTAAAGATATTTATGATATTATTTAATATGTACTTGTTTTAGGAGTGAAAATGGACTCTAAAATTGAGCGATTAAAAAGATTGACAGAAAAGATTGTTAGTTATGAGATTCTTAGAAAAAACAATATAGAAAAGCTAAAAAAACTTTACGTAGAACTTGAGATCAAAGAAAAAGTAGAAGATTTTGAAAAACTTTTTAATTTCAAAGCTATGAATCTAAGCGGTATCTCTTTGAACGAAAACGACTTTGGAAAAATTAAAGAAGGAAAATATATACAGATAATAGCAATATATAAAAACGATGTAAATAAAATGAAAAATATCAACCTTAAATATTTTGGCAGAGCGGAAAAGGTAGATAAAAAACTTTTAGACAAAATTGTTGAATTTGTGATTAGATGGAGATTAGAAAAAAGTTTCAAGAATATGGAGCATTATAAAAATCTTATAAAATTGATAGAAGAGGGAAAAGAGTGACAGAAGATAAAATAAAATGGAACGAAAAATATCAAACTCAAAAATATAACGCAAATCCATCTGAAATCATAAAAAAGTTTTACCATTTAGTCAAAGAAAAAAAAGCGTTGGACCTAGCTTGCGGAATAGGGCGAAATAGTAAGTTTTTAGCTTCTAAAGGATTTTATGTAGATGCGGTAGATATTTCCGATGTCGCTTTGAATAAAATAAAAGGATATAAAAATATCAATACTATTGAAGCTGATTTAGACAACTATTCAATCAAAGAAAATCTTTACGGACTTATTTTGTGTATCAACTTTTTAAATAGGAATATTTTTGAAAAAATGAAAAGAGGATTAAAAGAAGATGGGATTTTGATATATGAAACTTTTGTATATTCGCAAAAAAATGAAGAAAATATGAACAGAAACTATCTTTTAGAAAAAAATGAACTGCTCAGAGCTTTTTTGGATTTTAATATTATTTACTATGAAGAAAAGTTTATTTTAAATGAAAAAGGGAAAAAAGTTTTAAAAGCGTTTCTTGTTGCTAATAAAGAAAGATGTTTCCTATAAAACCTCAATTTAAAGCTATACTTTCCCAAAAAAAATCAACATGCTTTTCAAATATAGTGGAAAGCAAGGTAGTCGGTTTGTTGTCAAGCCTCAAAAGAGTAACATGCAATCTATAATAAAACAGAGGCGCAAAAAACTCTTGAGCCATTAACATAGGATCGGAATGTTTTATTAGACCCTCTTGCATCATTACAAAAAAAGCTTCTGAGAGCTTTTTGATATTGTCTTGGTAAAAATATTTCAAAAAAAGCTCTCTAACTTCACTATTTTGCATAAGCTCAAGCAAGATAATTTTAAAAAATTTCTCATTTTTTACATCAAAAGTGATTAGTTTTATTGACGCTGCATATTCTGATAAGAACCTTTTTCCTCTTTTTGCGCTTTCGCTTACCGGTTTTTTTTCGAAAAAATCAGCAAAGGGGGAGGAGAAGAGATTTTTCATAATCTCTTTAAAAATCTCTTCTTTATTTTTAAAATGGTTGTAAATTGCGCTCTCTCTTATACCTACGGCCTTTGCTATCTTTCTTACTGAAGCTCCTTTATATCCGTAAAGCGAAATAAGCTCGATTGAGGCGTCTAAAATCTTTTCTTTGGTGCTTTTTTCACCGTTACTTTTAGAAAAGTTCGATTGCATGGCATCTTCCTCTCATTTGATTAACGCTTGTTCATTCAATATTCTATTGTTATTAACAAGTGTTAATATTGTTTTAATAGACAGTTAACATTTGTTCACTTTGTCTTTAGTGGAATATTAACATATGTTAACTTAACCATTTTTTATAAAATTTGTCACAGAGCAGTGTAAATAAAAAAGTTTGAAAATTATAGTTTTCAATACTAAAATATATAAAAATGGAATTAATAGATAATTTGCTATACTCTTATTGTGATATTATCAATACAAAAATTTCAAGGCGATAAATGAGGTATCCTTTAGATTTCAAGGATAATTTTGAAAAGACGCTTCTTTTTTGGATAGAGAGATTTATAAGATATAAACTTACGACTCTATCAAATCGTCTTGTAAAAGACAAAAATAGCGTTGCTGAAGTTATCAACTCATTAGTAAAAGGGACATCTTCCATAAATGAGCTATCCGCTCTTGTTAAAAAAGCAAGAAACGCAGGTTTAATCGGAATAAACACATACTATAAACCTCTTGAAAAGCTTTACGATTATCTTACCAAATTAGGGCTTGCTTCAATGAAAGAGATAGACGAAGAGATGATTATCGATTTTTTAACCTCTTCGACAGGAGGACTTAGCGATGCTTCTAAAAAAAATCATCGAATAGCTATGATAAACTTTTTCTCATATATAGATAAACAAAATCTTGAGGATGATGGAAGTTCTCACGTTTTTGGTATTGAGTTAAAAAATTGGGGAGGACTTAAAGGAAAAGCCGGTCAAAAACTTCCCGTATATTTAACCGAAGAAGAGATATCAAGATTTATAAAAGCTATTGACGTCTACCCTTTTAGACAAGAAGTCGCGGCAAGAAACAGAGCTTTGATAAAAACCATTTTATATACGGGTATAAGAGTTTCAGAAGCGACAAACCTAAAAATCAAAGATATTATCCAAGATGGTGACATATATCTTTTAAAAATCACTGGAAAAGGAAATAAAACAAGAGTAGTTATGATAAAATCAAAGCATATAAAAAAAGATTTAGACGAATGGCTAAATTTTAGGAATTGTCAAAAAGACCTTCTTTTTTGCAATAAAA
>JALWIX010000082.1 GCA_027082175.1 Campylobacterales bacterium
CCAATCCAAACCAAACTTTTCACAAAGCTTTTTACTTGCCACTTCTCCTATATGCTCTATTCCCAAAGCGTTTACAAACCTCCAACACTCTATGCCTTTAACTTTTTCTATCGCTTTGAGAAGATTTTCGGCTTTTTTTTCCGCAAAACCAGGAAGTTTGAGAAGCTCCTCTTTCTTTAGATAGAAAATGTCGATTATATCCTTTACTAATCCCTCTTTATATAAAAGTTTAACCGTATTTTCTCCCAGCCCCTCTATATCCAAACACTGCTTTGAGGCAAAATAGATTATAGAGTTTACCACACGCGCTGGACAACTTAGGTTTTGGCATTTTATAAGTATTCCTTCATCCAGTACGGGCTCTTGGCATACGGGACAATTTTTAGGTCTTTCAACTTTTTTCTCATTACCGGTTCTATACTCTTTTAAAACTTTAGTTATCTCCGGGATTACGTCGCCGCTTCTTATGATAATAACTTTATCTTTGATTCTGAGGTCTTTTTTCTCTATCTCAGAGTAGTTATGCAACGTTGCCCGCTCTACAATCACGCCTTCTATCTCCACAGGTTCAACAATAGCTACGGGAGTAATTACTCCTGTTCTTCCAACTTGCGCAATTACGTCTAAAACTGTCGTCATCTTTTCAATGGCCGGAAATTTGTAAGCAACCATCCATCTTGGATATTTAACCGTATAACCTAGTCTGTTTTGAACTTCGATTTGATTTACCTTAATAACCATTCCGTCAAGCATTACGGGCAAATCGTCTCTAATGACTCTAAACTCTTCGTATATTTTCTCTATCTCGTCAAGATTTTTACAGACGGCTCTTTTGAAAGGTTTTATAAATCCGAGAGAGTAAACAAAATCCATTAAATCTTTCAAATTTTGATAGTTTAGCGTATTGTATCCTACTCCCCAAGGATAGAAAAAAAGCTTTCTTTTCGCGGTTATTTTTGGATCAAGCTGTCTAAGACTTCCCGCAGCCGCGTTTCTGGGATTGGCGAAGGGAGTTTCGCCTTTTTTGACTCTCTCTTGATTTAGTTTTTCAAAATCGTCTTTTCTTATTACCACTTCGCCTCTTATCTCAATCACTTCTTTATAATCTATCCCCAAAGGAATAGAAGCTATCGTTTTCGCGTTTGCCGTCACATCTTCGCCTATTTCCCCATCGCCCCTAGTTGCCGCGCTTTTTAAAAGGCCGTTTTCGTAAATAAGGTTTAAACTTGCTCCGTCAAATTTAGGCTCTATATAAAAGTCAATTTCCTCTGTCTGCGCATTTTTATAGACTCTTTTTATCCACTCGTTTAGTTCGTTTTCATTAAAAACATCCTCCATACTCCACATTTTCGTAAGATGTTTTACTTTTTTGAACTCTTTTGCGGGCTCGGCTCCTACTCTTTGGGTTGGAGATGTGGGATCAATTTTATCCGGATGGGTTTTTTCATACTCCTCCACTTCTCGATACAATTTATCGTAAACTTCATCGGGCACTAAAGGATTATCCAAAACATAATAAGCATATGCCCATTTTTTCAAGGTTTCGACAGCCTCTTTATACTCTTTTTGTTTTTTTATCATTGAGTGCCTTTGTTTTTTTTAAAATTATAACAAGATAAGATTTAAAAGAGTTTTTTGTCTAATCTTATATGGTAGAAGATGGTTTGCCTATAAAATAGCCCTGCGCATAATCTATGCCAATCTCTTCAAGAATCTTCAATATCTTCTCGCTTTCCACGTATTCGGCAATTGAAAGTTTGTTAGAGCTTTTGATAATCGTATTTATATTTTTTACGAACTCTTTCATATTTTCGTCTTTATCAAGTTTCCTTATAAAAGAACCGTCTATTTTAATATAATCGGCAGGCATATCATAAATATACTTTAATGAGCTATAACCGACACCAAAATCGTCAATTGCAAACTTAAATCCATACTTTCTAAGCTCTCTAATAAAACCTATTCCTTTATCAATATCATTTACCACGGCAGTTTCGGTAACTTCAAAAGTTATAAATCTATTTTCAACTTTAAAATTTCTACTTTGTTGGATTATAAAATCCACAAGAGTTTCGTCAAGTATATCCAAAGCGGAAAGGTTGATCGAGATAGGAACTTTTTTTTCTTCAAAAACTTTAAAAGCTTTTTTTATAACAATTCTTGTAATCTTGCCTATAAGATTGAACTTTTCAGCAAGTTCTATAAAATCTACGGGAGGAATAATCGTATTGTTTTTTTGCAACCTAACCAAAACCTCGTATTTTACAATCTTTCTATCCTTTATGTTCCATATAGGTTGGAAACATAATACGAATCTATCCTCTTTTATGGACTCTTCTATCTCTTTTTTTATTTCGGTTCCTATATTGGAAAAATATCTATACTCTTTTATATAGATATCGTTTTCGTTATAAAAGACAAGATTATCCCCTCCTCTTTTTTTAGCGCTATATATCGCAGAATGAAGATAATAGTTTAACTTTTCTATATCAAAATCTTCCGTAAGTTTATATGCTCCCGCGCTAATAGTAAAGTAGTATGGAGAATATCTTTTTATATCGTTATTTAATCTCCTAAAAAACCTTATGACATCCTCTTTTTTTTCGGTTTGACATAACGCCACAAACTCATCCGATGTTACTCTATACGCTTTTTTAGGACAATGTTTATCTAATATCTCGGTAAAAAACTTTAAAACTCTATCACCTATAGCGGTTCCAAACTTTTCGTTAATATAAGCAAAACCATCTATATCAAACCTGATTATATAGTATGACTTATCTTTAGCTTTTCGTATCTGTTTTAGCTCTTTTAAAAGTTTGTACCTATTAGGAAGACCGGTTAAGAAATCATATTCGGCCATTCTTTTTAGTTCGCTCTCTATTTTCTGTTCTTTGTTGATAAAATAAAAAATCATTCCGGCAAAAATGAACATTGCGCTTTGCAATAATCCTTCGATAAAGAGATTTTTTCTTTTTAAACTATTTTCATAGATAT
>JALWIX010000083.1 GCA_027082175.1 Campylobacterales bacterium
ATCCAGTTTGCTATTTTGCTAGGGATTTTTCTAAGAACAAGCCCATCTTGTCTTTTTGCTCTGATCCCGGCGACCACGTCCCAGCCTTCTTTTTCTAGTTTTTGCATCATTATGGGGATATCTCTAGGATCGTTTTGCAAATCTCCGTCAATAGTGGCTATAAGCTCTCCTTCAGCAGCGTCAATTCCTGCTGCCATCGCAGTAGTTTGACCGAAGTTTCTGTTGAAGACTATAAGTTTCGTTCTTTCGTCCGCTTCTTCTTTTATTTTTTCTACCGTTTTGTCGCTAGAGCCGTCGTCAACGAAGATAAGTTCATAATCGATTCCTTTAAGAGCCTCTCTTAAAGCTTTAAATAGGGGTTTTATATTTTCTTCTTCGTTCATTACGGGTATAACAACAGATAGTTTTTTCATTTTTCAACCTTTATTAATGCAATTCCGTTCTTTTTATATAGAATTTTGTATTTTTTTATATTTTTTAACGCGGTTATTTTAGTTAATACTATATCGCCAGATTTAGGCGCTCTTTTTTTTACGAATTTTTCGCTATAGAGAATGAAACTAGGCGTATTTAGTTTATACATAACTACGTCGTAATCGTACTTTTTAGCTATTAGCGCGGCTTCTTTTATAGGAAGCTGAGCTATTTTGCCGTATGTAGGTATTACGAAAAAGTTTATGGCTATAACTGACAAAAAACCTAATGATACCGATTTTGTAATTTTATCAAAATGTTTATTAAAGCTAAGGTATATCAAAAAAATGATAGAAAAACCGAAAAACAGCCTGTAAGTTAGCGTGAAATATGCTGGTGATTCTTTAATGATCTCTTTTGCAAACTCGTCTTTTACGTTATCTTTAACAGCAAGCGCGATTTCCGGTAAGAAAAGAAGTATTAAAAAAAGGATTAGAGCCGGAAGCATATATAAAAGATCGTTTTTGATATCTTTAAGATAGATAGCCATTATAAAAAAGAGCGGCGTATAGCCGTAAATCACATAATGGGGGAGTTTGGTGCCGGAAAAGGAGAAGAAAAGAAAAACGAATAAAAACCATATTGCAAAAAAAAGATAAAGATCGTTTCTAAACCAAGTTTTTACTTTCGATATCGCTTTTAAAAAGAGAGTCGTGTAGGGTAAAATACCCGCTAGCACTACCGGAACGTAATAAAAAAGCGAACCCCCGTGTCCTTCAAAAGATGTTTTGAAACGGGAAATATTGTGTTTTAAAAAAAATCCTTCGATAAACTTCATTCCCTGATCCATATACTCTAAAATGTACCATGGTAGGGCGATAGCTGAAAATATAATCAGTCCAATGGGATTTAGAACGGTTTTAAAAAAGAGTTTTAGCTCTTTTTTTATTAAGAGATATATAAAAGTTACCGCAAGAGGTATTAAGATAGCCACAGGTCCTTTTGTCAAAACTCCAAAACCTATGGCTCCAAAAGCTAGATAAAGATACTTTTTATCTTTTTTATCTAGATAGAGATAGACAAAAAACATAGAATAAGCTATGAACATATTTAAAAGCGCATCGGCGATGGCCGCTTTTGCGATAACGGTAATCTGTAAAGAGGTTATCATAAAAAAAGTTGCCAAAAACGCGATTTGTTCCTCAAAATATCTTCTTGCGAACCAGTAGATTCCGAGCGCCCAAAAAGTTGCCGCAATTGCCGAAGGGAGTCTAAAAGCGAACTCGTTTAGTCCAAATAACTTAACGCTAATAGCTTGTAGCCAGTAGATTAAGATAGGCTTGTCGAATCTTAGCTCCCCGTTTAAGTAAGTTGTGATGAAGTTGCCGTTTTGTAGCATCTCTCTAGTTGCTTCGCTAAAAGCTCCCTCGTCTAGATCAAAAAGCGGAGCAAAAGACAGCGTTGCAAAAAAACTCAAAAATATGGCTAGAGCTAGCAAAAAATCTTTGTATTTTAAAATTTTACCCATGATTGTTCCTGAAAAGTTTTTTATAAATTATATAAGAAGTAATACTTCCAAGAAGAGCTCCCGCTAAAACATCACTGAGGTAATGGGCACCTAAAACAATTCGACTAAAACCGATAAGCGCGGCTATAGATAAGAAAATATATCTAAATTTTGACCAGACAAAAGATAGAGATACCATAGCGGCGAAAGCTATCGTGGTATGACCTGAAGGAAATGAAGCCAGGTTGTATCCTATATCAAACCAGCTAAAGCCGTATAGGTTTTCGCTAAAGAGCATCTTTGGACGATATCTCGCAAATATGATTTTCAAAATATTTACTGCTATCCCGGATAAAGCTACGCTTGAGAAAACAAAAAAAGCGTATCTTTTTATAGTCTCTTTTTTACGGTATATTAGATAAACTAATAAAGAGGGAATTAAGTATAGTTCGGCTCTTCCAAAAAAAGTGACGATTTCGAAAAAATCTCTTAAATCTCTATTCTTTTCAAAAAATATTGCTATATCTTTATCAAAAAAGAAGATAGATACGAAAATTGTTAAAATAGTTAAAAAAAATACTAAATATTTCATCTCTTTCTCTCAAATATAAAATAATAGACTACTCTTGCTGTAAAATAGACAAAAAAAGCGCTAAATATCACATCGCTTAAAAAATGTCCTCCTTGTAAAATTCTAACAAAACCTACAATGACTCCCCAAGAGATTGCCGCTAAAGCGACTAAAATCTTAGTTTTTTTATCCCTAAAAAGGGGCACTAAAGATATAAAAAAGAACGCCGCTGCCGCATGTCCGCTGGTAAATGAGCAGTTTTTTTCGCATTGGTCTGTTTTTATAAAAGGCGGCGTAAACTTTTTTTCTCCTCCGAACTGCTCTATTTGCACGGGTCTGGCTCTACCCCAGTTGTTTTTGAAAATAATATTTACAACAAGACCCGGACCCAATATAAGGGTTATAAGAAGATAAGCGATAATCTTTTTTTTAATTCCTAAAAACTCCTTTTTAAAAACCGTATCGGCAATAAACAAAACCAAAAGAGCGATGGAAAAAACTGCCGTAACAATTATAGTCGCCTTATAGATTAGTTTTGCAAAAGTAGCATTGGCAAGATAAAATCCTGCGCTATTATTATAAAAGTATGAGCTTATTATTAAATCTATTTGAGGATAAGCCAAAAAAAGAGCCCCAATTAATAAAAAAAGAGTTATCATAAAAATATCAAACTTTTTTATCTCCACACTAATACCCTTTAAACCCTTGAAGATAATAGATATGGTACACTCTTACATAGTCTTTATAAAGTCTTATTTTAATTGTTCCTATTTTTTTTGATTTTTCAAATCTTGAAATAACGTCAGGTATAGATGATCTTTTAGTAACAAATATAAAATCTTCTCCTCTATATCTGTTTAGATCAATAGTTAGATCGTAGTGGTTTCTAAGTTTATTGTGAGGATTCCAAAAACCAGCATCAAAAGGGTGAGGTTTTATGTAGTAGATAAGCTGAGCCATAATCTCTCTATCATCTGTGAGCAGCTTTGCCTTAGGATACTCATTTAAGATTTTAGATACTTCGTTTGCAAGTTCGCTCCATCCAAGAACTCTTTTATAGGGATCGTTTTTTGAGGTTAGTTCGATATTTAAAATGTTTGCAAATGTATGATAATGATAGACTATAAGAGCCAAAACTATATTTACGGCGATACCTGCCTTTAAAACTGAGGCTCTGTTTTTATAGACAAGATATGCCGCAACAAGTATTGTGGCCGCTACATATGTGGGTGCCGCCCAATTAGCAAACGCTCGGCTTAAAAAGCTTTGCAAAGTGATGATGCCTAAAAAAGGTAACGTAAAAGAGTATAATAGTCTAAATCTATCATCTTTCATAAAAGGTTTGAAAATCAAAAAGAGTAAAACCGCAAAGAAAATTGGCCCAAAAACTCCAAATTGAGCGCCCAAAAACTCAAACATCTTATCGAAATGAAAAAGCTCTCTATCTATCTCGCTTATCTCTTTTGTATGCATAAAGCTTACAAAATGGTGTCTGTAATTCCAGATAAGATTTGGCATATAAACAAGCGCTGCCAAAATCATAGTCATATAAAGTTTTGGATTTTTTAAAAATTTTCTCTTTTCTTTGGAAAAGATAAGATATAAAAATACGCTGATAACGAAAATAATCATTGTATATTTGCTTAGAAGACCAAAACCAGCACTTAAACCAGCCGTTATCCAGTATATATCTTTGTTGGTTTTTAAAGCCTTTATAAAGAGTAAAAGGGTCAAAGACCAAAAAAGAAGCAAAACAACGTCTGTAGAGATGATCATCGACGAGAGCGAGACTGCCGGCAGGGTTATAAAGACGATTCCGCTCCAAAAGGCGATCTTTTCGTCAAAAAGCTCTTTTGCTATAAAGTAGATTATAAGAGTTGTGATAGGATAAAAAATAAGAGCGGGCAGTTTTACACATATTTCGCTATCGCCGCATATAGAAGTAAAAAGAGCTATAACCCAAGCGATCATAGGAGGTTTTGAGTAGTAGCCAAAATCGAAACTTCTGGACCATCCCCAATAATATGCTTCATCCATATATAGATCGATATTTGAAAAGTAAAGAACTATAAACCTATATAGAGTTATAATCGATATTGCGGCTATTAGTGTGCCAAATCTGCTTTTTTCGCTCAAAAAGGTGCCTTTAAGGTGGTTTGCATAAAAAAATTTTTTGTATTATACTAAAGAAGTGTTGTTTATAAACTGATAGTTTTGATATAAGGACGCCTCTAAAAACTATTTTATATCTTAAATATACAATAAAGATAAAGATGGCGTTGGATATAGATGAAAATTTTGAGGTTTAGTCGAAGCTATATCGTTAAAATTTTTCAAAAAAAGGAACGAAGATGATAAGAGAGGCAAGCGTGGCCGGAGCTTTTTATCCGGCTACTTGTAACGATATAGAAGAGATGATAGGAAATTTTAACGCAATTTTAGATAGAGCGTTGAGTGATAGCGACGTTTGGAATATTGAGCCAAAAGCTATAATATCTCCTCACGCTGGATATATTTATAGCGGGTTTACTGCAAATATCGCCTATAGAGTTCTTGCCAACTCTAACCCAAAGAGAGTCGTAGTGATAGGTCCAAGTCACAGAGTTTATCTTAACGGCATAAGCGGAAGTTTTTTCGATAGTTATGAGACTCCATGCGGAGATTTAAAGATCGACAAAGAGTATTTAACATATCTTTCGTCTATGTTTGATATAGATTTTGTCAAAGAGGCTCACAGCGAGCATAGTACCGAGGTACAGATGCCGTTTATTAAGCACTATATGGGTAACGCAAGCGTGATAGAGTTGGTTTACGGAGATTTAGACCCTCTTGCTCTATCTAAAATCTGTGTAGAGGTTTTAAACGATCCAAACAACGCTATCGTAATTAGTACTGATTTAAGCCACTACTACTCTTTAAAAGAGGCTCAAAAGATTGATATGCTCTGTTTGAAAGGGGTAAACGACTTAAATATCGATATGCTTCATCAAGGTTGCGAGGCTTGCGGAAAGATTGGGGTAGAAGCGATCATATTGGCCGCTAAAACACTCGGTCTTAAACCTAGAATACTCGATTATAGAACCAGTGCGGACGCAAGCGGCGATGAGACTACGGTGGTCGGATATATGAGCGCTGTTTTTGTGTAACTAACCGCTAATTGTAAATAACTTTGCAAAGATATAATCCGTAAGGAGGAGCTAAAGAGGTCGAGTGTTTCTTTTTGCATAAAAGCTGCTCTTTTAGCTCTTTTTGACCTATTTTTCCTTTTCCGATTTTAAGCAAAAAATCTACCATTATTCTTATCTGGCTTCTTAAAAATCCATTTGCTTCAAAGTATAAAATTTTGTAATCTTTATATTTATAAAGTTTCGCTTTATATATTTCTCTTACGCTACTTTTTATATCGCTGCCGCTTTTTTGGAAATATTTAAAGTCATATCTCCCCTCAAAGAGAGTGATTGCTTCTTTTATCTTTTCGAAATCAATATTTTTAACAAATGTGACATAATTGGACTCAAAAGGGTTTGGCTCTTGTTCGCATAAGATATATCTGTAAGCTCTTCTTTTTGCGTTGTATCTAGCATGAAAATCTTCTGAAACTTTTGCTATTTTTTTGATTCTGATGTAAGGGAAAAGCCTATGGTTTAGATGGAGTTTTAGTTTCTCTAAATCACTCCAGTAAGAGGGCAAGTCAAAATGGATCACCTGAGCCGTAGCGTGAACTCCCGTATCGGTTCTGCCGCTTGCTGTGATTTTTGAATGTATTTGCAGACTCTTTAACGCCTTTTGTAAAGTGTCGGCAACCGTTTTTTGGGTATGTTTTTGAGATTGAAATCCGAAAAATCTGCTTCCGTCATAAGCTATTATAGATTTGACTCTCATTAATACCTCTTTTTTACTCTTTTAAAATATAAAATATACCCCGTTACTATCCATAAAGGTAATATGAACAAGATAGCGTAAAATGGAAACTGTTTTGAAAGAACAAAAGATAAAGTATAAAAAGAGACAATAGTAGCTATTATCCAAATGTATGTTCTATTTTTTTCATATCTGGGGTTGATTATGCCGATGGCTAAAATAAAAAAGACCGAAATGGCCGGAAATAGAGAAACAAGTGTGAATATACTCAAATCAAAAGCTCTAGTTTTGTTTGTAACGCTTTCAAACCAGTACTCTATAACGTTTTTATATCTTTTTCCCTCGATCACGCTTAAGTCGTTAAGCGTCATAGTGTCGAACTCTATTTCGGTTAATTTTTCTTTTTCATAAGTGTATCCTCTACCGTTTTTCAAGACAAATTTCAATCCCTCTTCATTTGACACTATCAGCGCCTCTTTCGCAACGATGAAGTTCTCTTTGTTCATAACTTTTTGATTGTATAAAACCACATCTTCAAATCTGTTTTCTCCCTTTTTTCCTCCTATAAAAAGCAGCCAGTCTCCAAATTTTTGACCAAATTCGCTAGGTTTTATGTTAAATACAGCTTCCGCTTTTTTATAGATAATAAATCCTTTATACATCTGTTTAGCCTGAGGTATGATTCCAATAGATAATATAAGCAGCGTTAAGGTTGTTAAAAGAGCCGTTTTCCCAAAAATATGGGCTATTTTGTTCGGTTTTATCCCTAGGCTGAAGATAACTACCATTTCATAATCGTAAGAGAGTTTGGAAAGAGTCATAACGGCGGACGCGAAAAAGGCTATTGGAATTGTATAAAATAGGATTTGTGGCAACACATAAAGGTATAGTTGGATAAGTTCGAAAAAATTGATTTTTATCACGGAAGTTATAGAGACTATTTTGACGAAAAAAACAAGTGAAGCTATGGAAAATAGCGGAATAAAAAGTGAGAAAAACATTGTGGAAAAATTTTTGTTTAGATATCTTGATAATCTAACCATTGATAAACCACTCTAAAAGGGCGTTGAATTTTTCGTCAAAAAGATATACCGTAAAAAAGGCCATTGCCAAAAAAGGAATATAAGGCAGTTGCGCCTCTTTTTTACTCACTTTAAGAAAAACGGAAGCCGGAATAGCCAAAAACGCCGAAAGAAATATAGCGATAACTGATAGTTCTATCCCTAAGACGGCTCCTATGGTTGCCGCAACTATTATGTCGCCTTCTCCCATAGCCTCTATCATTACCGGTTGAGGAAAATAGCTCTTTAGCCAAGGCGCTCTTTTTAATCTACGTTTTAAATAAAACTCTTCTTTTAGGGAAACGTAGTAGCTTACGTAAAATCTTAAAAGAGAGAAAGCTCCGGCTAGCAGTAGTGCGTTTATAAAATTTTGTAAAATAGTCGGCGAAGTAAAAAAAGATAGAGTTAAGGCGCTTAAGTTGATAGAGTCGGGCACCGCTTTATGCTCAAAATCTATCAAAGATAGCGCAAGTAGCAACGCAAATGTTAAAGAGAGTAACAAAGAGTATGAATTAACCCCGTTTTTGAGAAAAATTAGTAAAAATATGAGAGCGCTTAATAACTCTACAACAAGATATCTCAAAGAAATTTTCTCTTTGCAGTAGGCGCATTTTCCTTGTAAAAATATCCAAGAAAAGATTGGTATATTGTGATACCACTTTAAGTTATTGCCACAATGCGGACAGTGGCTAGAAGGGTAGGCTATATTTAAATATCTTGGCGTTCTATATATCAGTACGTTAAGAAAAGAGCCTATGCTTGCGCCTATAATCGCTATGAATATTAAGATTATTGTATCAGTTCCGCTCAACTATATCCCTCCGAAACGTCTCTCTCTTTTTTTAAACTCGTCTATTATATTTTCAAGCTCTTTTTTTGTAAAATCCGGCCACAAAGTCTTTATAAAAAAAAGCTCTGCATAAGCGGCTCTCCAAAGTAAAAAGTTTGAAAGTCTCATTTCTCCTCCGGTTCTAATCATCAAGTCAGCCTCTCCAAGTCCGGATGTGTCAAGAAACTGATCGAAATTGTCTTCGCTTAGGACTACTCCGGCTTTACAAGCTCTGTTTGCCGCTCTTACTATCTCGTCTCTGCCTCCGTAATTTAGAGCTAAAACCTGTATGAGTTTTTCATTGTTTTTTGTGCTTTCCTTGGTTATTTCAATCCTCTCTTTCAAAGAAGCGCTAAAGGGAGATATGTCTCCTATGGTTTCAAACCTAACTCCCTCTTTTTGATATAGGGAAAGCTCTTTTTTTAAGTATCTCTCCAGCAATTTCATTAAAAATTCCACTTCATGTTTAGGACGCTTCCAGTTTTCAGTACTGAAAGCAAATAGTGTCAAGACTTTGATTTCGGGATGGTTGGCGCAGTATGTGGTTATCTCTCTTACAACTTCAGCGCCTTTTTCATGCCCCTTAACTCTTGGAAGTCCTCTTTTTTTAGCCCATCTGCCGTTCCCGTCCATAATGATGGCTATGTGTCTTGGGGTATTACTCATCTAGTTCCTTAACGATTTCGGATATATCTAAAGATAATTCGAGTTTATCTTTTAAAGGGCTTTGAAAAGTTCTCTTTTTTGAGATATAAACAATAGAGTTTTTATCGCTGCCAAAATTTGTCGCTCCTTTGACAAGATTTAAACAGACCGCATCCAAATCTTTTTTCTCTAGCATATCTGTGGCGTTTTGCAAAGCTCTATCTTCGTCGGTTTCGGCTTTAAATCCTATGGAGACAACACCGTCTTTATTTAAAGTTTGCAAAATATCTATATTTTTAGTCAGTTCCAAACGCCACTCATCGCCCAACATCTCTTTTTTAAGTTTGCCATCTTGCGGAAATTTTGGTTTATAATCACTTACGGCTGCTGCCATAAAAAGGTATGGTTTTTTATGAATAAGCTTTGGCGAGGATAGGTCGTTTATAAGATTCGGTTTTTTCAAAACTCCTTTTTTGGCAACCTCAATCCTCTCTTTTAGATACTCATACATCTGCTTGGCGCTTTGAACTTTAAAAACTTCAACCGGAGGCAAATCGTCAAAATCTTTTGTGGTTATAAATTCGACCTTAGCGCCTTTTAGATATAAGGCGATAGCAAGAGCTCTTGCCTGTTTTCCGCTTGAAAAATTGGATATATATCTTATGTCATCAATTTTTTCGACCGTTCCGCCTCCTGTAATTATTGCGTATCTATCTTCCCAAAAACTATCTTTTAAAAGCTCTCTTGCGGTTTCGTAAAAGATTGTTTTTACTTCGGCTAAAGCCCCTTCTCCAACAGTTTTGCAAGCAAGTTCTTTTGTTTGTGGCTCTACTATTTTGTAACCGTTTAGTTTAAGAAGTTTAATGCTAGCTTGCGTAAAGTTGTTTTTATACATATTTGTATTTGCGGCTGGAGCTAAAATTTTTGGTTTGGCAAATGCGAGAGCCGTTTGTAAAAGAAGATTGTCAGCTATACCGTTTGAGAGTTTGTTTAGCGTATTTGCCGTAGCGGGCGCGATAACCAATATATCGTAATCTTCGCCTACGCCGATATGGTTGTTTTTAGAAGTCCAATCTTCACTATTTTCATCAAGAATTTTTTCGCTTCCGGCAGCTTCGAAAGTAAGCGGAGAGATAAATCTTTTGGCGCTTTGGGTCATAATAACTTTTACTTTTGCTCCGCTTTTTACAAAAAGTCTAAGAAGCTCCAGAGATTTATAGATTGAGATACTCCCCGTAACTCCAAGCAAAATCTTTTTATCTTTTAAAATCTGCATATATTTCCTTGTTGTCGACATATTGGTTAAAATTTAATTAAATGCTCTGAAAAATTGATATTAAAAAGTGTGGGTGTGAATAAAGTGTCATTTTCTCATTACTCACACTCACACCCACACTCACACCATTAAGTTAAATAGATAATTTTTCAGAGATATCAATTAATTAGGTAAACAAACACACTAATAAACCGATATACTAATATACTACTATTTTTTAAAAAACTTATAATAAAAATTTTTTACTATTTTTAAAGGCGTTCTGCTTATTGCCAAAGAGCCTTTAGAAACATCGTTAGTGACCGTAGTTCCAGCGGCTATTATAACATCATCTTCTATTTTAACCGGCGCTATAAGCTGGGTATCGCTTCCAACGAATACGTTTTTGCCTATAACTGTTTTATATTTGCTTTTGCCGTCGTAATTGCAAGTAATGGTTCCAGCGCCTATGTTTGTTCCCTCATCGATTTCGCTATCTCCAAGATAACTAAGATGTCCCGCTTTAACACCTTGTAGTTTGCTTTTTTTAACCTCAACAAAATTTCCTATATGCGTATCTTTCAAAAAACTACCCGGTCTGATTCTAGCCATAGGTCCAATAGTGCAGTATTCGATATGGCTCTCTTCAATGACCGAGTTTGCTTTTATATGAGAATTTTTTATAAACGAGTCTCCTTTTATAACAACTCCACTCTCTATTTCGCACTCTCCTTCGAACTTGACTCCTTCTTCTATAAAGACAGTTTTTGGAAGTCTTAAGATCACTCCATTTAGCATTAGCTCGCTTTTTATTCTATCTTGCATAATCTCTTCAGCATTAGCTAAATCTAGTTTTGAGTTTACCCCTTTAAAATCTTCTTCTTTTACGTAGAGCGGCTTTATCGTATAACCTTTTTGGTTTGCTAGGGTTATGATATCTGTTAGGTAATACTCTTTTTGGGCATTTTCGTTTGAAAGTTTTGGTAAAAACTCTTCTAAAATCTCACGCTTTATTAGATATACTCCGGCATTTACCGTTTTAGTCTCTAGCTCTTCTTTTGTAGCGTCTTTTTGTTCCACTATTTTTACAACTTTACCATCTTTAATGATGACTCTTCCGTACCCGGAAGGATTTTCCAATTTGAACACACTCATAACGATATCTGCTTTTAAAACTAAAAAGCTTTTTAATTCGTCAGCCGTGATTAAAGGCATATCTCCATTTAGAATCAAAATTTTGTCGCTCTTGATTTTAAGTTCTTTAAGCGCTCCGCCGGTTCCGGGAAAATTTTTAAGGTCCTGAATATGGAATTTAACGTTTTCAAAATATCTTTTTATAACTTGTTTTACAGCGTCGGCTTCGTGTCCTAAAATTACCGTTACATCTTCACTTATTTTTAAAGCCTCTTTTATAATGTGATATATCATAGGTTTGCCGCTTATTTTATGCAAAACTTTGGGCAGGGGCGATTTCATTCTAGTTCCTTTGCCCGCGGCTAGTATCGCTACAGATAGACTCATATATAACCTTTAGATATAATTTCAACAAAAGTTACGCTTTTTATCAGCGTTCAAAATATTAACAAAAAAGTTATAAAGAAGAGATAATGGAGTGTAAATACTTTGGCAGATGCGGAAGCTGTAAAATATTTGATTTAGGATATGAAGGACAGTTAAAACGAAAAGTTGATGAGTACAAAAGGCTATTTGAGGAGTTTGGAGTTGAAAAATTTGATATTATAAGCTCGCCAGATTCCAATTTTCGGGCACGCGCTGAATTTCGCATCTATCGCTCATCGTCTAAAATTTTTTACGCTATGCATTCTTTGGAGGGTAAAGGGCTTGTAGAGATAGAAGAGTGCCCTATGACATTAAAACCTATTTTCAAACTTATGACAAAACTCATAAAAGAGCTAGAGAGTGTGCCTATATTAAAAGAGAGACTTTTTGCTATAGAGTTTTTGAGCTCTTTAAATGGAGAGATATTAGTTACTTTGATATACCATAAAAAACTGGATGAGGAGTGGACGAAAGAGGCTCAAAAAGTTCAAAAACTATTTGATATATCCATAATAGGCAGAAGCAGAGGTCAAAAAGTTGTTTTAAAAAAAGATTTTATAACGGAAGAGCTGAGGATTTTTGATAAGAGTTATAGATTTATACAGATGGAGGGGAGTTTTACGCAACCCAATCCTTATGTCAATCAAAAGATGATAGAGTGGACGAAAGAGGCTTCTGTATGTTTTGGTAAAG
>JALWIX010000084.1 GCA_027082175.1 Campylobacterales bacterium
TAATAAAACAAACCGCTAATAATTTATCTAGTAATATCTAGTATGAAAAAATATAAAAAAATGTTTTTAATTTTAGAGAATTTATATTTTTAAACTAAAAACTAAATTTTCAAATTCTTTGGTAATATGTAATTTTTTTTTAAAGGTCCTAATTAATAAAATTATAAATATTTTTTCAAAACTTCC
Organism: Campylobacterales bacterium; assembly: GCA_027082175.1. Taxonomy (GTDB): domain Bacteria; phylum Campylobacterota; class Campylobacteria; order Campylobacterales; family Nitratiruptoraceae; genus Nitrosophilus_A. The sequence goes on from JALWIX010000084.1 coordinate 187, forward strand.
GGGATTTTGATAGAGCCGTCTTTTTGCTGATAATTTTCCATTATGGCTATAAGTGTTCTTCCCACCGCAAGGCTTGAGCCGTTGAGTGTGTGGACAAGTCTGTTTTTTTTGCCATCTTTAAATCTTATCTTGGCTCGTCTAGCTTGAAAATCTCTGGTATTTGAGACGGAGCTTATTTCACGGTATTTTCCCTGACCCGGGAGCCACACTTCAAGGTCTATAGTTTTAGCGGCGCTAAATCCCAGGTCTCCTGTACAAAGCATAACTAGTCTATGTGGAAGTCCGAGAGACGTTAAAAGATCACTGGCGGTATTTACCATCTCTTCGAAAACTTTATCGCTATCTTCGGGTTTTGTAATGGCTACAAGCTCCACTTTGTCGAATTGATGCTGCCTTATCATACCTCTTACGTCTTTTCCGCCGCTTCCAGCCTCCTTCCTAAAGCAAGGGGTATAGGCAGTGAGTTTTATAGGTTCTGTTAAATCGGCAATGATCTCGTCTCTATAAAGATTTGTAAGAGGCACTTCGGCAGTAGGTATAAGATACAAATCTTCATCGCAAATTTTAAAAAGGTCATCTTCAAATTTAGGCAGTTGTCCCGTTCCAAGAAGAGTAGCGGAATTTACCATAAACGGAACATATACCTCTTCAAATCCTCTATTTTTATTGAAATCTAGCATATAGTTGATTAAGGCTCTCTCTAGTGCGGCGGCCTCTTTTTTAAGAACGCTAAAGCGGCTTTTTGCAAGTTTTACCCCTCTTTTAAAATCTATCCAGCCGAGATTTTCCCCAAGTTCCCAATGCTCTAGTGGCTTAAAATCAAACTCTTTTGGTTTTAATACTTTTTTTATCTCCACATTATCTTCTTCATCTTTTCCTATAGGAACGTCCGGGTCTGGAATATTTGGAATTTGAAGGGCTATTTTTTTCAAATCCTCTTCTATGTCTCTAACTATCTCTTGGTGGGCTGATATTTTGGCTTTGTTGCTATCTACCTCTTTTTTTAGATCATCTATATCTTTTCCCTCTTTTTTGTATATTCCAAAAAGCTTAGAGAGTTTGTTCTGTTTTGCTTGAAGCTCTTCTAAAACTTGTTTTTGCGATTTATATTTGGCAAAGAGCTCTTTAAGTTGTGTCAAAAGTTTTTCCTCTACGCCTCTGTTTTTAAGTTTTTCGGCAATCTCGTCAAAATTTTTTTCTAAAAGTTTAAGATCAAGCATAACTTCTCCCGTTTATATTAGATTGGTTTAGTTGTGAGCGAGGGTGTGAGTGTTAATGGTATTTGTCAACACTTTTTAAAAAAATCATATCTCTTTTGGACATGCTAATTCTACCATTATTTTTAATACTGAATCTTCTTCAACGGCGTAAAATCTATGTTTTTTGCACCAGTTTGCGTTTGCGTGGTTAGCTAGTCTCAAAGCTTCAAACTCGGCCTCTTTTTTATCTTTAAATGTTTTGTTTAACCATTTTTCTTTTAATGTTTCATCTTTTTTGGCGCATCCGCACATCATCTGCATCTGGATTTTATACATTATATACCTCCATAAATTTTTTTAAAAACTATTATACCACCTATTGTTGCTCCTATCGATAAAAGAACGTTTAAGAGTATATTGATAAGAGCTCTATAATAGAGTGAGTTTTGAATCATAGTAACCGTTTCGTAGCTAAAAGTGGAAAATGTTGTTAAAGCTCCTAAAAATCCGGTGATAAGCAGGGCTTTTTGAGTCGGGTTTATTATGTTTTCGAAGTAAACTATCAAAAAACCTATGAGGAAGCTACCGATAACGTTTACGCTTAAAGTACCGAAAGGAAAAAGTGAAGAGCTTAATTTTTGAATGTAGCTTGATATTAAAAATCTACTTATCGCACCAAAAAAACCGCCGACTCCTACCGCCAAAATTAAACTAAAATTCATTTTTTACCTTTTATTTTACAGCTAACGATCAAATTTTTGATGTTTGTAACTGATTACTTCCGTATCTGATAGCGTTACCAAACCCTCTTTAACCATAAGATCAACCACTCTTAAAAAACTCATTATTTTATCTTCTTTATCTATTATCTCTATGATTATAGGTAGTTTTTGGCTAAGGCTCCATACCGAAAACGAACTGATCTCAGAATGGGCGCCTATGCCAGCGACCCCTTTAAAAACAGTAGCGCCGGCTATACCGTTTTCCTTTGCTGCTGACAAAATTGCTTCCCAAAGAGGTTTTTCTTCGTAAGTGTCGTTATTGTCGATATAGATTCTTAAAATTTTTCTTGGGCCTAAATAGCGCTTCATAGATTTCCTTTATTTGTTCTAATCTCCATTTTCGCATTTTATCTCAAAGATAGCTCTATTTACTTTTTCCATCTTTTTAGCGGCGATCTCTTTTGCCTTTTTGTTCCCTTTTTTTATGATATTCTCTATCTCTTCATCGCTTAAAGAGGCTCTTTTTTCTCTAATGGGTTCCAATACTTTTTCTATCGATTGAGCGCACCATTTTTTACACTCAACACAGCCTATAGTTGCGCTTTTGCAACCATCTTCCACTTTTTTGACTATCTCTTCGCTACTGAAAGCTTTGTGATAGTCGTAAATGAGACACACTTTGGGATCTCCTGGGTCTGTTTTTTTGACTCTTTGCGGGTCTGTTTTTGCGTCTCTTAATTTTTGCCAAACTTCCTCTTTTGAATCGTTTAAAAATATGGCGTTATTGTAACTTTTGCTCATTTTTCTACCGTCTAATCCCAAAAGACGTGGAGTTGAACTTAAGAGCTCTTTTGGTTC
>JALWIX010000085.1 GCA_027082175.1 Campylobacterales bacterium
TATTATATCAACTATACTAAGACCTAGTCCATATCCACTTGAAGCCTCTTTTTTGAATGGTTCTAGATAAAAGCTAAAATCTTTTTTTAGTCTTTCTCCATAGCTTATAACCTCTATTTTATTATCTTTTGCAACTATTTTAACAGGTGTTTTTTGTGTATATTTTAAAGCGTTATCTATAAGATTTTTTAGAGCTATACTCATATAGTGTATATCGGCTTCTATTAAAAAATCTTCCAATTCTATTTGCACATTTTCTTCTTTAGATATATATAGTTTTCCAAGCGCTTCGGTAATGAGAGTTTGGGCTTTAAATCTTGATTTTTTAAGATTTTGTGTTGTGAGTAGATGCATATTTAAAATTTCACTGACAAACATATCTATATCTTTGATATTTTTTTCGAGCAAAGAGTAGTCTTTCATCTCGAAGGCAAATTTTGCTTTTGCTAGGGGAGTCTTTAACTCATGCCCTATATATTTGAGTAGATTTTCCCTATCTTCGATACTTTTTTGTAAGGTTTTTGCCATATTGTTAAAACTTGTTGCAGCGACTTTTATCTCTTCATCGCCTTTTATATCCATTCTTATATCATAATCGCCTTTTGAAAATTTTTCCATTTTTACAGATAACTCTTTTATGGGAGATACTATCTTTAAGATGATGAAGTAGATAGTAAAAAGTATCAATATATCAAAAAATAATAAAATATTAGTTATAAGCCTCTCTTCTTGAAATATATCTTGGGATTTATCGTAAAAACTCATCTTTTCGTCTAGATACTTTACGGTTAGATAATATTTTCCATCCTTTTTCGAGATAGAGACTCTTCCAAACGTAAATGGTTTTTGAAAGACAATGGTTTTAAAACCGTTTTTTACAGCGTAGAGTTCTAACTCTTTTAGTTTTTTTTCAAGAAGTTTTTTATCATTATTTGCGATGATGGGTATTAGCTCTTTTGCGGCTAAAATATATTTGGAAATTATAAGTTTTTGGTTTTTTGTTTCGTTTAGCTTTTCTATCCAGAAACTAAGAGTTAGCATTAAAACAAGACTTATTAAAAATAGCGCCGTTATCTTTTTTTTGATACTCATATAAATTTATACCCTATTCCCCATACAGATTTTATATATTTTGGATTTTTAGAATCATCTCCGATCTTAAACCTTATATTGCTTATGTGCATATCTATCGTTCTGTTTTTAGTATCAGGCGGCAGGGATGTGGAGTTTATGATCTGCTCTCTTGAGAGTACTTTGCCTCTGTTTTTTATAAGATATAAAAATATCTCCAACTCTATCTTGGTAAAATCTATCTCGTAATCGTCAAGTTTTACCAATCTATTTTTTTCATCGATATAAAAATCCGATATTTTTAAAACCTTCTCTTTTTTCACTCTTCTAAGTATCGCTTCTATTCTTAAAACAAGCTCTCTAGGTTCGTATGGTTTAGCCAAGTAGTCGTCTGCGCCAAGTTCAAAACCCATAATTTTATTGCCGATATCTCCTCTAGCGCTTGATATTATTATAGGGATATCCTTTTTTCTTTTTATCTCTTTGCAAACGTCAAAACCGTCCATCTGGGGCAACATAAGGTCTAAAACTACGATATCGAAACTCTCTTTTTCCAAAGCTTGAAGAGCCTCTTTTGGTTTTTCAAAAGAGAAAACATCATATTGGTAGTTAGATAGATAATCTTTTATAAGATTTTGCATCTCCATATCGTCTTCTATAAGCAAAACTCTACTCAATCTCCCACTCCTCTAGATATTTTATGAACTTTTTTCTTTGATTTTTATCCAAAATAGAGTGTATTTTTTCGAAAAAATCGGATTCTGTTTTGGCTATCTCTCTTTTTAATTCCAGATTTTTCTTAAAAAAAGCTCTTTTGTCGAATCTATCTTGCAAAAAAAATTTCTTTAGTTCTTTTTCTACGTTCTCCTCTTTTTTGTGAAGTTTTTCCAAAACTTCTCTATGCTCTTTCAAAATTTTTTTGAGTTTGAGTTTTTGCTCATTTGTCAAATGAAGATAACTTAAATCTTTTGGGATATGGAAGCCCTCTTCATACTCTTCATCGCAAAATCCCAAACTAAAAATCAATAAAAATATCATCATCCATCTCATTCTCAAGCCTTTGGAATCTCTATTTGTGCATCTTCTATCATACCTTTTTCTATATTTTTATGGCAAGCTTTACAGTTTGCTTTTGATTTTACTTTTTGAGATTCAAATATATTTTTATCCAATTTTGCATGTTTCTCTTTCCAAAATGGAGTTTTTGTTATTGCAATGGGATGATTTTTTAAACTTTTTAGTATATATACGGCTGCCTCTTTGGTAGAGTTTTGGGCGCTATTTTTAACCAAAAAATCTTCGATCTCTTTTCTTGTGGCTTCATCCAAAGAGGCATCGTCGCCAAAGTGGTTTTCAAGGCCTGCCATCAACTTTCTCCAAGACTCTGCCGGTAGCAAAAAAGGTGGATAGAGGGTATGGCAAGAGCCGCACTCTTCCACAAAAGATGATAGTTCGTTCTCATACTCTATAGGATGGTGAATAGATCTGTTTAAAGGAGTCTCGTATATTAAGGAGAGAGCAGGAGTTATGATTGCGGCTGATAGAAATATTGCCGCGACTATCTTTTGAAGAGCGTTTAATTTTACGCTTTGGGCTTTTAGATTTTTGTAGCCGTCTATCATTGATTTTAGGGTTCTCGTCTCTCTATGAAGCAGCGTATCTACTATAACCCCCATAATATGGATAAATATCAAAAGAAGCAAAAATGTGGAGAAAAACTCGTGAACTTCTTCAAATATCTCCATTTCTCTAAAAAAGCTTGAGTTCAAAAAAGATAAAACTCCTCTGCCTTCTTGAATACCGTAAGTTAAAACTCCGGTTAAGACTGTCAAAAGAGTAACTACGATAATACCAAGCATCACAAAAGATGCGGCTGG
>JALWIX010000086.1 GCA_027082175.1 Campylobacterales bacterium
ACTCTCCTAATCACTCCTGGACAGCAACGGAAGCAGGTTTTGACTTCATCTACTATCCTAAAAACGTCAAAAACCTGCAACTAAGATTTAGAGGCAACTTCCCTAGAAGCTTCTATGAAAACTCTAGTGGCAACGACCTTGGCTGGAACGAATATAGACTGATCGCCAACTATAACTTTTAAAATGATTTACGCGTTTGGCTAAAGCCAAACGCGCGCTTAATTGCTTAGACTTAAAATATATATTTATGCTATCATTTTAAAATATCTAAATCTTTCCGTAAAGATAATGGTCGCACAAAACTAAAGGAGCGATTTGAATCCTTTTAAAAGCATAAGTTTTGTTAAACTAAAATACTTTATTCTCTCTATTTTTATATTATTTGTATCACTTTTTACGGCTTTAATAGTATTTGAGGAGTTTCAAGAGTTTCAAAAAGAGATAGTTAGGTTAAAAAAAGAGTATATAGAGCAACAAAAAAAACTAATAAAAAAAGAGACTCTCAGAGCTTTAAAATTTATCGATTACAAACACTCCAAAAACAGAAATAAACCGCTTTCCGAAGTAAAACAAGAGATAGTGGACGCTATTGAGTATATGAGAAACGAAAGAGACGGAACTGGATACATTTTTATCTATACTTTTGAAGGTATCAACGTAGCCGATCCGATACTAAAACAAAACAAAGGAAAGAACCTGATTGATTTTGAAGATCCAAACGGCAAAAAAGTTATAAAAGAGCTTATAGAAGTTTCAAGAAAACCGGAAGGAGGATATGTTGAGTATGTCTGGAACAAACCTATAGCTAACGTTTTAGCGCCAAAAATCTCTTACGCCAAATCTTACGAACCCTTTGGCTGGATGGTGGGAACCGGAGTATATTTAGACGAGATAGAAAAATTTATCAAAAACAAAGAACAAGCCTACAAAGACAAAATGATTAAATATATTATCAATATTATAACCCTATCGTTTATTCTTTTATTGATTACAATTACTACGATGAGATACTTTTCTACATTAATAGAAAAATCTTTGATAAAGATAAGAGATAGATTTAACGAAGCCGCAAACAAAAATATATACATATATACCGAAGATATTCTTTTTGAAGAGTTTAAAGAGATTGCCAAATATGCAAATAAAATGATAAAAATCATTAAAGATAGAACAAGAAAACTTCAAGAACTAAACAAAACGTTGGAAGAAAAGGTTTTACAAAAAACGAAAAAACTCCATATCCAAAACTTAGAACTTAAACGCTCAAAAGAGTTAACCGAATCGCTCCTAAAAGCGCAAGATAAATTTTTAAAAACGGCTATTCACGAAATAAATACGCCTCTAAGCATTATACTAGCAAACATCGATCTTTTGAAAATGGAAAATATAAAAAATCAAGAGATCACAAATATAGAATCGGGAATAAAAATCATCCACAACATCTATAACGATCTAGCTTATATGCTTAAAAAAGATAGGGTTGAATATAAAAAAGAGCCGGTTGATATATCTGTCTTTTTAAAAAATAGGATAGAATTTTTTAAAGAGGTGGCAAAAGGCAATACGCTACAAATAGAAGCGTCAATCGAGAAAAATCTAAAGCTGTTTATAAACTCCGTGGAGTTGCAAAGAGTAATCGATAACAATCTATCAAACGCTATTAAGTACAGTTATCCAAATAGTACGATTTACATAAAACTTTATAAAGATAAAGATATAATATTTGAGATAGCTACAAAATCAAAAAAGATAAAAGAGACAAAAAACATTTTTGAGCAGTTTTACAAAGAAGACGACGCTAAAGGCGGTTTTGGGCTGGGTTTAGCTTTAGTAAAAGAGATTTGCGATAAATACGGCTTTAAGATTGAGCTAACATATATAAACGATTACAATATTTTTAAATATATCTTGAAAGAGTAAGATGAAAATTTTTTTGCTTGAAGATGAGATAATTTTGTGCAAGTCTATAGATAGATACCTACAAAAAATTGGGCATGAAGTAAAAATCTGTTTTAATGGAAAAGAGGGACTTGAGATAGTGGAAAAAGAGAGTTTTGACTTACTGATTTTAGATATAAACGTTCCAGATTTAGACGGCTTTAAACTTCTTGAGACTCTTAAAAAAAAGCATAAATACATTCCTGCAATCTTTATAAGCGCTTTGACGGATATTGAAGATATAACAAAAGCCTTTGAGCTTGGTTGTAAAGATTATATAAAAAAACCTTTTCACCTAAAAGAGCTAGAGATTAGAATCGAAAAAATCTCTAAAGAGATAGAAAACAAAAAACATATAGTTTTAAGCAAAAACTACAGTTACTCCATAGAAAAAAAGACTCTCTATTTTGAACAATCTCCGGTAGAGCTAACAAAAAGACAACTCCAAATCGTTGATCTACTAGCAAAGAACAGAGGCTTGGTCGTTGATTTTGATATGTTTAGAGAATATGTCTATCGTGATGAATTTGTTGACAACCCTACAATTAGAGCGGAAATAAGTAGATTAAAAAAAGCTCTTAAAGAGGATTTTATTATAAATATCAGAGGACTCGGATACAAAATAGAAAAATAGCGCTTCAACTCTACACACCTTTCATATTTTTTTTAATCATTAACCTTTTAAACTAATATTGCTACGTTTATGCTACTTAAGCAATTTACAATAATAGTAAAATCAAATTTTGAGGAGCAGATATGAAAAAAATCGCCTTATCCTTAACGGCATCGCTTCTGGTGACATCTGGTTTTGCGGCTGAGAGTTTAGACGAAGCTTTCAAAAACGGAACTTTTAACGCTCACGTAAGAGCTTTTTATAT
>JALWIX010000087.1 GCA_027082175.1 Campylobacterales bacterium
AGATAATAAGGTGGAGTGTCAAGATATTTTTCCAAACCGAATCTTTTTGCAATCTCTATAGCTCTATCTTCTACGTTATCAAAACCAAACTCTCTTAAACCAAACTCAATCTCCTCTTTTACGGTTGCGTTAAACAAAAGAGTATTTGGATCTTGCATCAAAAAAGCTACATCTTTTCTAAAACTTTTTGCTATATTTTTGAAATTTTTTCTCTTTATCTCAACTCCATTGAAAATGTAAGTTCCATTTTTAGGAAAAAGAAGAGCATCTAAAATCTTCAAAAGAGTACTTTTGCCGCTGCCATTAACTCCTAGCAAAACAACTCTTTCTCCTTTTTCAACACTAAAACTAATATCTTTTAAAAGCTCTTTCTTCCTTCCTCTAAAATCTTCATACTCAAAAAAAATATTTTTAACTTCAATCATCAAAAAAACCTCTGCTTTTCATCCCCATACTTATCTCTTGACCATTATGTAAGGTTTTATTTAAAAAATAAAAACTCATAGCTTTTAAAGATTTTATCCATTTAATATATCCAAATCTACTCCATCTTGAGTTTACTCCCATCCAAAAATCTAAAAAAGAGTTTCTAAACTGATATATCTGAGAAAATGAAAGAGCTACCAAAGCAGCTACATTTTTCGGTAAAACTTTAAAGATATTGATATTTTCTAAAACCCAAAAACTTATATATGTAAGCAAAAAGACTCTTAGATTAAAAAGCGCCAAAAAACTGTAATCTATCTCTTTAAAAAGCCCCATAAGCAGATAGGAAAGAGACACTATCAAGCTAAAAAACAAAACAGAAAAGAGACTCTTTTTTATAAGATATCGTAAATCTCTTCTAGAGAGCATAAAAGCTATCGCCAAAGATATCGCCAAAAAGTAGATATTGTGAATCAAGGTAAAAAGAATTATCAAACATAAATATAGATAAAAATATACTCTATCCCTCATCAAACATCGCTTTAAAGTTTTTCTTTAAAAATCTATACAATATCACAGTCACCGCCCCTTCCGCCAAACCTATCAACAAATGTGGGATTACGATAGCCAAAGTGGTCGTTTTTATGTCAAAAGGAAAAAAAAGAGGTTTTCCCTCTATCGAAGCTATTATAGGCTGAATCCCCAATATTAAAGCGATAAATATAGCCGATAGATTTACACCCACCCAGCCGGCCAAAAAGATAGCCAAAGTTTCGTTTCTTTTTTTTAAAACTTTGTATACATAGTATGAACTAAAACTACCTATAAAAGCAATCGCCAAGATATTTATTCCCAAAGTAGTTATTCCGCCTTCACCAAATATTAAAGCTTCCACAACTAAAACTAAGGATGCGGCAACAAAAGAGAGCCAAGGTCCGAAAATCAACGCCAAAAGAGCTATGCCGCTAAGATGAGCCGAAGTACCTCCCGGTAGCGGTATAGCTATCATCATAAAAACAAAACTTAAAGCTGATAGAGTAGCCAAAAAAGAGAGATTTTGGCTATCAATCTCTACCTTTTTAGAGGCTATAGACCATAAACAGGCACTTGCTGCATATGCCGGAATATATGTAATAGGCGAAATAAAGCCATCAGGTATATGCATAAACTCTCCTAAAATAGTGCAGAAAAACTAAAAATTACTCTATAATCCTCTTTTCCCTCACTTCCTTGCTGTTCATCCTCTTCGTTAAGCTTTGTCCATACAGGAAGTTTCACTCCAAGAGCCGCACTTATATTGTTATAAAAAAGTCTAAAACCTACTGTTGTATATAAAATATCTCCTCCGGTAGCTTCTTGTTTTGCTCCATTCTCCTCATCACGCCCTAGATGTAAAAAGTTTGCTTCAAGATTAGTATCGAGTCGTAGTTTCTTTTTAGGATTTACATACAATTTATAAGCCAAAGCCGCATTCGCTCTTAATTCATCTGCAAATTTAACTTTAGTTCCATCGCTGTAGGTATGCTCTTGGAAGGTATTATAGGATGTATCCATCACTAAAGTAAAATCGTTTCCGAACCATTTTGTTGCACTTAGACCTATCATATACGAAGGCTCTCCGAAACTTAACTGCATTCCAGCATCATATAAAGAGCCATCTAACGTTTTTAACTCGCTATCGCCGGTGGGTAATGTGACATTGGCAAAAACAGTAAAATGCCAATCTTCTAAATCGTCCAAACTCTCATTTTGTGGAGTTAATATAAATCCCTCATCATACTTAAATCCCAATACCCCCATAAGACTGATATCATGAAAACCGCTTGTTTGCACTGCGTTTTCTTGCTTTTTTGTGTAATAAGGTAGAAAAATATAACCGCTAAAATATGAAGTAAAACCGTACCCTATGCCATACATCCAATAATAACTCTCTTCCATCTCATCGTCTATAACATCTGTATATCTCTTATACGATGCGTAATCAAGCTTCATATAAGCTAAAAATTTATCTTCTGGTAGCATTGCTGAACTTGTGGTCTCCAAAGGAGCGCCAGGGCCTTCCAATCCGGCAACACCCAAAGACGCTACGCCATGATGGGCATAAGACAAAGTCGCAACCAACAAAGAGGTACAGACCGTTTTTTTCATCTCTTTCTCCTATTTATAAAATATTGCACAAAGATAAAAATCGTAAAAATCAACGCTACGCCTACAAAGATTTTTTGAAACTTTTCAAAATTTGTTTTTGAGTACTCCTTTATTTCAAAATCTTCTCCTACTTTAACCTCTACTTCTTTACCATGTCCATCTTCGCTTATAACTTTAATCAGCCATTTGCCCGCTCTATCTGGTACAAATACTACTCTTGATAAC
>JALWIX010000088.1 GCA_027082175.1 Campylobacterales bacterium
AAAAGTGATAATTATATCTTATGGAAATATAAAGAATTATTGATGAAGTTATACTTTTTAAACAAAATATTTTAAAAGTAAAACTGTATGTTGTTCTCAAAGCGGCTAAAATTGGAGCTTTTGAGTCACACCAATGTCACTTGTGTTCTTTTTGTTCTATTTATAAATAAAGCTAATATGAAAAGATTTCGCATAAAATAATTAAAAGTTATTATTAATGGCTTAATTTCGAATTATATTTGAAATTTCATAGAAATCGTACCTCTTCAAACAAATCCCATAATTATGGGATTATAGCAGCATTATACATTAAGCCTATTTAAAAATATTTTTTAAGGTTTATAATCGTTGGGCAATAAAAAGTGTTGATATTCCCATTGAAAAAGCTCTAATATATTTTATCTTGAAATTATTTTCTTCAAGCTCTTGAATAAGCTTTTCCGTAGTTAAAAAGTTGTCTATAGAGTTTGGAAGATACTCATAGGCTTCTTTGTTTCCGGAGACTAAGCCGCCGATCCTTGGCAATATCTTTTTCATATAAAACTCCACTATCTCATCTATAAAGGAGCTCTTTTCTCTTTTGGTAAACTCTAATATTATTAGCATCCCTCCAGGCTTAAGCACTCTATAAAACTCTTTTATAGCCTCTACTCTATCTACTACATTTCTTATTCCGTAACTTATACTTATAAAATCGCTTGAATTATCTTCTAATGGCAAATCCTGAGCAAACGCTTCTATATAGCTAAATGTCGGGAACTTCTCTTTCGCAACTTTTAACATTCCGGATGATGGGTCTATCCCTAAATACTCTTTTACTAATATATTTTTCTTTTCCGCCCGCTTTTGCCAAAAGCCAAGCATATCTCCCGTACCGCAAGCCACATCCGTAATCCTATCAATACTTTTTTTACCATAAAACTCGTAAGCCTTATCGCACGCTTTTTTTCTCCACACGACATCGCTTCCAAAACTTAAAACTCTATTTGCCAAATCATAAGTTTTAGCAATATCATCAAACATAGTAACAATTTTTTTCTGCTTGTTATCAACCATTTTCGCTCCATATCACTATATCTTTTCCGATACTTCGTTTATTCAATATTTTTAACTCTCTATTTAATGAGTACCCTATCCCATCTTTGAGTTGTGGCGATATAAAAAAAAGATACCAGTTTGCTAACGCCGAAGTAGCTTTTAACATACCCTCTCCGCCTTCTATCATTATATACCGATACTCTTTAAGTTTCTCAAAATCACTTTCTATATATACTTTCCTGTTTTTTACTCCAAAAAGCGGAATACTTTTGTCAAAATCCTTCTCTTTGCTATAGATCAAAACATCCGGCGCTCTACCTTGCGCCAATCTACTATCCAACGTAGGTCTATCAACTCTGATCGTGTTTCCTCCTATAACCAACAACTCTATTTTATCTCTTATTTTGTGAACGAACTCCCTCGATTTTTTAGAACTGATAATTCCTGGAGCTATCATACCGTTTAATGTTTGAGCCAATTTAAAAAAAATAAACCGACTATCTCTCCATTTTCTAAAGGGTTCTATCAATTTTTCGCCATCTTTTGCCATTAAGCCAACTTCAACTAATATTCCAGAACTTTTCAGATAACCAATGCCGCCAGATGCATTAATGTTTGGGTCTCTAACGCTTATAACAACTCTTTTAAATTTTAGATTTTTTATGAGAGTAGAACAGGGAGGAGTTTTTCCGTAATGGTTGCACGGCTCTAAAGTTACGTAAATAGTGGCGTCATAAAAAAGATTTTTAGCATTTTGCAGAAGATAAGTATGGATTTTAGCGGAATCGTTTAGTTTTAAAATTTCATTATCCCCACTTAATCTATAATAGGCTTCTTTAATAGCTAAAACTTCAGCATGAGGCTCTCCCGCTTCTTTATGAGCCTCGATTGACAATATTTTCCCATTTTTTGTTATAACCGCGCCGACAGCCGGATTTGGATAAGTCAATCCTTGATATTTCCAAGCCTCATCTAAAGCAAGGCTCATACAAAATCTATCAAAATCTACCATTCAAAATATGTCTTTGCAGAAGCGATCTCGTTCATATCTATTTTCTCTTCGCCATGTTCGGTTTTTATAATCAGTTTGGGATATTTAACTTCTTTAAGTTTACCCTTTAATTGCGTTCCATCATCTAAAACTATATGAACAATCTCGCCCACAGAATTTTCAAAATGGGAAGGCTTTTTGAGTTTTCTCTCTATTCCAGGCGAACTAACTTCAAGATTATAATTTCCATTAACTGGAGGATTAACATCCAAAAGAGGAGAGATCATATTGCTAATATCGGCGCAAAGATCGAGATCGACTCCTTCGTCAGACTTTATAGTCACGCGATATATAGTTCTCCCGTTTTCAGTAACAGTCTCTATATCGTATAATCTAGCTCCGCAACTCTCGACTATTTTTTTAATCTCATTCTCAAGACTCACTTATCTTCCTTTATCTTGTCAAAAAGTTCTTCGATTCTTTTAGATTTTTCAATATTTTCGTCAAACTTAAAATGAAATTTAGGACATTTAAACCATCCGCTAGACTCTAAACAAAAACTCTGAAGCAAAGAAGTCGCTTTTTTTAGCTTTTTTAATATCTCTTTTCTCTCTTCATCAGTATATATGGAAGGGTCTATATATACGTCAGCGTCATACATCCCTTTTTTTACTATAACTTCGGTTATTGTTATTCCTCTTAATATCTCATCATTCAAATTTCCTAAAGCTTCAGAGATAAGCTCTCTCAATAAAGATGCGGCTCTCGCTCTTTTTATCTCACTAGGAGTCATTAGCTTCCTTTTAAATTGTGATTATACGACTAAAAAGTTAAATAAAAAGTTGATTTTATAAATATTTGCAAAATCTCTTTCTATTCTCGCTTACAACGTCGCCGCCTCTTCAATCTCTATATATGCCTCTATAAAATCGCCCACTTTAATATCGTTAAAATTTTCTAGCATTATACCGCACTCATAACCTTTTGATACCTCTTTAACATCATCTTTAAATCTCTTTAATGAAGCAATTTTCGTATCATATATAACAACGCCGTCTCTTATCACTCTTGCTTTAGCATTTCTCTCTATTTTGCCGTCTGTAACCATACATCCAGCTACCGTTCCAACTTTTGGAACGTTAAACGTCTCTCTAACTTCCGCTTGCCCTAAAGCCTCCTCTTTTATTATAGGTGAGAGAAGCCCGCTTAGAAGAGCTTTTACATCGTCGATCAAATCATAAATTATAGAATAGGTCTTTATCTGAACTCCAAGCTGTTTTGCTTTGTTCTTAACCGAACCTGTCGGTCGCACATTGAAACCTAGTATTATTGCGTTGTCGCTAGCGTCTGCCAAAGTAACGTCGCTTTCAGTTATGGCTCCAACACCCGCATGTATTATGTCTATTTTAGCTTCTTCGTTTTTAAGCTTTTCTAAACTATTTTTAATAGCTTCTAAACTGCCTTGAGTATCGGCTTTTATGATCACAGGCAGTTTTTTGATCTGTCCTTCTTTAACAAGTTGGCTAAGCTCTTCCAACGTAACTTTTGTAGATTTAGAAAGCTCTTTTTGTCTTTCTAACTCAGCTCTTTTTTCAGCAAACTCCCTAGCAGTTTTATCGTCTTTGACCGCTATCATCACATCACCGGCATTCGGTACTTTGTCAAGACCCACGACAACTCCGGGCTCACCGGGTCTAATCTCTTTTATAGTCTTTCCTTCGTCGTTTATTAAAGTTCTTACCCTTCCATAAGCTATGCCGCAAACTACGTGATCGCTTTGATGCAATGTACCGTTTTTAACTATAACTGTCGCAACAGGTCCTCTGCCTTTTTCAAGGGAGCTTTCTATCACTATCGCTTTGGCTTCTCTTTTTGGATTTGCTTTAAGCTCTAAAACCTCAGCCTGTAAAAGAATTGTTTCTAAAAGATCATCAATCCCTTCTCCTGTTAACGCGCTGACATCAACAAACTCATAATCCCCGCCCCACTCAACCGGCGTTATTCCCAACTCGGAAAGTTGCGATTTAACGAGATCGGGATTCGCGTCTGGTTTATCTATCTTGTTGATAGCTACTATCATAGGAACTTGAGCGCTTTTTGCGTGATTGATAGCTTCTACAGTCTGAGGTTTAACTCCATCGTCAGCGGCAACTACTATAATAGCAATATCAGTTACGCTAGCGCCTCTTGCTCTCATCTCGGTAAAAGCTTCGTGTCCGGGAGTATCTATAAAAGTTATTTTTTTACCATCTTTTTGAACCATATACGCGCCAATATGCTGGGTAATTCCCCCCGCTTCTTTTTCAGTAACCTTTGTTTGTCTAATCCTGTCTAGCAAAGAGGTCTTACCATGATCTACGTGTCCCATAACTGTGATAACCGGAGGCCTCTCTTCAAGATAGTCATCCTCTATCGCATCGTAAGCTTTTACATAATCTATCTCTTCTTCTATGTTTTTAGTTTTTATATCAACTTCAAACTCTTCGCCTAAAATCTCTAAAGTATCTTTATCCAAAAAGTCGTTTTTTGTTACCATCATACCAAGATTAAACAAAACTTTAATAACTTCGCCCACACTTTTGCCAATCTTATCGGCAAATTCATATACTCTTATATTTTCCGGGATTACCACTTCTTTTATTTCACCTACCTCTTTTTCGATTTTTTTCTTCTTTTTTTTCTTTTTGCCTCTACTTAAGCTTCTAGTCTCTAAAGTAAAGCTTTTTCTAGAAACTTTCAATTTTTTCTCGTCTAACTCTTTTTTCTTTTTCTCTTCAGCCTCGACTTTTTGAAGCTCTTCGGAAAAATCCGGTAAAACTACCTCTTCCTCCTCTAAGTCTAAGCTAATGTTTTCTAAATCTCTATCCAATAATATTTCAATCTTTTTGCCGCTCTCTTTTTTTGAAGGAAGAACAGTTTTCTTAACCTTTTTACTCTTTCTTTTCGGTAGTTCGATCTCTTTTGTTTCCTCTTTTTTCTCTAGTTGAGGCTCTTCAATCTCTTTTGGTTTTTCTATTGTTTCAGCAACAGGTTCTGACGCTCTTTTTTTCTTAACTATTACAAGACCTCTTCTTTTTTTAACCGACGCTGCGGCTAAAGTCTCTCTTTTTTCCTCTTTTGGCTTCTTAATCTCTTTATCAGAGCTTTTAGGCTTTTCAATCTCTCTTTTTTCCTCTTTTTTTTCCTCTTGCTCAATCTTTTTAGGTTTTTCTTTCTCTTTTGTTTTCTCCTCTTTTTTAGGAGGAGTGCCGCTCATTATATATTCCGTAAGTTTTTCTGCGTCTTCCAAAGAGACACTACTAGATGCCGCTTTTACTTTAAGTCCTAGCTCTTGGGCTTTTTCTACAACTTCTTTACTTTTTAAACCTAATTCACTGGCAATTTCATGGATTCTAACTTTATCCATTATCTATAATCTCCTTTAACATATTCAAAGCCGTCTTCGGATCAGTTTTACACACTCTCGATAAACTTTTTGCTAATTTTTTTTCACTTAAACACCCTTGGCAGATATAAAAACTTCTTCCGATACCGGTATGTTTAGTGATTTTTCTATTTTCACATCGAAGTCTTAAAAGATCTTTTTGTAAAAAACGTCCCCTACAACAAATACACATTCTTATCGGTTTGCTCATTGGGGCTAATTATACCAAAAAGTTAAGATTTGCCAAAATATTTATTTTTTAATTTAAAACTTATCATTTAACGATTAGCCCTAAATTGTCAAAATCTAAAACTCTAACAATAAATTCCGGAAAGCTCTTTTTCAAACTCTCTTCAACTCTTTTTGCATCCTCTTTCAAAACCATATTGAAAAACGTAGAACCGCTACCAGATAGAGTACTCATCAAAGCGCCGTTTTGCATAGCAATTTTTTGTACTTCAAAAAGTATCGGCATCGCTTTTAGCCTTATATCTTGATGAAACCTATCCTTTGCGGCAATTTTTAGCATATCCCATCTCTCGCTGAAAAAAGCAGACACTAAAAGAGAAGCGTGAGAAAGATTGTAAATGGCATCCTCTTTAGAGTAATATTTTGGAAGCTTTGTTCTAGAATGAGCCGTTGATATCGCTCTATTTGGTATAACGACTACAGCTTTAACGCTATCTGGTATATCCTTTTTTAAACTATATACTCTGTTATTTTCAACTACGGCGCTATTAAAGCCACCCATTACCGCCGGAGTTATATTGTCTGGATGGGGTTCATAAGCTAAAGCCAAATCCAAAATCTTTTGTTTGGATATTGCGACGCCGGCAGCTTCATAAGCAGCGGCTATAGCGCTCACGATAACGGCCGAACTGCTTCCAAGTCCTCTTGATAAAGGTATATTATTATAAAAAGTAAATCTAAATTTAACTTTTTCGTTTGAGTTGGTTAAGTTTCTATAAAATTCGTTAAAAATTCTAATAAAAAGATTATTTCCTTTTAATTTAAAGTTTTTTGAACCTTCTCCCTTAATAGAGACGCTAAAAAATCTAGATTTTTTTATATGAACTTCGTTTCTTAAATTTAGCGCTACCCCTAACGTATCAAAACCTGGCCCTAAATTCGCGCTTGTCGCTGGCACACTTATTAACAAAAGACTCCTTTAAACGGCTGGCAATATATATAGAGGCTCTAACTCCTCTGAAAATTCGATATCATTTAAGTTTTTTGGAAGATAAAATTCTGTTTTTATCTTCTTATCCAATTTTTTTACCGTTATTTTACCATTTTCTTTAACAAAGTATAGATTTCCCACTGCCTTTATGGGATTGTTTTTGCTAAAAACAAAAGCGTCGCAAGCTTTTAACTCCAAATCTTTAGTTATCTGAAGGGTTTTTAAAAATATATAGACCAATTTTATTGACATAAAACTACCCGGCCCTCTAGCAAAAACTATACTTTTTATATCATATTTTTGCGATAACTCTTTATAGATTTTGGGAAGATATTCGCTAGTTTTTTCGTTGCTCTCGATAGCTTCTATCAGCCTACCTTTTTCATATATACCTATTTTTATGGGAGTTGAGATAGTAACTAAAACTACTTCAACCTCTTTTTTACGCAAAGGCTCTCTCAAAAGCAACTACCTCTTTGCCAAAACTAGGTATCTCTAAAATTTCAAAATTCTCTTCGCTCTCAAAAAGTTTTTTCGTTAATTTATGATTTAGTTCATGACTTCCCGCAAATGATTCATAATTTCCCATAAACCATGCCCCAAGAAGCGACATATCGCCAATAGCGTCCAAAATCTTATGCCTTACAAACTCATCTTTAAATCTCAAACCCTCGCTATTTAAAATCTTTTTATCATCCAAAACTATAGCATTATCCAAACTTCCTCCAAGCGCAAGTCCTATGCTTCTTAAATATTGAACTTCACGCAAAAAACCAAAAGTTCTTGCTCTTGCTATTTGGGAGACAAAATTTTTTTTGGAAAAATCGAACTCAAACTTTTGCCTTCCTATAACAGGATGATCAAAATTAATCTCGAAACTAAATTTTATATCGTTAGATGGAGTAAGCCTTGCAAACTTTTTCCCATCATTTACCTCAATATCTTTTTTTATTTTGATATATCTTTTATTTTTAGAGAGTTTTTTTACTCCCGCTTCTTCCAAAAGCATACAAAAACTTATGCTACTTCCATCCATTACGGGTATCTCGTCAGCATCTATACTAATTTTTAAATTATCTATTCCGTACGAATATACGGCGGACATTAAATGCTCTATTGTAGATATGGTAAAACCGTTTTTACCTATGACTGTCGCGAGTTTTGTATTGACTACGTTTTCGGGAGAAAGGGGGATGCTAACGCCTGCGTCTCTTCTATAAAAAACTATGCCCATATTGGCATCTAAAGGCTCTAAAATCATTTTAACAGGTTTTCCTTTATGTAAACCTATACCGGTTAGCTCCACCCTTTTAGCTATAGTTGTCTGTCTCATAATTTCCCTTAACTATATTTTGCTCATTTTACCATAAAATTTCTTTATATAAGTTAACAAAAGTTCATTTATTGCTCTTCCATTTCTATCATCTTTTTAGCGTCTTTAATAATATCCGTTATATTAAGTTTAATCCATCTTTTATCCATCCATTCGCTTGGAAGAACTTCCACTCCTTGCACGACTACGCCAAAATGGAGATGATCCCCCAATACCAACCCCGTGGCGCCAGTCTTGGCAATTACGTCATTTTCAACTACCTCTTCGCCCTTCCTCACTTTCAAAGATGAGCAGTGCGCATACAACGTATAAAGCCCTAATCCGTGATAGATAATTGGCATATTTCCATATATCCCATTATAATCCGCATATATAACTTTCCCATCGTTACTAGCAATTATGGGCGCTCTTTTTACACTCGCAAGATCAAGACCTAAATGGTACGATTCGCTTATAAGCTTTCCTTTATAATAATAATATCTGTGATCTCCAAAACTTGCAACTGCAGCCGCGTTTTTTAATGGATAAAACGGCTTTAAAGAAAAATCGTCAATCATATCTTGCGGCACTTTTGAAGTAAGTTCGTGTATCAAATCTTCGTTTTTCTTTCTAAGCGTCTCATTAACAAATTTAAATTTTTCAATATCGCTCATTTTTGCAGTTTCTACATACTCATTGGCAAGATCAGCAACCTTCCCCTCTAAAAAACTCTTTTTCAATCTAATCTTGCTCTTTTTATACTTCTTATCCTGCAAAAAGTATCTTATATATGTTTTGGTGATATTGCCGGCTTTGTCTTCCGCTATAACATAAGCTCTAAATTTTTTCTGATTAACCGGCCAAGCGACCAAAGAGATATAATACCCTTCTTTATAAAAAGGTTGAGGAATAAACTTTTTACCAAAATTTGTCTTTATATATACATCTTTTAGATTTTCATCGGTTGATTTGAAGATAACCGCCGCGCAACCTCCTCTTCTTATCTTATAAGAGTTTGCCACTATAAACTGATTCGGTTTCTTTCTATCTATAATCACATAAACTTTTTTCTTTGTTTCATTGCCCCTAAAATAGTTCCATTTGCTCGCATCTTTTACTTCTATATCGATAATAGCTTTATTTGACTCAAACAGCATTCCTACTTTAGGAGCGTCTACCGGTATGGTTAAAATTTTTGCGGGATTATCTAGTTGTTCATCAAAAAGAACCTGCTCATTTTTACCGTCATTGATGGAAATTTTGTAAGATTTTATCCCCATATTGTCTTTTATAGTAACTTCAATAGGTTTTTTCATATTCCAATATATCTTACTCTCTATCAAAATTTCAGGTTTTTCTCTCTCAAAATCTTTAGAAGTGTATATATACGCTCCTAATGCCGCCGCTATTAAATTGATCAAGATAAAAAGTATCTTAAATTTTCCTTTTTCTTTTCTTCTCAACTATAACTCCTTTTTCAACGCTTCCAAAAGTTCTTTCAAAACAGATTCAAACTCACTGTATCGGCTGGTAAATCCCGCCGCCCTTTTATGGCCCCCTCCGCCAAACATTTTAGCGATTTTACTCACATCAACATAGTTTTTTGATCTCAAAGAGACCTTAATGCGTCCATCCTCTTCCTCTCTCAAAAGAACTCCAACCTCAACGGTAGCCAAACTTCTAGCCATATTTGAAGCGTTTTCCGCATGACTGATATTGGCTCCGGTCTCTTTTAACATTTTTTGGGTCAGTTTTACAACTGCGACCTTAGCGTCAAGATAGAGGGTTAAAGTATCTAAAATTTTGGCTATTAATCTTATCTTGCTTAAAGGTTCTCTCTCATTTAACATTTTTGCCACAAAATCTGGCTCAACACCCAATTTCACAAGTTCCGAAGCCATTAAAAAGACTCTCTCATTGACGCTCTCATACTGGAAAAAGCCGGTATCGCTAACCAAAGCGGTATATATGCACAAAGCGCTCTCTTTTGGAATCTCAATACAGTTTTTCTTTAAAAACTTATAAACCACTTCTCCGGTAGATGAAAAATCTGGCTCAATTAGATTTATATCCCCATATCTTGTATTGGAGATATGATGATCAAAATTGATAATTTTTGCCTCTTTTGTCTCAATGCCCAACCTATCAAAACTTCCGCAATCAAAAGAGATAATCAAATCGTAATTTTTAGGAAGTTCTCTTTTTACCTCTTTAAAACCCGGCAAAAAATCAAGATTTGAGGGTAAATCTTTCGTTACGTTAACCACTCTGACCTTTTTGTTCATTTTTTTCAAAACAGGCAGCATGGCCAACGAACTGCCAAGAGCGTCACCGTCAGGGTTTACATGAGATATTAAAACTATACTTTTTGAGTTTTTAATAAGCTCATATGCTTCTTTATACATCGGCGCTCTCTATCTTCATAGAAATATCCGGCCACCTGGCTTGATGTACTAGACTTCCTGAACTTATAGCGTCAACGCCGCTTCCGATAAATCTATCTATATTTTCCAAAGTCACGTTTCCGCTAGCTTCTATCAAAACATGCGGATAATTTTCGTCTCTAAAAGCCGTCACTCTTTTTATCTCCTCAATATCCATGTTGTCGCACATCACTATATCGGCTCCAGCTTCCATAGCGTTTCTTGCCATATCAAAATCTTCGCACTCGATCTCTATCTTAGAGGTAAAAGGAATCTTTTCTCGCGCCTTTTTAACGAAATTTTTAAGGTCTTTTACGGTTTTAAGATGAGTATCTTTTAGCATTAAACAATCATCAAGACCCAACCTGTGATTGATTCCCCCTCCGCAAAGTACTGCATATTTTTCGAACTCTCTCAAAAGCGGCCTAGTTTTTCTGGTATCAAGTATTTTAATACCGCTGTTTTTAAGTTTTTTTACATACTTTCTAGTATTTGTGGCTATGGAGCTTGCGTGTAAAATAGTATTTAAAACGGCTCTCTCACATTTTAAAATGGAAACGGATTTGCCTTTTATCTTAGCTATCACATCGCCTTTTATAAACTCGTCTCCATCTTTTTTAAACCATTTTGATTCCAAATCTAGATATTTCAAAATAGCTTGAGCGTATATTACTCCGGCCAAAACGCCTTCGCTTTTTGCGACTATTTTAGCTTCAGAATATACCGGTTCGGCAATTTTTTCGAAAAGATCGCCTCTTCCTATGTCTTCGGCTAAAACATCTTTTGCAAAATCTTCAATAAACATCATTATCCTTGACTTATTTGTAATACTCAAACATTCTTTCTAACGCTATATTAGCCCATTTTCTAGTATCTTCTTCTATAAAAATCTCATTAAACGGCTTGTTGTCCCTGATGGCTCTCAAAACATCCACCACATCTTGCAAAGTTGTTTCGTTCATAGTAGGGCACTCAGGTTTTGTCGAAGAAAGAACGTAGGTATTTTTTTCTCTTAATCTATGAACAAAATTGTACTCGGTTCCTACGGCAACCTTTTGCTCTAACGGCAACGATTTTACGTAATGAAGAAGCTGACTTGTAGAACCGACAAAATCCGCAACTTTGCAAACTTCAGGTTTGCACTCAGG
>JALWIX010000089.1 GCA_027082175.1 Campylobacterales bacterium
GGTTTACTTGTAAGCTACAGGGAAGATCAAAACCCTAAATCTCCTTTAGGACATATCATAAATACGGAGTTTGACGGAGCAAGTTTCAAGTTTAATCTTGAAAATGTTACAGATATTTCAGGTATGTATTTAAAACTTTGCATGGGTAGAGGTATGACTAATGCAACGACAAGATATAGTAGTGATCCTGCTGTAAATTATACAAAAGTAAATAATTGGCAAAATACTGATCTTTTCGGTTTTATATTTGTTCCTTATGACGATGGACAATATTCTGTACATACTACTGCATTTAAAGCTTGGAATTTACCAGGTTATTATGCTACGCAATATGGATTTGATACTACTCTAAATACTTATTTGCCAATTCCTAACAGTATGGGACTTGAACAGGGAGCTGATTATGTTGGTGCGGCGATAAGTTTGCTTGCTCAAGGGATAGGCGACGGTATAAACGATACTCTTGATGATACTAACGCATTTATTAGTTTTGCGTGGAGTAAAACGCAACCATATGGAAGTCACTCGGCTACTTTTTTGGGCGGACCGTATAATGGAGTTACAATGAATGTTGATAATGCGGCGCTAGGCAGTACCGATAGTGAAACAGGTACTTCTGTTTATCTTGGCGCCAATTGGCCATGTATGCTTATAAGCGATGCAAGACTAGGCGTAGAGTACAACCACGGAACAAAATATTGGAGAAGTTTTACATATGCTGAAGATACGCTTGCTGGAAGTAAGCTTGCAACTAGAGGCGACGCCTATGAAGTATGGCTAACAAAAGAGCTTGTAGGAAAGACTTTAACCGCGCAGATAAGATATACGTATATAGATTATAAATATACGGGAAGTCAAGCATTTTTTGGAGAAGCAGGTGCTCCAATAGAAGTTGATTCTGCTGCAGGAAGATATTTTGACGCACTTGATAAAGCCCAAGACATAAGATTTTACATCCGCTACAGATATTAAGATATACGGATCGCAAAAAGCGATCCGTTATCTCCTACCATCAAAAGATTTCTCATAATTTTTTTTTCAAAAAGATATTTATATAATAAATCCCTCTAAAACATCGTTAGGAAAAGTGATGAAAAAAGCTATATATTTTCTTCTTGTATATCTAATCCTATTTCATTTTTCTCTTTTAGCAGAAGAAAAAAGAGTACTCAATCTCAATATGACGCTAAAATATAACCTAGTGCCAAAAGAAGCGCAATCTTTACAAGAGATATTTACAACGGGAGAGTTTTACTCAAGATTAAGAGTTAATACTTTTAAGTGGGATTGGGATAAAGAGTATCCAGGAAAGACTAAAGATAATTGGGCTATGGGTATAGGTGGAAGCCTAATTTTTAAGAGTGCATACTATAATGGCTTTGGAGCAACACTGGGACTATATACAACTCAAAATCCATGGCATATGGACGCTGAAGATGTTGGTTTTGTAAAAGCCGGGAAAGATACTTTTAGCAGATATAGTGTAGTTACCGGAGACGGATTTGGTATGACTGTTCCGGCTGAAGCTTTTATAGAGTATAAAAGAGATAAAACCAATTTTAAAGCCGGCAGACAGATATTTGAGAGTTTTCTAACTAAGTCTAACGATACAAAAATGATACCAAATACTTTTGAAGGGTATAGCTTAGTTAGCAAATATTTTCCAAAGACAACTATAAAAGCGGCATATTTTACAAAACAAAAACTTAGAGACCATACGAAATTTCACGATGTTATAACTTACGGTAAAGATTTAAACAGCGACGGAGATATCGATGATCCTGGTGAAATATGGGCAAATAACGACGATTCGGCCGTTCATAAAGGCTTAAGCGAGATTAATTTAAAAGCTGCTGGAAAAGATACTGATAATAGTTTGGTTATTTTTGAAGTCATAAACAGAGCTATAGACAAAATAAAACTAATGGTAAATTATACAGCGGTTCCTGAACTATTGCATTATGTAACGGGAGAGGTTCATTATACGGTTAACCTAGGCGAGTATAAACTTATTCCCGGTGTTAGATATATGAAACAGTTTGATGATGGTGCAGGAGAGGTTGGTGGAGCCAATCTAAAAGAAAAAATAGCAGGTTACAATAATCCAAATAGTTTAGATAGTAATCTTTTTGCGGCAAGAGTCGATTTAAAATCAAAAGTTTGGGCATTTAGACTAGGATACTCTAAAATAGAGGACAAGGGTGATATTGTAGCACCTTGGAGGGGTTTTCCAACAGGAGGTTTTACAAGAGCGATGGGTCAATATAACTGGCAAGCAAATACTAAAAGTTGGATGATCAGAGCTGACTATGACTTCGGTAAAGCCAAATTGATACCTGGTTTAAAAGGGCTTATAAGATATGTTGTTCAAGACTTTGATGACAAAAAACCGGGAGTTCAAGCGGATAGCAATGTTATCCATATAGATTTAGTTGAAAAATTTGCTTCGATACCTGGACTCTATGCAAAAGTTAGACTGGGATTTGTAAATGGAGATGATAATATAAGAGATATCAACGGAGATTTAAAAAATGATCCTTCCTATAACGAATATAGATTTGAATTAAACTATCTTTTTTGATATCGAAGAGAGAGTCTTCGATATTGAGAGAGACCGTTCAGAATTCCGTGTCACCAAAGCATTATAGCATAAATTAAATTTTCAAGGCTTTGTCTAACCTGCCTTCAAAAAATATAGCCAACTGCGAAAGTGTAAGATTCCAGTTTTTAATTG
>JALWIX010000090.1 GCA_027082175.1 Campylobacterales bacterium
ATTTTTCCAACCACACAATACTTTTTAAAAAGAGATTTAAGTTATCGCAAAAAATCTCTTTCATAATCGAATCGCCCTCTTTTTAACTTGCTCAAAAAAAGTGCCTTTTTTATATACAATATCGATTTTACGATCGCCTAGTTTTATAAAAAGTTTTGTCTTTATCTTAATTATCTCGGACAAACCTATTTTATCACTATCAATCAGCAAATCAATATCCCCGCCTCTTTTACTTTCCTCCACTCTACTACCGAATAGATAGATTTTTGCCGCTTTGTCAAATGCGTTTACCACTTCTTTGATAGCAACAGTCTCTTCAGATTTTAGTCTCATTTAAGACCTCGTAATTGATAAGTAATATCTCCGGCGCCAAACCCCACAATTAAACCTTTGGCTATTTTCGCTATATGATTTTTATCCTTAAAAAGAAGGATTTTTTTATCCTCTTTTTTTACAAAGTCGGCAAATATCGGATTATATCTTCTGAAATATTTTTCAAAATCTATTTTTATCTCATCCTCACCCGCGCTCCAAACCGGTAAAATAACAAGTTTTGTACTTCCTTTGAAACACTCTACAAATCTATGAAGATTATCAACGGTTCTAGAGTATTTATGGGGCTGCCATATAACGGTAATCTCATCAATACCTTTTAATTTTGCGTACTCTTTCAAAGAGCTCATCGTAGCTTCGATTTCGGTAGGATGATGGCCATAATCGTCTATAACGATAAAAGAGTCATCTTTTTGGACAATATCAAACCTCTTTTTTATACCTTTATAACTTTTTAGATTCTCCTTTATCTCATCTAAACCTATCTCGTTCATAGCGGCTAAAATAGCTAAAGACGCGTCCAAAGCGATATGCTCTCCAAAGCCCCAAACATCAAACTCGCCAAAATCTCTTAGCTCAAACCTGATATAAGGCTCGTCATCTTTTAAAAAATGCTTCTTTACCTTGATATCTTTTTTAGGATTTAATCTTATCGCTTCTAGATCAAGATTTTTCAAAAAGGGATCATCCTCATTTATGACTCTTATCTTAGAAATTTTTAAAAACTCTTTGTAAGTATCGTAAAAAAGCTCTAGATTATGGTTATAAAACTCCATATGTTCAGGTTCGGCATTTGTAACTATACAAAGATATGGGTTTGAGTTTAAAAAACTGGCGTCACTCTCATCAGCTTCAAAAACTACGATGTCGCTTTTTGGATTGTATCTTACGTTCGATTTAAAATCTTTCGATTCGGCGCCTATTATAGCGTTTGCATCTTTTAAGACAGAAGCCAAAATGGCGCTTGTTGTACTTTTACCGTGAGCTCCAGCAACGGCGTAAACCTTTTTACCTCTAAGTATCAAAGGAAGAGCCTCTCTTCTAGATAGTGTCTTTATACCTCTCTTTTTAGCCTCTTGAAGCTCTACGTTTGAGCTTTTAACGGCGGCAGAGTAGATAACTATATCTTGGTCTTTGATATTCTCTTTTTTTTGAGGAACATTTACTTTGATTCCAAGTTCTCTTAAAGACTCAGTAATAGGCCCTTCGCACATATCAGACCCGCTCACTTCATACCCTTCAAAATGTAAAAATCTCGCAAGTCCGCTTAGTCCTATTCCGCCTATGCCTATAAAATGTATTTTCACTGACTAGCTCCCGACAGTTTTTCTATTTTTTTCAGCTCTTTATTTATCAAATCTCTCTCACTCTTTAAAAACTCTTCGCCTTTTTTCGTAAATTTGTCAAAAAATAGGCTGTTTTCATCTAGTTTTTCATGATCTACGTAATTTTGTATAAATTCATCCAAAGGGACTTTTTTTGCCGTGAGGCCAAGAGCCAAAAACATTCCCCTTTGAAGAGACTCATCTCCTATAACGTAAGATAAAATTAAAAAGAGTTCGTTTGCGCCTTTATACTCTTTTCTATCCCATCTCTCAAGAGCATGCTCATATATGGCTCTAGCGGTATAGAGATCACTATCTTTAGATATATCAAAAACTTCGCCTTTTGTAAGCATATCCGCCAAAGTATCAAAAGCCCTTTCCAATATCTTTTGATAAAGCATATCTATATCTACTTCATCCATGTCAAGAGCCAAGTAAGTATCTAAAACATCATATAACTTGACTATGTCTTCATTTTTCAAAGCCTCTTTTTTCTCTTTTTCCAAATTTGCTAAAAAATCTTTATCCATTTTAAGTCTTGTTAAATTTGCTTCCATCTTAGTCCTTTATCAAAAAATGTAAATACTCATAAGTCTTGTCATCCTTATAAACCCTGTTGCGATCTGCTTTATATCTTTGATACTCTTTTTTGACCAAAGAGTAATCGCCATATTTAGACATTATATCTTTTATATCTTCTTCACTCATCAAACCTTCATTATTGTAACTTAAAAAAATATATCTAAAATTTGCTTGTTTTATCAAATCTTCAAAACTTTTTACTACTTCGCCTTTTTTGCAGTAACTTGATTTAAAATAGTCTCGAAGTCCGCTTCTACCTTTAGGCGTAAAAGGTTTATACTCCGCAATTGTGTTTAAAAGATGATAATTTGCGCCATATTGTCTATGATTGTAAGGTGGATCAAGATATAAAATATCGCCGCTTATCTTTTTTATCAATATATTTGCATCTTCGTTAAAAACTTGATGCTCATTATCATTTTCTTCATAGATTGCCGGCTCCAAAACTAAAGATTTTTGAGCAGATTTTTTAAGTTTTTTTAGATATGCGCCATAAACACTTGCGGTGTTTGCGACTTTATCCGCACTCTCAAGCAAAGATGCCAATAAAAAGAAGTATGTATCTTCATCATTATTAAATTTTTCTATTTCACTTCTTATAGTGTCAATTTTCCTCCCGTTTTCATCACTAAAATAAAGCCTTCCCGCAGGCGAACAGTAGTTATTATAAATAAAGCCGTCGTCTCTTGGCTCTAAATTATTTAAATAATCGACAATTTCAAGCTTTTCTTTTAAATCTTTATGATTGCCGATATAATTTCTGTTGAGAACATACGCATAATACTCTATATCATTTGCAATTATCTGTTTAGCCTCTTTTTTAAAAACCCTGCCTACAATTCCCGTTCCTGCAAAAATATCGCAAAAGATGGGATTTTTTATCTTTGTAGTGTTTTTTATAACCTCTCTTATCCAAGAAGACAGTTTAAATTTGCTGCCTATATAATTCATCAGTAATTTACCTCTATAAATTGTATATTATTATCTTTTATCAAAAATTCAATATATCTAATTTTAAGATTATTTTGTTGATTAAATTCATTAAATGCCCATATGATATTTTGATAGCTTCGAGTTGTCTTATCTGGTATATATCTCGAAATAATTATAGGCTCAATTAATGATGGTTTATTCGGCAAATAATATTGTTCTAACCAATCAATATATCTTTGCAATTGATTAATTATTTCCGGGTAAACAAAAGTCGATTTTAATTCAATTGGAACTATTTTTCTACTTACCTCATTAATAATTGAAGAAAATATTATATCTATTCGTTGCATTCCAACGCCACAAGAGAATTCATTACCAATCCATTCAATTTGCTCATCACTAAATATACTTTCTAAATATTGTAATATATAAGCTTGTAAAAGTGTTTCAAATTGTTTACTTTCATTATATTTAGCCAATAATCTGGGCAAAATATTAATTGTTTCCATTCTTCCTTGATATAAAAAACTATTTTGTATTGGTATAATTGTTTGCGAGTTAATATCAAATGTAAAGTTATCAAAGCGTAAAGACAGATAATTGTTTTTATTTCTAATTAGTTGAAAGAGTCTCTCAGTCTCATACATTGTAATCATAGTATTTCCGCGATTTCCTTTTAATTTTCTATATATCAAACTCCATAACATCTGATTTGGCGATTGAATAAATTTTATCTCATCTAAAGCTTCCCACTCTGTAACGCCTTGAGCATAAACCTCGAAAGGTTCAATCAAAATACGAAAAGTTAAAGATTTGCTCAATTCTCTTTTTAAAAATTGATACTCGTCATTATTGTCTAAAAAAAGAGTTGAATTGACTTTAAATATTCCATAAAATTTTCCTTCCCTTATCCCTCTTTTCAAATCTTGTTGAAGATAAAAAATGATATAATCGCCAACCCGGACTCTTAATCCATCTGCAATCATTCCGATTAAATTATCTTCTGTTTTATAGTGCAACCTTGTAAAAAAACTATTATTAAAGTCAATATATAGCTCTCTTGCTCCGGTTCCAGCAAACTTATATTCTAAATGATATTTAAACGTATTTGTATCTACTACAAATACATGTGTAGTAGCCATCAAAATTCCTTCTTAAACACAAAAATATACTCATGCTTAAAAATATAATAATCGCTTGATAATGCTCTATACCTCCAAATACCGCCCTTTACTCCAAGTTTTCCTCTATTTCCTTCAATATTTTTTACAACAATACCTTTTAACTTAACTTCAAAATTTCTCTTTATCATGTCCATCACATAAAAACCTAGCGGTAAAACTTCACTATTTTTATAAACATCTCCAATAACTACGGCAAAATATCTATTTTTAGCCAAAAATGGCAGATAATTTTCACATACTATTTTAATTTTTTTTACAAATTCGTTTATATTATCAATATGGCTTAAATCATACTCTTTTTTGGTAAACTCTATAATATCCATATACGGCGGATGCATTAATAAAAATTCTACTTTATTTATGTTTAATTTTCTAAATGCTTTCTCAACATTTTTTTCAACCTCTTTTTCATCTAACGCATTGCAGTTTCCAATATAAAAATCATTATAAAATAGATTGTTTTTCATTTTACTATCAACATACTCAATCATCTCATCATTTATATCAAAACCTATATATTTTCTATTTAGTTTTTCACACTCAAAAAGCGTAGTTCCGCTTCCCATAAACGGCTCTAAAACGCTCTCTGTTTCTTTTGTGTATCTTCTGATCAGTTGATTTGGTATTTGAGGAATGAAGTTGCCGTGATAGATATTGGAGTGTTTGCCGCTTCTGTCTCTATTTGGAATTATCCATAAACTATCGGTATTAATATCTATATTTTTCCAATTTTTTAAATCCAAATCATTAAATTTTGCCATTAAATCTTCATACCTTTAATGCCTCTTTAAGTCTTTGTAACGCCTCTTTTGTCTTTTTCTCACTATATACGAGAGCAATTCTAACATATCCTTTACCTATTCCCTCTCTACCCAAAAAAGAACCGGGCAAAACTTTTACGTTATACTCTTTATAAAGTTTTTTAGTAAATTCTAAATCATCTCCTACTTCCAACCAGAGATAAAAAGTGGCCTTTGGAGGCAAGACTCCCAAAATCTCTTTTGCGAGTTTAAAATTTTTTCTATATGTGTCTCTATTTTTAACTACATGTGTCTCATCTCTCCAAGCTTTTGTCGCGGCCATCTGCAAAGGCAAAGGAGAAGCGCAACCTACATAGGTTCTATATCGCATATAATCTTGCAAAATCTTTTCGTCTCCGGCAATAAAACCGCTTCTAAGTCCGGGCGCTGAACTTCTTTTTGAGATAGAGTTAACTACTAAAATATTTTTAAATTCACTGTTTCCAACCTCCAAACTAGCTTCAAGTAGCGACGCCGGAGGAGCAAAATCGTATATTTCGCTATAACACTCATCGTTTAATAAAACAAAGTTATATTCTAAAGCGGCTTTTACCCACTCTTTGAGCTCATCCATCTCCATAACCGAACCTGTGGGATTGTTGGGAGAGTTTATGATGACAAAATCTACCTCTTTTAAAGTTTTTTCGTCAATTTTAGGTTTAAAACCGTTCTCTTTGGTTAGATTTAGATAAAAAATCTTCGCGCCACAAGCTTTCGCCGCACCTTCATATATCTGATAAAAAGGGTTTGTAAAGGCCATTTTCGGAGATAGTTTCTCCCTTAGTAAAAATTGAGGAAAATTAAAAAGCACCTCTCTAGTTCCAAATGTCGGGATGATTTGAGAAAATTTCAGTTTTAGAGAGTATCTATTTTCTATAAACTCTAATATCGCCTCTTTTAAAATATCTTCTCCGGCGCTTTTTGGATATTTGTTTAGCAAAGAAGCGTTTTTGCACAGCTCATCCTGAATAAATTTAGGAGTTTCAAACTGAGGTTCCCCTATAGTCAAAACTATAGGATGGCAACTTTCGTTGGGCTCTATATCCGACAAAAGCTCATTTAGCTTTTCAAAAGGGTATTTTTCAAATCTCATTTTTCTTCCTCAAAACAGATTTTTTTCTTTACAATTTTACCGTCTCTTCTTATCTTAAGTTGCGCGCACTTTTTAACGAAGATTAACTCTAGTCTCAAATCGGCTAGATTTTTTACGCTCTTCTCATCAATCTGAACTATTTCATCACCTTTTTTAAGACCTGCTTTGGATGCGGCGGAATCTTTTGAGACTTTATCTACTATCAATGTTTTATCATCTTTTAGATAGACTCCTAGTTTCTTCTCTTTTGGAAGATCGATATGAGGCGGGTAGAGGATAAAATCGGCAATTTTCGGTTTTAGTTTGTCATTTTGCAAAACTATCTTATAGTCTTTGACTCCTCTTCTTTTTATCCTATCGGGTATCCCGTAACCAAACCTAAGATGGCCGTTTCCGGCTAAAACCACCATCTGAAAATCTGGATGGGATTTTAAAAAATTTGCGATATTCTCTGCCATCGTCTCATCCCAAAGCAGTTGAGCGTAAAAAAAGTTTTCAAAATCTTTAAAACTCTTTTTTGCATGAGCTTCGTAAATCTGTCTCATATACTGTCTATAAACCAAATTTGTAAAATCCATTGATTTGGGAAGCTCTTTCATCTCTTTTTTCGTAAGAGCGTCTATACCCTCTTTGGCAACCTTTTTGCTTATCTCTTTTCTGACGTTTAAAGCTACGATCTTGATCTTGCGCTTTTTAGCGTATAAGATAATAGGTCTATATAGATTGTAATCATACTTCCATCTTTTAAAATATTCGGTTTTTTTCAGCATCTCTTTTTCGCTTATTTTACCCTCGATAAACAGATCAAGATATTTTTGAAACGGTTGTTGGAACATCTCCATACCGATAGCCACTTTTTTGCCGGATTCATAAATAGCTTTAATGATCTTTAACTGATTTACGTGGTTGGAATATAGAGTATGATTTTCTCCTACGAAAATAACTTTCGAATCTTTTATATTATCTATAAGATTATCAAAATCGTCTTTTACGTCCACTTTGACTATATTGGTTGCTCCGTCTAGATGATACTCTGCACCATTTTGAGAAGGCTTGATATATCTTTTAAAATTTTTTCCTTCAAAAACCACTACGGAGTATTTTCCGAGATGTTTTAAAAGTCTGATATTTCTTTGTAGATTTCTATCGCCGTCAAAAACCAAAACAAATCTTCTCTCATTTAAAGGATTTCTAAAAACTTCAACTTTAGAATCCCCCTCTTTTTTAAAATCTATAGCAAACTTTTTTAAAAACGAAGTTCTCCCCAATATAAACAGATCGCTCTTTTCCATCACGCTATAATCAACATCTTTAGAACTTTTAACGTTTTTGAAAAGCTTCAGAATCGATTTATACTTTTTCTTATCGTCGCAAATCACTATAAGATTTTCGCTTCCAAGAACTTCGGATATTACCGGCGGAATCTCAAAAGATTGAAGTTTCCTAAAAACTTGATACTCTCTATCCACAACTATTTTTACGGGAGCAAAATCAGTATATAAAGAGTGTTTTGTCTTTTTAGAATCTATCAAAAACTTTTTACACTCCTTTTTAGAGCATACCCAAACCGGCAAATCTATATCATACTCATTTGAAACCAGATCAAAACTTGTTTTATATAGTTCATCCTCAAAAGATAGTTTGATGTTTCTTAGATGAAAGTCAAACGCGCCTTTTCTATATACCCACTGCAAAAAAAAGTTCTCTAAATCTTTGTTAGAAACTTTTGAAAAGATTTTTTTTAGATCGTCAAAAGAAGCCTCTTTGAATTTATGCTTTTTTAAAAGCTCCCTAGCTCCATTATTAAAATCTTTTTCACCTATATAGTTTGATAACATATAAAAAAAGAAAGCCCCTTTTCCGTAGCCTACAGCGTTTTTATCCTCATAAGTTTTGTATTCGAAATCGGCTAGCGTTATTTCGTTGTCTTTATTTACGTAAGAGTCGTATTTGATGAGTATATTTTTTCTATATTTCGCTCCTTCGCCTCTATTTTTAGCGTAAAGCATATCGGCGTAGTAGGTGGTAAGCCCCTCTACCCAGTTACCGTTTTTTGGAGAGTATACATAGTTTCCAAACCACTGATGGACTATCTCATGTCCCAACGACTCGTTCAATACGAAATCTTTGTTGATAATCGGCTCTCCTATTACGCTCATCGTAGCCATAGAGTAGCCGCCGGGATAAGGAATCTCTACTATATTAAAAACAGGATATGGCAAAAATCCGAAAATCCTTTTATAGTAGTCAAAATACTCAAAACTTTTATCGATATATTTTTGACTCAAAAAAGAGTCTTTTTTATAAAAATATGTGGATATCTCAAGCTCTTTTCTCTTTTTAGTATCGACTACGAAATCTTTGGAAGCTATGATATATAGGTTTTTTAAAGGTTTGTCAAAAACGAATCGATCCTCTTTTTTTGAAGTATATTGCATTATCGGGATATATTTGCCAAAATCGACTTTTACATTATAAGTACATCTTTTCTCAACTTTCGGATACCAACTATCAAGAAGCATCAATGTGCCCATTATCGGTCTAGTTTTATAACTAAACTCTATTTCTAAAGGCTTTTTTGATGATTTTAAATATTTTGGATAGTCGCTCAATAACAAACTGCCGTTTTTTATACTACTTATTGTGGCTTTAGTAGGGTCTAACTCTATAGATTTGTTAAAGTCCAAAAAAGCTTTTCCGCTAATCAAGTTTTCTTCGAGTTTTATGTCAATATCGTACGAACAAATTTTCGCAGATAAAAAGATAGGAGTCAATATAAACAAAATTTTTTTAAGCATGTGACGACCTTTATATATTTGCTGTTTTAAAAATATATCTTGGTCATAATACCAAAAAAACTTGATAGTACGGCTTTTTAAAAGAAGTTATAAATATTTTTTCAAAATCTCCTTTTTTTTATTTATAGCTTGCCAAAGAGAAATTTAAAATTCTGAAGGATCATCAACCTAGTGACTATCCAAAATATTTTAATAGACATCTCAAAAATTGCAAATTTAATGAAGGTTAATCTTAACACTAAATATAAAATCTTTTTTTTCCCTTTTTATCCTAACATCAAAGATACAGTTTCGTTAGTTTAAAAAATCAAGTCGGCATTTGAAACTTATCTACTTTAAACTCCCCGTTCTCATCAAAATATAAATAATACAAATAATCCTTTTTAACACTAAGTCCCGCAAGATACCTTATGGCCAAATTCGCCTCGAAAGACGCTATCAACATAACGATAGGAGCCGCAATCCCCGCCGGAGTTCTATCGGTAACCTTAAAGGCTTTGAAACTGCTCTTTTCAAAAAAACAAACCTGCCCGTTAAACTCTTCTACACTGCCATAAATCCATGGAACTTTTCTCTCTTTGCTAAACTCGTCAATTTCGGCTCTTGAGTGAAGATTGTCGGTACAGTCGATAATCAAGTCATACTCAAGAGATCTCTTTTTAAACTCAGTAAAACTCTCCGTAAAAGCTATAGCCTTTACATAAGGGCATCTGTCTTCTATAAGTTTCGCTAAAACTTCGGATTTGTACTTGCCTTCATCTTCTACTTTAAAAGCTATCTGCCTGTGTATATTGTGAACTGAAACTTCATCAAAATCTACGAGATATAACTCTCCGATCCCGCTTGCGCCAAGAGCAATACCAACGGAACTTCCAAGTCCGCCGCAACCGATAATCGCGACTTTTTTATCCTGCAATGAAACCTGAACTTTCTCTCCCCAAAGCTGTATCTGTCTTTTAAAATACTCTTGCATTTTCAATCCTTCAATCCAAAATGATTGTTTAAAACGGTTATTCGCATATCCTTCTACCGTTCACAGTCGCTCTAAAACCCCAGGCTTTTTTACACTCTTTTACATATTCTTTATCAATATCGCAGATAAGAAGTTCCTCTTTATCGGCAAGAATAGAGTCTATCTTTCCGTTTGGATCAACACACATACTCTCGCCGTAAAAGTTCCATTTTGTTTTTTTATCTAAATATTCTCCTATTCTATTTGCTCTTAAAATATAATGATTTCCAAGGTATGCTCTGGTTTTTAAAATCTCTCTCCATCTTTGATTGGAATCGAAAGTAGAAACTGTAGGAAGAAGCACTACATCCACGTTTTTTTTATAGAACTGATCGAAAAAATAATTAAAATGAAGTTCAAATCCGCCTATTACGCCAAACTTTACATTATCTATCATAAAAGTAACGGGAGGTTTTAAACACTCTGCGGGATTAGCAAAAAACTTTTTTTCGTTCCAATGTTTATAATCTATAAGTATTTGCTGAAGATAATATTGCGTCTTTTTAGGAGAAAATATAGCTACATTTTTATAAGCTTTTTCCTTTTGAATCGTAACAAGCGGCGCAACAATAGTAAGCTCATATCTTTTGGCCAACTCTTTTAGATTTTTTATCTGATGCGAACTCTGTTCTTTGATCATACTTAGCGGAGTCTTTTCAAGCTCTTTAAAAAATCTGTTTAATACATACTCGCCAAGCAACAAAAGTTTTACATCTTTAAGTTTACAAGCTCTAAGATAATAGTCCAATCTATTCGAACTCATTCCGAGATAGGCCGTTTGAAGTACCGCTACTTTCATATAGACTCTCTTTATTTTTGATTTAAAAATAAGTTTGGCGTTAATTTTCTGTTTCTATTCGCCGTTTTGCGTCTCTTTTTCAATCTCTTCAATCTCAAGCTTAGCGTTTTCAAGAAGCTCTTGCGCCTCTTTTAAAGCTTTGATGCCCTCTTTATAAAGTTTAACGCTTTCAGCAAGCGTAATTTCGGGATTCATCAAAGATTCTAACATTTTTTTCGCTTGCTCAATTTTCTCTTCAAACTCTTTGCTTGTCATATCTTTTCCTCGATTATAGCGTTTATATAGTCGCTAAATTTATCTACTTCAACTAAAAATGAGTCATGTCCATAATCGCTTTTTACTTCATAATACTCCGCAAGTTCGCACTTGCCAATCTTATCCATAGCTTCTTTAATCTCCTTCATCTCTTCAGGTAAAAAGAGTATATCTTTTTCAAAGCCTATAAGATAAAGTTTTGATCTAACAACTTCCAAAGCCTCTTCCAAAGAATCAAAACCTCGACTTAAATCAAAAATATTAATCGCCTTGGTTATATAAAGATAGCTTAACGGATCAAACCATTTAGAGAAGTTGTAACCGTTATATTCTAGATACCTTTCTACTTCGAATCTTCCAA
>JALWIX010000091.1 GCA_027082175.1 Campylobacterales bacterium
CTTCTTATTTAGACAAATTTTTTTAAACTTTAAGGAACCGCTATGTTCAAACTTATCCCTACTAAAGACGGTATAGAATCGGTTGAAGGTTTTTATTGTGATGGTTTGAATGCAGGTTTAAAAAAAGATGAGTTAGACCTAGGTTTTATATACTCAGATACTATTTGCGAAGTATCGGCTCTATTTACAAAAAACAGATTTCAAGCCGCGCCTTTGAAACATTTTCAAAAACACAATATCGCAAAAAGCAACTTTTTACTTGTCAATTCAAAAAACGCAAACGCCATGACCGGCAAAAAAGGGATAGATGATATAGAAGAGATTTTAGAGTATGCAAAAAAGATTTTTCCTAACATAGATAACCCTATAATGAGCTCAACCGGAGTTATAGGCGTGCCGCTTCCAAAAGAAAAGATAAAATCGGCGCTAGAAAAATTTGACCTTAGCTCAAAAAACTCTCTAAATTTTGCAAAATCTATAATGACGACAGATACTTTTGAGAAGATGATCTCTTTTAAAGTTGAGCTCGATACCAATAAAAGTTTCAATATAGCAGGAGTAGCGAAAGGGGCTGGTATGATAAATCCAGCGCTTGCCACAATGCTCTGTTTTATAGTAACTGATGCAGATATACCTAAAAAAGATATGGACGAGCTGCTGCATAAAAATGTAGAAACAACATTTAATGCTATCAGTGTAGACGGGGATATGTCTACCAATGATACCGTAATGCTTTTTAGCAATAAAAAAAGCGGCGTTTATGATAAAGATGCTTTTGATTTTGCTTTAAATAAAATAATGCATCATCTTGCTCTACAGATAGTTAAAGACGGAGAAGGGGCGAAAAAGTTGGTAGGGTTTGAGATAACGGGCGCAAAAAATGATACTGAAGCAAAAATTACCGCGCAAGCTTTAACGAATTCTCTCTTAGTAAAAACGGCGGTTTTCGGCGAAGATCCAAATTGGGGAAGAATCGCTTCGACTATTGGAGCTAGCGGAGTTGAGTGCTATGAAGATAGATTGAAAATCAGTTTTGAAGATATTTTAGTTTACGATAAAGGAGAGATACTTTTTACTCCCAAAATAGAGGAGATGGCTCATCAAGTTATGAAAAGAGATGAGTTTACAATAAAGTGCGATTTAGGAATTGCCCACGGAAGATTTAAAGCGTACGGATGCGATCTAGGATACGAATACGTAAAAATTAATGCAGAATATAGAACATAAATGATAAAATTAAAGTAGTATCAGTGAGCAGTGAGGAGTGGGTAATCGCCCGTCACTCGTCATTTATAACTGATTACTAGTTATAGATAACTCATCACCAAACAAAGGAGACAAAATGTTAGAAGAATTCCCAAAAGAGATAGTAGAAGAGCTAAAAGCAAAAGACCCTCATTTTGATGCGATAGTCACTAAACATAACGAGCTAGACGAAATTGTAACGGAAGTTGAAGAGGGACGCGAATACATGGAAGATTTGGAACTTGAGAAACTAAAACTTGAAAAATTGAAACTAAAAGATGAAGCTTATTATCTAATGAACAAATATATGAAAGAAAAAGGTCTCAAATAAGTTAATATTTGCAATAGAAAAGAAAAGCTTGAGATAAAGTCTGTTAGGCGTTTAACGAGACCTACTCTTTAAACGCCCCTTTATTTATTAATTTTTGATATCTTAAATTGAGTCTTTCTTCTGAAGATAAGCCGGATAGTTCCTCTACGCTTTTTAAATAATACTCCTTCAAAGCCTTAGCGGCTCCTTCTTTATCTCGATGAGCGCCTATAAGCGGCTCTTCGATAATATCGTCTATAAGTCCCAGCTCTTTTAGATCTTCGGCGGTTATTTTTAAAGCTTTGGTTGCCTGCTCAACTTTAGCGGGATCATTCCATAAAATCGCTGCGCAACCTTCGGGAGAGATTACGCTAAATACCGAATACCTCATCATAGCAAGTTTGTCAGCCACGCCTATAGCCAAAGCTCCGCCGCTTCCGCCTTCTCCTATGACGATTGAAACTGTTATAGTGTCGAGCCTGCTAAGTTCTAAAAGATTTCTTGCAATAGCCTCGCTTTGCCCCCTCTCCTCGGCGCCAATTCCTGGATATGCTCCGGGAGTGTCTATAAGCATTAAGACCGGTATGCCAAATTTTTCAGCCATTTTAGCTGCTCTAAGAGCTTTTCTATAACCTTCAGGATGGGGCATACCGAAGTTTCTTTTAATTTTATTTTTAGTTCCTCTTCCTTTTTGTTCTCCTATAAGCATTGTTCTTTGGCCATCTATATATCCAAGATAACATATAATCGCAGGGTCGTCTCTAAAACATCTATCCCCGTGAATTTCATAAGGCTCTTCCATCAAAAGTCTTACATAATCCAAAGCGTAGGGTCTATCCGGATGCCTTGCTAGTTGAAGTTTTTGAAAATCGGATAGATTTTTATACGTTTTTGAGACCTCTTTTTCCAAGTCTTTTTTCAATATTTCAACGGCGGCTTCATCGCCTCTAGCTTTTGCGGCCTCAATCTGTTCTTCAATCTGTTTTATTTTTTGTTCAAAATCAAGGTATGTTGCCAAAATCAGCCCTTAAACTTTTTTAAAAATAACAACTCCGTTTGTTCCGCCAAAACCGAAAGAGTTGCTCATAACCACATTAAGTTTAGCTTCTCTCGCTTGATTTGGCACATAATCAAGGTCGCAATCAGGATCGGGAGTTTCATAATTTATAGTTGGAGGAATCACTCCTTTATCCATAGCCATCAAAGATATAACGGCTTCTATCGCTCCTGCAGCGCCTAGACAGTGCGCTACTTGACCTTTGGTAGAACTTATAGGAGGACATTGCTCTTTTGTGCCAAAAAGTTTTTTTATAGCCATAGTTTCATACATATCGTTATATTTCGTACTTGTTCCATGCGCATTTATATAGTCGATTTTAACATTTCCAGCCATCTGTAAAGCGGCTTTCATAGCTCTATAAGCGCCTTCCCCTTCGGGGGCGGGCGTTGTTATATGGTTAGCGTCTCCACTTTCGCCAAAACCTATTATTTCTGCATAAATTTTTGCCCCTCTTTTTTTAGCCGCTTCATACTCTTCAAGTATTAAAGCTCCGGCTCCTTCACCCATTACAAAACCGTCTCTATCAGCGTCAAAAGGGCGAGAAGCGCGCTTTGGGTCATCGTTTCTAGTTGATAGAGCTTTCATTGCGGCAAAACCGCCGATTCCTATAGGACATATAGCGGCTTCCGCTCCCACTACAAGCATTCTATCGGCTCCGCCCAACAATATTGTCTTATACGCTTCCGTAATCGCGTGAGTGCCGGCAGCACATGCTGTTACACTAGAAATATTCGGTCCTTTTAAGTTATGCTCAATAGATATAAATCCGCCTAACATATTAACTAAAGCGGAAGGAATAAAAAAAGGACTTATTCTTTTAGGACCCCTCGTATCGCATACAACGGAGTTTTTTTCTATATTTTGAAGTCCTCCTATACCGGAAGCGGAGCTTATGCCAAATCTTTCTCTCTCGACACTATCATCAATATTTGCATCTTTTATCGCTTCTTGAGCAGCTTTTATACCAAGATGAATAAATCTATCCGCTTTTTTAACCTCTTTAGGTTCCATTACTGTTTTAGGATCAAAATCTTTAACTTCAGCAGCAATTTTAACACTATGGTTTGTAGTGTCAAAGGAGGTAATCGTATCTACTCCGCATTCTCCTTTTATTATGGCTTCAAAAGAAGTGTCTTTATCGTTTCCTAAAGCGTTTATCATTCCAAGTCCGGTTATTACCACTCTTTTCACAACTTTTCCTTTTAAGTCTCAAGTGTTAAGTATTAAATGCTACGCTTATGTATAACACTTAGTACTTAACACCTAATTTTTGCAGGCTTTTGCCTGCAAAAAATTAAGATTTATGCTCTTCAATATATTTAACCGCATCGCCTACAGTTTGGATTTTTTCTGCATCCTCATCAGGGATTTCTATGCCGAATTTTTCTTCCAATGCCATAACCAATTCAACTACGTCAAGGCTGTCAGCACCTAAATCTTCTACAAATTTTGAATCTTCTTTAACCTCGTCTGGATTTGCGTTTAGCTGCTCAACCACAACCTCTTTAACTTCATCAAAAAGTGCCATATTAACTCCTTTGTAATTTTTAAATCGCTAAATTTTATCAAAAAAAGATTTAATTAGACATAAGTTGTTTAGTATATTGGTAATGGGCATATTGGTTGTTTGCGCAAAAATAGAAAAACCGATACACCAATCTGCAAATAATAAATCACATATACATTCCGCCGTTAACTTTGATTGTTTCGCCTGTAATATAGCTTGAGTGATCGCTTAGTAAAAAGGCTACCGTTTCTGCGACTTCTTTAGGCTCACCAAATCTTTTTAATGGTATTTTAGATATATACTCTTCTTTAATCTCATCTTTTAGCTTGTCCGTCATATCCGTAGCGATAAATCCCGGAGTAATAGCGTTAAACCTGATACCTCTAGCGGCACCTTCTAATGCAAAACTTTTTGTCATAGATAGCATCGCTCCTTTGCTAGCGCTGTAGTTTACCTGTCCCGCGTTTCCGCTCTCTGCTACAATCGAAGATATATTTACTACACTTCCAAATCTTTTTTTACTCATAACTTTTAAAGCCTCCCTACATCCGATAAATGCAGATGTTAAGTTAGCTCTTATCACTTCTTCGAAATCTGTTACACTCATTCTGATCGCCAATTTATCTTTTGTGACGCCAGCGTTGTTTACCAGATAACTAAGCTCTCCGTCGCAATCTATTATAGTTTTTATTGCCTCTATAAAAGCCTTTTCGTCACTTACATCAAATCCTATAACGGCGGCTTCTCCTCCATTTGACTCAATCTCATCTTTGAGCCTGTCGGCAGCTTCGGCGCTGCTTTTGTAATTTATCCAAACTTTTAGTCCGTATCCTGCCAAAACTTTAGCGATTTCGGCTCCGATTCCTCTACTAGCTCCCGTTACTAAAACATTTTTTCCGCTAAATTTCATCAAATCTCCTTTTTTAGGTATTTATATCAACGGCTCATCCATCTCTTTTGGAATCTCAAGACCCATCAGTTTCAAAACCGTAGGAGCTATATTGCTAAGCCCGCCTGGTTTTACCTCTTTAACGCCATCGGCCATAACAAAACACCAAACTTCTCCAACAGTATGGTTTGTTAATACTTTTCCCTCTTTATCTCTCATCTTTTCGCAATTTCCGTGATCGCTTGTTAAAATCAGGTTATAATCTCTCTCTTTAGCTTTTTTTATAATCTTTTCAAGCTCATTATCAACCGCTTCAACGGCTTTTACCGCCGCTTCAAAATTGCCGGTATGGCCTACCATATCTCCGTTTGCAAAATTAACCACTATAAATTCATACCCTTCATCCATAGCGCTTCTTACCGCTTTTCCAACTTCAGGAGCGCTCATCTGTGGTTTTTCATCGTATGTTCTTACATTTGGGCTAGGAATCAAAACTCTAGTTTCGTTTATATAAGGCTCCTCTACGCCTCCGTTAAAAAAGAATGTCACATGAGCATATTTTTCCGTCTCCGCCGTATGAAATTGATCTAGTCCCTCTTTGCTTATGACTTCGGCGAGAGTATTTTTAGGAACGCTCTTTTCAAACATAACGGGATAAGAAAAAGTTTCGTCATACTCCACAATCGTCGCTATATTTACTTTCACGTCTCTTCTTGGAAACTCGTTAAAATTTTCGTCGCCTATAGCGGTGACTATCTCTCTCATTCTATCGCTTCTAAAATTTATAAACAAAATTCCGTCTCCATCTTCAAAGCCGTTATACCACTCAACCGATACCGGCTCTATAAACTCATCCGTTATATCTTTTTCATACTGTTTATTGATATATTCTTCCAAAGAGGTAGATATTTTAGGCGCCCCTTCGGCGATGGCTCTATAGCCTTTTTCTATCCTCTCCCATCTTTTATCTCTATCCATAGCGTAAAATCTTCCGCCAATAGTCGCTATTTTTGCTTTTGGCAACTTTTGAAGCTCTTTTAGATATTTTACCGCACTTGTAGGAGATACGTCCCTTCCGTCGGTAATGGGATGTAAAATTACCTCGTCTTTATATTTTGAAGCAATATTTGCAATGCCTATAAAGTGATCAATGTGAGAATGGACTCCCCCATCGCTTAAAAGCCCTACTATATGAACTCTTTTGCTGTTTTTTAAAAGATTTTGAAAAACTTCGTTTTTTTCTAAAGAGCCATCTTTTAAAGCCAAAGATATTCTGACTAAATCTTGGTAAAGTATCCTGCCGCTTCCTATAGTCATATGTCCTACTTCACTATTTCCCATCTGTCCTTCCGGGAGTCCTACGCTCATACCGTAAGTTTTAATAAGCGAGTATGGAACGTTTTTGAAAAGATACTCATAAGCGCTCTTTTTCGCTGCGGCAAATGCGTTATAATAGTTATCCGGATTGTATCCTATGCCGTCTGTTATCACTAGTATTGTTTTTTTTATTCCTTTTTTATTCATTTTCACCTCGAAAACTTATTAAATTATCAGTGAAATTTTAGTAGTATTTCTCTTTTGTTTATATTAATAATGTAACAATTTTAAAATAACTATAAACTCTTTAATGGGAAATAATGCTGTATCTATTATATAAATATTTTGATATAAACCTATTTCAATATATTACTGTTAGAGCTGGATTTGGGTTTTTTATAGCTTTTGTTCTTACTCTTTGGCTTATGCCAAGGTTTATCAAATGGGCAAGAGCCAAAAATGCAAACCAACCTATATATTCGTTAGCGCCACAAACACATAAAAACAAAGCCAATACTCCTACTATGGGAGGAGTAGTGTTTATATTTTCTACGATAGTGGCTTCACTCTTAACCGCTAAAATAGACAATATTTTTGTAGTTTGCGCATTATTAACTATCGCGCTTTTT
Organism: Campylobacterales bacterium; assembly: GCA_027082175.1. Classification (GTDB taxonomy): domain Bacteria; phylum Campylobacterota; class Campylobacteria; order Campylobacterales; family Nitratiruptoraceae; genus Nitrosophilus_A. Next base: position 6,958 of record JALWIX010000091.1, read on the forward strand.
GCCATAATAGGCATAAAAGACGATATTTCCAAAATTGTAAAAAAAGAGAATCAATCCGGCTTAAGCGCAAAAGCAAAATTTCTCCTACAAACAGTCGCGTCGCTAATAATAGCTTCGATACTATATTTTTACTCTAATCTTACATCCGAGCTATATATGCCATTTTACAAATATCCTGTTTTAGATATGGGTTTTTTTGCTATATTGTTTTGGGTTTTGGTAATGGTGGCTACTTCCAACGCCGTCAATTTAACTGACGGTCTTGACGGTTTGGCGACAGTCCCGTCAATCTTTTCCCTCGCATCCTTATCTTTACTCGTTTACATAACAGGACATGCGGGTCTTAGCGGTTATCTTTTGCTTCCTAAAGTAACCGGAGTAGGAGAAGTAACTATCATAGGAGCCTCGTTAGCCGGCGCTTTAATAGGTTTTTTATGGTATAACTGTCATCCTGCTGAAGTATTCATGGGTGATAGCGGAAGTTTGTCAATAGGCGCTTTGTTAGCTTATTTGGCAATCGTTTCAAAAAGCGAACTATTGCTTATTGTAATCGGTTTTGTTTTTGTTTTGGAAGCGCTATCGGTAATATTGCAGGTTGGAAGTTATAAGCTAAGAGGGAAAAGGGTCTTTTTAATGGCTCCTATCCATCACCACTTTGAGCAGAAAAACTGGAAAGAGAGTAAAATAATAGTGAGATTTTGGATAATTGCTTTAATTTCCAATATTATCGCTTTGATAACTTTGAAAATTAGGTAGAAGGATGAAGGCTAAAGAGAACAAAAAAGTAAAAAAAATAGAGAAGATAGAAGATTTGTCTCTTTATCCTTCCGTTGACTCCATACCCTATATATCCCTATTTGGCTACGGAAAAACCGCAAAAGCGATAGCTAAAAAATTAAAAAACGCAATCTTTTTTGACGACAATACTAAAGAACCTTTCATAGATGAAAAAGGTTTTAAAGTATTTCCCTCTAGCTTTTTTGATCCAGAAAAATCACTTTTAGAGATTCCTAGTCCCGGTATCCCTCCTTTTAATCCTCTCATAAAAAGAGCAAAAAACCTTATTAGCGAATATGATCTATTTCTATCCTCTTTTTTCAATTCTAAAAATTTCCCGTTTACTATATGGATTAGCGGAACAAACGGAAAAACTACCACTACCCAGATGATAGCTCACCTGCTAAAAAAAAGGGGGGCTATACTTGGAGGCAATATAGGCGTTCCTTTAGCTAATATGGACGAAAAAGCAAAAATATGGGTTTTAGAAACCAGCTCTTTTACGCTGCATTATACTAAGTTTGCGAAACCAAACATATACGTTCTTTTGCCAATTAGTGAAGATCATGTTAGTTGGCACGGAAATTTTAAGGCATACGAAGAAGCCAAACTAAAACCTATTAGAGCTTTGAAAGAGGGAGAAGTTTGTATAATCCCTAAAAAATATGAAAATATTGAAACTAATGGCATGAAGATAGTGTATGAAAATAGTTTGGATTTAGCAAAATATTTTAATATCGATATAAAAAAAATATCATTTAAAGAGCCCTTTTTACTAGATGCTCTTTTAGCGTTAGGAGTAACAAAAACTCTTTTTGACGAGATAGATTATGAGATGATAAATAGTTTTGAAATTGATTCTCATAAAATTGAAGAGTTTTTTGACAATGAAGGAAGGTTATGGGTAGACGACAGTAAAGCAACCAACGTAAATGCCGCTATGGAAGCTGTAAAAAGATATAGAGACAAAAAGATTTACCTTATTGCCGGAGGCGACGCTAAAGGGGCGGATTTGGAGCCTTTTGTGAGATTTTTAAAAAACTTTGAAATAGAGATTTTTGCGATCGGGAAAGATGGCGAAACTATATGCGAACTATCTAAAAAGCACTCCTTAATATGTAAAAGAGTGGTAACGCTAAAAAGAGCGGTTGAAGAGATTAAAAAAGTGTTAGATGAAAATAGTGCGGCTTTGTTATCTCCCGCTTGTGCAAGTCTGGATCAGTTCAAATCATATAAAGATAGAGGGGAGAAGTTTAAAAAATTTGTCTTAGGGTAGCGAGAGATATTTAAGCTTATTTTCAATGTATGTTTACTATAATTTCAGTCCACGTTCAGTGGCCAGATAGCTCAGTCGGTAGAGCAAGGGACTGAAAATCCCTGTGTCGGCGGTTCGATTCCGCCTCTGGCCACCACTTCTACTAAATCGACTATATCTCAATCACAAACTTCGTTAAATCAAATCTTATTGCAGCATCTATTGTTTATCTTTAACCGCCTATTGCTTAGCTCTCTTTACATAAAAGAAAATATCTTATAAAATTAGTTTATAATTTTGAATTTTATTATATCTCATTGCTAAATAAACCTAATCCTAAAAAGGATAACAATGAAAAAAAATGAATGTATAATCCAAAAAAAATTGGAAAATGGAGAAAAATTTTCAAAAGAAGATATAAAAACTATTATGAACATAGTCAGACAAGAGATGAATTTTATGATAAGAAACAATATTTTAATAACTCCTAAAAACTATGAGAGATGGTTTTATGTATTTTGCTATATAGTAGAGTCTAAAAAAGAGTTAAATGATCTTGAAATCTTGGGACTTTTTAAAGAAATCTACGATGAGCCCTACGATGAAATAAAAGAGAATAAAGAAGAGAGTAGTTATGACAATCCTAAAGGCTTTGTAAAAAAGTTAAACTTAGTAGCCGAATCTATAGATAAAAAACTGCTTGAGATAATAAACTCTATAGATAGATATAACGATACTTTAGATAATCATACCGAATCTATTATAGACAGTAAGGATAAAATTGAGCATAAAACTATTTTAAAATCCTTAGATAAGATTATTGAAGAGTTAAACAGTCTTAAAAATGAGAATAAAGAGTTAACAAAAGAGCTAAAAAAGTATCATAAAGATGTTTTAATGTTGCAAGAAGAGTTAAAAATAGCAAAAACCGAAGCGGAAATGGACTTTTTAACAGGACTTGTAAATAGGAGAAGATTTGAAAGAGCGCTTTTAGAACTTATCAATGATTTACAAACAAAAAATTATCCTTTTTCACTCATAATTTTAGATATAGACGATTTTAAAAAAATTAACGACAAATTTGGCCATCCTGTTGGAGATATGATTCTTCAAGAAATTGCAAAAATTTTAAAAAACTTTTTAAGAGCGAACGCCATAGCTTCACGCATTGGTGGCGAAGAGTTTGGCGTAATTTTGCCTGGTTCAGGATTAAATGAAGCGCAAATAATCGCCGAGAGATTACGAAAAGCTATAGAAAATAGAAGTTTTAATATCAGCGAGATTAAAACAACCGCTAGTTTCGGAGTTACCGAAGCGAAAAAAAACGATACTTTAGAGTCAATATTTGAAAGAGCCGATAAAGCGATGTATGACGCAAAAAAAAGCGGTAAAAACTGCGTTAAAATAGCAAAATAACCTAATTGGAGAAGTATGAAAAAAAAACTTTACGTAGTATCTTTAGGATGTACCAAAAATTTGGTAGATACCGAAGTTATGCTTGGAAAACTAAAAGATTATGAAATTAGTCAAAACGTCAACGAAGCGGATGTAATCATAGTAAATAGTTGCGGATTCATAGAAGCCGCAAAAGAAGAAAGCCTTCAAACGGTATTTGAGCTTCACTCTCAAAGGAAAAAAGATTCGATTTTGGTTATGGCCGGGTGTCTTAGCGAAAGATACAAAGAAGAGTTAAAAAAAGAGTTAACGGAGGTAGATATTTTTACAGGCGTTGGAGATTATGACAAGATTGATAGACTTTTAGAAGAGAAAAGAGACTACTTTAGTTCAACACCATATCTAATAAAAAACGAAGATAGAGTGGTAACAGGCTCAAACTATCACGCATATATAAAACTTAGTGAAGGCTGCAATCAAACTTGTAGTTTTTGCGCAATTCCCTCTTTTAAAGGAAAACTTCAATCAAGAGCGGTTGAATCAGTCGTTAAAGAGATACGAAGATTGGTAGAAAGAGGATTTTACGACTTTACTTTCGTTTCTCAAGATAGCAGCTCCTATTTGAGAGATTTTGGTCAAAAAGACGGACTTATAAAACTTATAGATGAGGTTGAAAAGATAGAGGGAGTAAAAAGCGCTAGGATTTTGTATCTATATCCATCCACAACATCTACAGAACTAATAAAAAAGATAGCCGATTCGCCTATTTTTCATAACTATTTTGAGATGCCTATACAGCACATAAGCTCAAAAATGCTAAAAATCATGAAACGAGGAGCCGGGACAGAAAGAACTATAGAGCTTCTAGAAAAGATGAGGAGCGTAGAAGAGTCATTTTTAAGAACTAGCATAATAGTGGGTCACCCTCAAGAATCGGAAAAAGATTTTAAAGAGCTTTGCGATTTTTTAGAAAA
>JALWIX010000092.1 GCA_027082175.1 Campylobacterales bacterium
ATCCGCTTACAAGCGCTATAAGACTCGCTTTTATACTATCGGCGCCTAGACTCGGTCCAACGCTCCTTTTTTCCAATAAAAAAACCGGGGCTAACAAAGCGCCGCTTCTTAGGGCGATAGCCACGTCGTGCGCCTCTTGAATGCTAAAACCTCCGCTTATCTGACCGCTTCCGCCGCCTATTCTCTCTCTGATTACCGGTGCAGAATAGACTTTGTTATCTAAAACGATTGCTAAATGTTTTCCGACACTTTTAGCGGTAAAATCGCCAAAAATTTTAGCTCCTTCGCTGTTTAATGTGAAGTTGATTACTGGCTGATTATTTTGATCAAATGCGACCTTCGCATCTACTATCATAGAGCCGTCAAGTATAGGAATCTCTTTTAAAAGATACTTTATCTTCGGATTCTTAGCATCGCTCAATATAACATCGCCATACTCCGCAGCCTCTTCGGGACTCATCTGATATACTCTTGCCGCCCTATCCTCGTCTACGGCCATAAGTTGTAGATGAGCCGCTTTTGCTATAAGAGATCTGATCCTCTGTTCTTGCTGAGGTGTTTTTATCCCAGGAAGCTCTACTAAAATCTTATCTTTTCCCTGTTTTGCCACATTTGGTTCGGCTAATCCAAACTGATCAAGCCTGTTTCTTATGGTATCTACCGCCTGATTTATCGCGTACTCTTTTACAGACTCAATCTCTTGAGGCGTTAAAGTAACAACATAGTTAAGTGAGTGTTTTTCTACGTTTAATCCGGGAATGTTTTTTAACATCTCATCCATTTTAGGCTCATCATCTTTATCAAGCAGAGTAAATTTTATATCTTTATCTTCTATTTTTAAGTCTTCGAGCAATATATCGTTATCTTCGGCAAAATATTTTATGCTTGAGGCAATAGATTTGATCTTTGACTTGATAGCCGCATCCGTATCTACTCCCAAAAGCATATGAAGACCACCTTGCAAATCCAAACCAAGCGTTATCTTCGGTCCCTCTTTGAGATTTAAAAAAGAGGGGATAGAAAGAGCTATCCCTCCAATAAGAGCTATGAGGAAGATAACTAAACGATAGTTTAAGACCCTCATTTTAACTCTCTAATTTTTTGGCTATAAAGTTTTTGTCAATCTTAACTATTACTTCCTCATTAAGCTTAGCTTTGATAAAATCCTCTTCAGGTTTTACAACCTCAACGATCAAACCACCGTTAGTAACGACTTTGTCGCCTTTTTGCAAAGAGTTTATCATCTCTTTGTGCTTTTTGGCCTGTTGCTGTTGCGGTCTGATGATCAAAAAATAAAAGATAGCAAAGATTATGATGAGTGGTAAAAGTGAACCCAAAATTCCTGTAGCTCCCGCAGCTTGTCCTTCCATATCCATCCTTTTTAAAAAAATTTCACGCTATTTTAACATCTATTTGCTAATAAAAGCCTTTTTAATTGCATCGGCTTTTAGTTTTTTTATATACGCTGAAGCTTTGGGTAAAAGTTCTGAACTTTTAAACACCTTAACTAGCATTGCGGCTATCTACTTTATCCTAAAAGCAGACAAAAAAGAGCTATTTTGGATAGGGTTTTTCATAGGTGTTTTGTGGTTTTACTGGATAGGACTTAGTTTTAGATATTATAATCTTTTTTGGATGATTCCTATAGTAGTTTTGTTTGTGGGCGTAGTTTACGGGATAATTTTTTGGTTGATTGGAAAATTTACCGAGTTGATAACGAATATTTTTTCCTCTTTTTCAATCTATCTTCAACCTTTTATAAAAAGTCTTTTTTTGTTGATATTAAGTTATATTCATCCTTTTGGATTTAACTGGTTTATCCCTGAGCTAATCTTTTTAAACAGCTATTTAGAATCAAGCAAATCTAGCTTTTTAATAATTTTGCTGTCAATTTCATTTTTAACGCTATATAACCGCTTTGAGATTAAAAAAAGAGCACTCTTTGTTTTGGCGGCTATCAGTTTGTTGATACTAGCAAAAAAAGAGATTCAAATAGAACCGAAATTAGCGCCAATTAAAATATATCTTTCTCAAACTAGTTTGCCTCAAGATAAGAAGTGGGACCCGCTGCTTCAAACGAAAATAATCGACGAAAATTTCAAAATCATAGAAGAAGCGATTAAAAAAAAATATGACTTAGTCGTGTTGCCAGAAACCGCTTTTCCTCTATACCTAAACACCAGAAAAAATATTTTGAACACCCTTAAGAAAATGAGCGAAAAAATCTCTATAGTCGCCGGAGCTCTACATCTAAAAGAGGGGCTCTCTTACAACTCAACTTATATTTTTACAAACGGAGATTACATTATCGCAGACAAAGTAGTTTTGGTTCCTTTTGGAGAAGCCGTGCCTTTACCAAAACCTTTAACGAAACTTGTAAACAAAGTTTTTTTTAACGGAGCAGAAGATTACAAAAGAGCAAAGTATCCTACAGATTTTAAGATAGATGGTGTTAGATTTAGGAACGCTATCTGTTATGAAGCGACTCATCCTCTACTTTACAAAAAGGCTCCAAAATACATAATAGCAATCAGCAACAACGCCTGGTTTACACCCTCCATTGAGCCTACATTACAAAATCTTATAATAAAATATTACGCAAAAAGCCATAAAATCGTAGTTTATCACTCGACTAATATTGCAAAAACAGCGGTTATTTGGTAATATTTCTAAGTAAATAAAAGCTCTTGCATACTCATAACGAGCAAAGGAAAAGTCATGAAAATAGCTAAAAATATAACAGAACTCATCGGAAACACTCCATTGGTAATGATCAACTCTCTATCTAGCGAATTTGGCGCAAAAATCATTGGAAAATGCGAATTTATGAATCCGACAAGTTCCGTTAAAGATAGGATAGGATTCAATATGATAAGAAGAGCCATAGAGAATGGCGAAATAAACGAAAAAACCACTATCATTGAGCCAACAAGCGGTAATACCGGTATAGCGCTAGCTAGTGTATGCGCATCTTTTGGACTAAAACTGATACTTACAATGCCAGAATCTATGAGTCTTGAGAGAAGAAAGCTTCTAAAAGCTTTTGGCGCCAAACTGGAACTAACCCCAGCAGAACTAGGTATGAAAGGAGCTATAGATAAAGCTTACGAGCTACTTGAAACGATAGAAAACTCATATATGCCAAATCAGTTTGACAATCCGTACAATCCTGAGATTCATCGATTAACTACAGCTAAAGAGATTTTAAGAGACACCGATGGCGATATCGATTGCTTTGTTGCCGCAATTGGTACCGGAGGAACCATAACGGGAACATCGGAAGTTTTAAAAGAGCACAATCCCAATATCAAAATCTATGCGGTTGAGCCTAAAAACTCTCCAGTGCTCTCAGGAGGAGAGCCTGGACCTCATAAGATTCAAGGAATAGGCGCCGGATTTGTTCCAAAAATATTAAATACCAAAATCTACGGCGAAGTTATAAAGGTAAAAGACGAAGATGCTATAAAAATGAGCCAAAAGATAGCGAAAGAAGAAGGGCTTTTAGTAGGGATATCTAGCGGAGCCAATCTTGTAGCGGCATGCGAAGTGGCGAAGAAAAATCCGGGAAAAACGATTGTAACTATTCTTTGCGATACGGGCGAAAGATATTTAAGCACAGAGCTATTTGAGTAAAATTAGTGAAAGAGAAAATCTTTTTTGAAACAATTAAGATAGAAGATGGAAAAATATTATATATAGATTATCACAATAAAAGATTAAACAAAACTATAACAGACAATTTCGGCTTAAAAAAAGATATTAAACTACAAAACTATATAGAGCCGCCAAACAGCGGTCTTTATAGATGCAAAATAGTATATGATAGAGATATTTTACAAATCTCTTACTATCCGTACAAAATAAGAGAGATTAAAAAATTAAAACTAATAGAAGCAGATATTGAGTATTCATATAAATATCTAGATAGAAACAACATAGATACACTCTTTGAAAAAAAAGGGGAAGCGGATGATGTTTTGATTGTAAAAGAGGGATATATAACAGACACATCAATAGCCAATATAGCCTTTTTCGACGGTAAAAAATGGCTAACACCAAAAAAACCTTTGCTAAAAGGGACAACTAGAGAGAGACTTTTAAAAGAAGAAAAAGTTTTTTTAGCCGATATAAAAGCAAAAGATCTAAAAAAGTTTGAAAAATTTGCTCTTATGAACGCAATGATTGGATTTTACGAAATCAAAGAGGGTATAATTATATAGTTATCTATAAATCCTTTTTGAAAGGAAGCTATGCTTTACGATATCTTACAAGAAGACGAATTTAGCGCAATACTTAAAAATCACGCAACTGATTTGATTAAATATTTTTTGGAAAAAGATGAGCCTTTTGGAGTTTTAGCGAAGACGGAGACATTAAGTTTCAATCCAGATATTCCAAAAGAGATAAAAGAGACCTTTGCTGAATTTACCCTTTTTTTGCTTGTTAATTATACTTTAGAAAGCGCCTACATAGAAGATGGAAAGCTAATTTTTGAAGCCGGTTTTGGAAGCGAAAATATAGGAAGCGTTGTTACCGTTCCTATAGAGTCGATTTTACAGATCATAGTTGACGAGACTCCCATATTTGTAAATCTAACGGCGACAATCAATAAACCGAGAAAAGAAGAAGGTATTAAAAACTCGATGGAGGCGCTTTTGTCAAATCCGGAAAATCAAAAACTTTTGAAAAAGAAGAAAAAGTAGTTTATAATCATACTCAAGCAAACAAAGAACTACAATCAAAAGCCAAATTTTTATATTTAAAGCTTCGCACAAAAGAGACGTTAAAAACGTAAACTACTTTACGATTTTACTAGCGAGTTATAATCCTAAAAGTTTATCTTTGCGCCATAATACGTTTTTGCATAACATACGCTATATTACAAAATACTGTATATTAACCAAAAATTTTGCGCCGATTCTGTGCAAAGATTTTCTTATAAGTTATTCATCCGCGCATATACTCATCGCTAACCAAAACTTAGGATTCGCACATAGACACCTTTCACTCGGACACGCAAAGCAAACAGTTGCTTTGCTAAGCTCTTAGCTTGTCCTCTCATTTATTTTTTAGTTTCAGAAGAAAATCCACAACTTTTTCTATAAAAGCATCATGTTTTCTATCTTTTGTGTATACTATAAAAAATTTCCTTTTTAGCTTATGTCCTTTGATCCTTGCCTCATAAAGTTTTCCGCTCTCTACTTCGCTCGCTATCGCGTATTTTGAGATAATAGATACCGTTGGATTGTCTTTATTAACCGGACTTCTAAGAATTGTTTGAACTACCGCGGTAGAACTGCTAACTTCGCTAATAACATTAAAGTTTTTACACTCTACGCCCATCGATTCGAAAAGCTCAGAAACCATCTTTCTAGTATGACTACCCTCTTCTCTACATATCCAATTAAAATTATATAGATCATCTTTTTTGATATATTTTGGAAGTGGTGTATTGCTAAAAAGAACCAACTCGTCTTCCATCCACTCTCTATATATAAGTCCGTCTTTAAAAATTGGAGACTCAATCAGACCTATGTCGCACTTCTTATCCAAAACCTCATTGAGTATCTTTTCGCTAACTTCGACTTTTATAAAAACATCGTTATTTATAGCCTGTTTTATATTGTTCAAAACTTCAGGCAATACATAGTTTCCAATGGTAAAAGAGGCGCCTATTATAAAAGTAATCTCTTTGTTGATTATCTTAAAAAGCTCTTTTTCGGCGTTATTAATACATCTCTCCATCTTCTGAGCGATCCTATATACCTCTTCGCCCTCTTTAGTAAGCCTAATTCCGTTTTTTTTCCTCTCTACAATTTTTGTTTCTAGATAATCTTCCAAAAACTTTATCTGCTGCGTAACAGCCGGTTGAGAAATTCCCAGTTTAGCTGAAGCTTTGGAAAAACTTTTCTCTCTTACAACCGTTAAAAACGTTTCCAATTTTGAGAAATCTTTTAGCATAATCTTCCCTCGTTTTCAGTATTATTAGCAAAAATTATCTTATCAGTAAAATTATAACAAAACATAATGAATAATTCAATAACTTTTTCTAATATTTGATATATTTTTGCTTTATATAATGAAAATATATACCTATCTTAACAGTTATATGCAATATAAATTCATATTTTGATATAATAAATATATTTTATATTAATATAAGAGTCGATAATGAACAAAATGGATAAAATTTTCGAAAATTTAAACGAGTCTCAAAAAGAAGCGGTAGAGACTATAGACGGTCCGCTTTTGATTTTAGCCGGAGCTGGAAGCGGAAAAACCAAAACTATAACTTCTAGGCTGGCCTATCTATTAAAACTTGGAATCGATCCTGCCAATACTTTGACTTTGACATTTACCAACAAAGCGGCAAAAGAGATGAGAGAGAGGGCTCTTTCATTGATAGAAGATAGCGTTTATCCACCCCTTCTTTGCACTTTTCACAAATTTGGCCTTCTCTTTTTAAAATTTTACATACAAGAATTAGGAAGAAGCAACACTTTCGTAATCATAGATACGGATGATAAAAAGAGAATAATAAAATCTTTTGAAGCCGACATACCGGTCCCTTTAATTGCAAGCGAAATCTCAAGATACAAAAACTCGTTGATAGAGCCGGAAATTGCCCTTGAAAGCGCTCAGCTTCCAAACTTTAAAAAGATTGCCTCAATATATCAAAAATACCAAAACTATCTAAAAGAGAACAATCTGGTAGACTTTGACGATCTTTTAGTTTTAACTTACAAAATTTTGGATAAAAACGAAGATTTATGCACTCAAATCAGTCAAAGATATCAATATATAATGATAGACGAATACCAAGACACCAACGAACTTCAGTATCTGCTTGTAAAAAAACTATGTCGCACTCATAACAATATATGCGTAGTAGGTGATGACGATCAGAGTATCTACGGATGGAGAGGAGCAAATATAAAAAATATTTTGGAATTTCCTAACCATTTTCCAAACACAAAAGTAGTTAAACTGGAAAAAAACTATAGGTCTACCCAAGAGATACTAAAGGCAGCCAATTCTTTGATAGAGCATAACAGAAACCGTTTAGGCAAAAAACTAGAAGCCGTTATCGGAAAAGGAAAACCTATTGAGATATACGAGTCAAAAGATGAAATTGAAGAGTCGGCAAAAATAGCCAAAAAGATAAAAGAACTTTTAAACGCAGGCGCCGATCCTAAAGAGATTGCCGTTTTATTTAGAATCAACGCTCTTAGCCGCTCACTTGAAGAGGGACTCAATAAAGCTAAAATCCCTTATAAATTAGTGGGTGCTATGAGATTTTACGAAAGAGCAGAGATAAAAGACCTAATAAGTTATCTAAGGATTATTGCAAACCCTTATGACGACTTCTCCTTAAAAAGAGTCATCAATAGACCAAAAAGAGGCATAGGAAAAGTTACATTTGACAAACTCCAGAAAGCCGCATACGAAAATAGAAAACCTATCATAAGTTATTTAACACAAGCCGATGAAAAAGAGCTTGTCTCTTTAATAGGCAAAAAAAACTATAAAACCATAAAAGAGTTCATAGAAGGTTTGAGTCTGTTAAAATCTTTATCCCAAGAATCTTTATACAAATTTGTAGATGAAATTGAAAATATATTTGGACTAAGAAGATATTATGAAAGTATGCCTGACGGCATGGAAAGAGTTTTAAATATAGACGAATTCTACGGACTATTTAGAGATTTTATAAAACAAAATCCAGAAAGTACGCTAGACGATTTTTTAAACGAACTTTCACTTCAAAGCGACCAGGATCAAATAGACGGCGAATCTATCTCTATTATGAGCGTACATGCAAGTAAAGGTCTAGAGTTTAGATACCTTTTCGTAATAGGGCTTGAAGAGGGCTTCTTTCCTCTAACAGGTGACGGAAGCGATATAGAAGAAGAGAGACGCTTAGGCTACGTCGCTATAACAAGAGCGCAAGAGGAACTTGTTTTAAGCCATGTTCACAGCAGATTTTATAAAGGCAGAAGAGCGGAGCTGGTTAAAAGTCGATTTTTAAAAGAGGCGGGGCTTTGTGAAGGAAGCCTCTCTTTGGAAAAATCCACATCTTTTAAAAAAGGAGATTTGGTCAAACACAAAATCTTTGGTATAGGAAGGGTAACGGGTGTTAGCAAAGTGGGGCGCGAGTTTAAACTCTCTATAAATTTCAGCGGACAAAAAAGAGATATTTTGGCTTCTTTCGTCGAAAAGATTTAGGAGAGTAAGTGATTGAAAAAGATACTAAAAACAGACTTTTTGTAGCGTATAAACCTCCCTTTATTGGATCAAATAGATTTCTTTCTCAAATCAAAAAAAAATATAAAATCAAAAAGGCCGGATATTCTGGAACATTAGATCCTTTTGCCAAAGGCGTTTTGATAGTGGCTTTTGGAGTATACACAAAACTTTTTAGATTTTTAAAAAAAACACCAAAAATTTATGAAGCTACCTTGTGGCTTGGAGCCAAAAGCGAAACATTAGATATAGAAGATATAGACGAAATTAAAAACATTTTGCCTATAAGCTATAAAAAAGTAAAAGATGTAGTAGAGTCTTTAAAAGGAGAGATAAAATATACTCCGCCAAAATACAGCGCAAAAAAACTTGGAGGTATCAGGTCTTACGAGCTTGCCAGAAAAGAAAAGGATGTAAAACTTCCAGAAATTACATCTTTTGTTTATGATATAGAACTTATAAACTATTCACACCCTTTTATTACCTTCAAAGCAAAAGTAAGTGAAGGAACTTATATAAGAAGTTTAGGAGAGCTAATAGCCAAAAAACTTGGTACTGTAGGCGCCCTAAGCAGTCTTGAGAGACTAAAAGAAGGAGAGTTCGCATATGAAAACGAAAAAGCTTTAAATCCGATAAAATATCTAAATACTAAAGAGAATTTTACAAGACTGTCAAAAAATGAGATAAAAAACGGCAAAAAGATTTATCTAAAAGATCTAAAAATCAAAGAGGAAGGAGTCTTCCATCTAGTTTTTGACGATTTTTTTGCGATAATAGAGATTAAAGATAAAAAGGTTAAATATCTTTTAAATAACATTGGGTTAAATATAGATTGCGGAGAATAAAAAATGAGAATAAAAGCTTACGCAAAAGCAAATATCTTTTTAAAAATAGTCGGTACTAGAGGCGACTATCACGAAATAGTCTCAAGGTTTGTCAAGATAAAAGAGTTGTATGATGTGATAGAGTTTATTCCTGGAAATTTTGAAAAATTCACTATAGAGGGGTGCGAGGGGATAAAAAGAGAGGAAAATCTCATATACAAAGCTTTTGTCAAACTTAACGAATATACGCAAAATCCGGCTATCATAGATTTTTTCTATAATCATAAAGTAGCGGTTAAAAAAAGAATACCGCAAGGTGGAGGGCTTGGCGGCGGTAGTAGCGATGCGGCCGCTTTTATGAAACTTTGCAACGATGTTATCGACCTTAGACTTTCTATAAAACAACTTTCGGAAATAGGAGCTACAATAGGAGCTGATATCCCCTTTTTCATATACGACTATGAGAGTGCAAACGTTAGCGGCATAGGAGAGATTATAGAAAAATTTGAAGAAGAGGTTCCGGATATTGAGCTAAAATTTATAGATGAAAGGTGCGATACGGCCAGAGTTTATAAAAACTATAGAGAAAAATTTATGAAAATTTTTGATATAGAGCTTGCAGATGAGCTTAAAAACTTGCCATCATATAAGATTTTGACTAAAATTTCGCCTTTAAAAGCAAATGATTTATATAATAGCGCAATAGATCTTTGTCCTAAACTAGACTCTTTTAAAGATAGATGGTTTCTTAGCGGAAGCGGAAGCACACTTTTTAAGCTGAAGGAGTAAAATGAAAATAGTAGCCACAAACAAAAAGGCTTTCCACGATTTTGAGATAATTGAAAAGTTAGAAGCCGGTATCGTTTTGGAAGGAAGCGAAGTAAAAGCCATCCGTGCCGGAAAAGTGAATCTAAAAGATAGTTTTATTAAAATCGTAAAAGGAGAGCCGTTCATTTTTGGTATGCATATTTCTCATCTTAGCACCGTTAACCCGCACTTTAAACCTGACGAAAAAAGACCTAGAAAACTTCTTTTGCACAAAAAAGAGATAAACAAACTGATAGGAAAAACTAGCGAAAAAGGTTATACAATAGTTCCTTTGAAACTATATTTCAACAATAAAAATCTAGCTAAACTAGAAATCGCTCTTGCAAAAGGCAAAACACTTCATGATAAGAGGGAATCTCTAAAAAGAAAGATAATGGATAGAGAAGCAAAAGCAGCTTTAAAAAACTACTAATTTGCTTCAAAGGTTTTTTGAATATAGATTATAACATTTTTTTATACTTTTAGAAAATAGCTTAAGCGTTAGAAAAATCAAATAGATCGAGGTTCGAAAAGAACCTCGATCAGGAAAGTTATTTTCTAAGCTCTTTAATTCTTGCTGATTTACCCTGTCTATCTCTTAGATAGTAGAGTTTCGCTCTTCTTACGCGTCCGCGTCTTACTACTTTGATTCCTTTTATAGAGTCACTGTATAAAGGGAATATTCTCTCTACGCCTACATTGTTGGCGCCTATCTTTCTAACGGTAAAAGTTCTACCTGTACCTTCGCCTTTGATTGATATGCAAACACCTTCAAAATCCTGTATTCTCGTCTTGTTTCCCTCTTTAATCTCAACCGATACTCTTACGGTATCTCCCGCTTTGAATTCAGGAACGTCTTTCGATTCTATTTGAGATTTCTCAAAATGCTCTATATATCTGTTTCTCATCTTTAATCCTTTAGCTGATGTTGCGCTTTTAAGTCGGGTCTGTAATAAATCGTTCTATAAACTGCCATTGCTTTTTTTAAGGCGCTTATTTTACTATGATTGCCCTTTAAAAATTCTGAAGGCGCAAAGCTACCTTCGAAAATATTCGGCTTCGTAAAAGCGGGCGATTCTAATAAAGAGTTTTCGAAACTCTCCTCTTTTAGCGAGTCTGGATTGCCCAAAACTCCAGGAATATTCCTAGCAATTGCATCAGTCATACAAAGAGCGGCAAGCTCACCACCGGTCAATATAAAATCGCCTATAGATAAGACCTCATCTGCCTCTTTTTCGATAACCCTCTCATCTATCCCTTCATATCTGCCGCTAACAAAGATTAGATGCCTCTTTTGGCTAAGTCTTTTTGCGTCTTTTTGATTAAATCTTTTAGCCGCGGGGGTTACAAAAATTACCCAGCTATCATCTTTTTTCATATCTCTTATACAATCAATCAGAGGCTGAGGAGTCATAAGCATCCC
>JALWIX010000093.1 GCA_027082175.1 Campylobacterales bacterium
ACTGGGATTGATACTATCGAATACCTCAAGAGTAAAAAGGCTATAAGCAAGTTTGAGGAGAGGCTGCTAAATGCCGCCGTGAATGACAAACACTTCATCATACTTGAGGGCACTTTTGTGTAATTTGGTATAATACGAGTGACATTTATGCAAGTGTGTCCCTGATGCCTAAATGTGTGTCCTTGCATAAATGCTTAAAATCCCTACAAAACTCCCATAAGTCCCGGTAGCTCAGCAGGATAGAGCATCGGATTCCTAATCCGAAGGTCGTGGGTTCGAATCCCGCCCGGGACACCACCATTTTATGGGGCTTCTTGAGGTAAATTATTTTTTAAGATGTGATGTGTCTCTTCTTTTTGGCAACAAATCAAAACTAAAGCGCTACGAACTATTTCAATAAAAGAAATTATACTTTTAAGAGAAAGAAATCTGTTAGGATATTTACATGTTAGGGCAAGTGCTGATGAGCAGTTAGAAGGTTTAGATATTTCAGAGTGCGGTGTTAGTCGTATCCGGAGTTTAAAAGCGATATAGTTTTCGCTCTTATCTTCTTAAATCTTCAATTATTATATACAATGATGGTACTAAAATAAGTGTTATAAATGTCGCGAACAAGATCCCAAATCCTAGTGAAATAGCCATAGGGATCAAAAATTTTGCCTGTCTGGATGTTTCAAAAATCATAGGCATTAATCCGGCAAAAGTTGTAAGTGTAGTTAAAAAGACTGGCCTAAATCTTTGAATAGCCGCTTCTTTAGCGGTTTTTAATGCGCTAAAACCAAATTTTTCTCTATATTCGTTAGCAAATTTGATCATTATTAAAGAGTCGTTTACTACTATACCTGAGAGCGCGATAATCCCAAATAGACTTATAACGCTAAGGCTATAGCCCATCAAAAGATGTCCTAAAATGGCTCCGATTATCCCAAAAGGGATACTTATCATCACTATAAACGGTTGAATGTAACTTTTAAAAGGTATTGCTAAAAGTAGATAGATAACGGCTAATGAGATTATAAAACTAAATTTGAGACTAGATAGGTTTTCTCTCATCTCAGTCTGCCTTCCTTCAAAGCTGTAATTTATACTTGGGAACTTTTTTTTTATCTCTTTTAAGACGCTATCTTGCAAATCGTTTAAAACTTCCAAAGCTTTACTTCTTGGCCTAATATCCGCTTCGACCGTAATTACTCTTTTGCCGTCTTTTCGTATTATTTCCGTTGGAGAGTAGTCCCATCTTATATCTATGAGATTTAAAAGAGGAACTTCGTTTCCATCTTTTGTAGTTAGATACATATTGTCAAAATAGTAAAGAAGTTTTCTCTCTTTCAGAGGGGTTTTAGCCATAATTTTTACTTCGTCGGCTCCTACGATAATCCTTTGAGCCTCATAACCGTAAAATCTTCCTCTTATCTCTCTCGCTATAGTTTGAGCGTCAAAGCCTAAAATATAGGCCAACGGTTTTAAAACAAATCTTATCTCCTCTTTTGAGCTGGATATCCCTGCGTCTATATTGAAAACACCGGGATAGTTTTTTAAGCTTTGAGCCACCATTTGTGCCGCCTTTTTGAGCACGTTCTCATCAAAGTGGCTAAGTTCTACAGCAATCGGAGAGCCGTGTGCGCCTACCGACGCGCTGGAGAAAAATTGCAAAGTCTCAACTCCTTCAATTTTCCCGGTGAGTTTTCTCCACTTTTTGCCAAATTCCAAAGTGGACATTATCTCTTTTCTTATGTCCGGATCGGCAAGATATACCCTAACTTCCGCGCTATTGGCTCCTCCTCTTCCAACTCTAGCGTAGATTCCTTTGACTAGCTCATCTCCTCTGTTTATACTCTTTTTAAGTTCTTGAGCGCTTTTAATGAGTTTTAAAACCGCCTCTTTGGTTTTTTCTACGTCGCTACCGGCCGGAAGTCTTATATATGCTCTAACATAGTCCGCTTCGGTGTCCGGAAATAACTGCATACCCATTCTTCCGCTAAGAGCGTAAGAGAGGGCAAGAACAAATAGGGACAAAAACAGCACTATCGTTACGTATCTGTGATGTAAAACCAGATTTAAAAATTTCCCAAAACTAAATCTAACCCATTTTCTAAAAGCTTTTGAGAATCTTTTTTGAAAGTTCAATTTCTCTTTTTTGACCGAGTATGTTAGGTGCGACGGTAAAATAAATATAGATTCAAGCCAAGA
Organism: Campylobacterales bacterium; assembly: GCA_027082175.1. GTDB lineage: Bacteria > Campylobacterota > Campylobacteria > Campylobacterales > Nitratiruptoraceae > Nitrosophilus_A. The sequence goes on from JALWIX010000093.1 coordinate 2,191, forward strand.
TATAACGAAAACGGCCGTAACCACAAGAGGAATAGCTTCAAAAATCTTTCCGGTAACTCCGGGAACGAAAAGTATCGGCATAAACGCCACTATATTGGTCAAGATACTAAAGGATACCGGCACTGCCATCTCTTTAGCGCCAAGCACCGAAGCATTTAGAGGTTTGCAGCCTCTTTCTCTATATTTATAGATATTTTCGCCTACCACTATCGCATCGTCAACAACGATACCTAACGCAATAATAAACGCAAACAAAGAGATCATGCTAATGGATATGTCTAAGATAGGAAAGAGTAAAAAAGAGCCTAAAAAGGAGATTGGTATTCCCATCATAACCCAAAAAGCAAGTCTTGGTTCTAAAAATAAAGATAAGGTTATGAATACCAACACTAGTCCAAGAGCGGCGTTTTTTAAAAGCAACTTTACTCTATCTTCAAAAACGTCCGCGCCGCTTGATAATATCTCTAAGTTAAGATTTGGAG
>JALWIX010000094.1 GCA_027082175.1 Campylobacterales bacterium
AATCAAAAACTTGCCAAATACTGGATGCATAACGGTTTTGTAACCATAAGCGGCGAAAAGATGAGCAAAAGCCTTGGAAACAGTTTTTTTGTAAAAGATGCGCTAAAGGCGTATGACGGTGAGATTTTGAGATTCTATCTGCTATCAACTCACTATAGAAGCAGTCTCAATTTCAACGAAGAGGACTTACTCAATTCAAAAAAGAGACTAGATAAAATCTATAGGCTTAAAAAAAGAGTTTACGGCGCAAAAGCTTCCAAAGAGGATGAGGATTTTAAAAAGAGATTTTTTGCCGCTCTAAGCGAAGATCTAAACATCTCTAAAGCGTTAGCCGAGATAGACCAGTTTTTGGCCACATCCAACGAATACCTAGACAAAAATCCAAAGGATAAGTCATTTAAACAAAAAGTTTCCGCCACTATCGAACTTATCTCAAAAGTTTTAGGCGTTGGAGGCAAAGACGCATATGAATATTTTCAAATAGGCGTAGATCAGCAAACAAAAGATAAGATAGAGCGACTCATAAAAATAAGAAGCGAAGCCAAAAAAGAGAAAAATTTCCAAAAAGCTGACTCTATAAGAGAAGAACTTAAAAAGATGGGCATTATCATAATGGACACGCCAGAGGGAACTTTATGGGAGAAAGAGTAAATTGAAGATAGTTTTAAAAAGACTCCTACCCTATTTAAAAGATTACAAATTTCAGCTTTTCATCGCCATTATAGGAATGATAGCTACGGCTATAGGAACCAGCGCTTCGGCGTATCTGGTAAAGCCGGTTTTGGATGAGATTTTTATCAACAAAGACAAAGAGATGCTTAAAATCTTGCCCTTTCTTGTAATATTTATGTATCTATTAAAGGGCGGGGGAAGATTTATACAGACCTACTACACAGAGTATATAGGGCAAGATATCATAAGAAGACTCAGAGACAAAATGCTCGATTCTCTACTTTTGATGGATATGGGATATTTTGTCAAACAAAGAAGCGGAGAACTAATAAGCAGAATAACCAACGACATAAACAGAATCAGAAACGTCGTAGCCAATATGGTTCCGGAACTCTTAAGAGAGTCTCTTACCATCATAGCTTTAACGGCGGTCGTTATCTATCAAAGCCCAAAACTTGCTCTATATTTTTTAGTTATTATGCCTTTGGCTATCTATCCTCTATCGCTTTTGGCAAAAAGGATGAAAAAGATCTCAAAAAAATCCCAAGAGAAGATTTCAGACATCACCTCTCATTTAACCGAGATTTTTAACAATATCGAAATTATCAAATCTAACGTTAGCGAAAAAAAAGAGCTTGAGAGATTTAAAGAGCATAATAGTCACTTTTTCAATATCACCATGAAAAGCGTAAAAACAAGCGAACTTGTAAGCCCTCTTATGGAAGTTTTGGGAGCCATTGTGGTAGCCTTAGTTATTATTGTGGGCGGCAACGAGGTTATAGAAGGAAAAATGAGTGTCGGCTCATTTTTTTCGTTTATGACGGCTCTTTTTATGCTCTATACCCCTATAAAAAAAGTATCTTCTATTTACAACAAACTTCAAGACGCTATTGCGGCTAGCGAGAGAATTTTTGAGATAATCGATTTAAAACCGACTATCAAAGTTAATAAAAACAAGTTTAAAGAAGAGATAAAAGATATAAAATTTGAAAATGTCTCTTTGTATTACGATGACAAAAAGGCACTTGATAACGTAAGCTTTACCGCTAAAAAGAGAGAAGTGATTGCTCTTGTGGGCGATAGCGGCGGCGGGAAGAGTTCTATCGTTAATCTTTTGGTAAGGTTTTACGATCCAAGCGAAGGAAGAGTACTTTTTAACGACAAAGATATCAAAGATTTTGATGTCAAAAGCATAAGAAAAAAGATAGCCCTCGTAACGCAACGAATCTATATCTTTAGAGACACTGTAGCCCAAAATGTCGCTTATGGAGAAGATTTTGACGAAGAGAGAGTTATAGAAGCTTTAAAGTTGGCAAACGCTTATGAATTCGTCGAGCAGATGGAAAAAGGCATCTACACTGAACTTGACGAATTCGGCGCGAACTTAAGCGGAGGACAAAGACAAAGAATTGCCCTAGCCCGCGCAATTTACAAAAATCCTGAAGTATTAATACTTGATGAAGCCACAAGCGCTCTTGATACCAAAAGCGAACAAAAGATTCAAGAAGCGCTGAAAAATATCACAAAAGACAAAATCACATTTATAGTAGCCCATAGACTTAGCACCATCCAAAACGCGGATAAAATCTTAGTTATGTCAAAAGGTAAAAAAATATGCGAAGGAAAACATAATGAACTTATAAAAAGCTGCGAAGAGTATCAAAAACTACATAATATTTTTCAAAATTGAGTATAATTCAAAGATAACAAAAAAGAGGCGAAAATGTTTGACTATTACGATTTAAGAAAATTTATATTTATGTTTGATCCGGAAACGGCTCACGATATCGTAGAGAAGTTCTTAAAAAACGCCGACTATTTCCCTACTCTTTTTAACCCTTTCATAGAAAAAAATTTCATAGACGACAAAAGGCTAAACCAAAAAATTTTTGGAAAAACGTTTTTAAACCCCGTAGGGCTTGGAGCGGGTTTTGATAAAAACGCAACTATGGTCAGAGCGATGCTCGCTTTTGGTTTTGGATTTACTGAGATCGGAACGGTTACACCAAAACCTCAAAGCGGCAATCCAAAACCAAGACTATTTAGATACCCCCAATATGAATCGATTCAAAACGCTATGGGTTTTAACAACGACGGAATGTATGAAGTGGCAAAAAGGGTAAGAAAACTCTACCCTTTTGCTATACCAATAGGCGTTAATATAGGAAAAAACAAAACCACTCCCCAAAGCGAAGCTTTGAAGGACTATGAAAAACTTATAAATCAGTTTAAAGAGCTTTGCGATTATATGGTGATAAATATCTCCTCTCCAAATACGCCGGGTCTTAGAGACCTTCAAAACGAAAAATTCATAAAAGAGCTATTTTCAATGGCTAAAGATATAACCGATAAACCTATTTTATTAAAAATAGCGCCAGATATGGAGATTCAACAAGCTATCGACCTTACATCTATGGCTGTTGAAAATGGCGCAGACGGCATAATAGCCACAAATACGACTATCGACTACACACTTATAAAAAATGCGAAAGATTTTGGCGGGATAAGCGGAAAAGTTTTAAAGAAAAAGAGTTTTGAGATATTCAAAGCAATATCTAAAGAGCTTTTCGGTAAAACTCTACTTATAAGCGTAGGCGGGGTGGATTCTGCCAAAGAGGCTTACAAAAGATTAAAAGCGGGAGCATCTTTGGTTCAAGTTTATACAGCGCTCATTTTCAAAGGACCCTCTTTGATAAAAAACATAAACGAAGGTATTTTGAGGCTTATGGAGAGCGACGGATATAAAAATATAGAAGAAGTTATCGGAGCAGAACTAAAATGAAAAAAAGATTTTTTGCAACAATTTCGTTGCTTATAACAATATTTACGGGAGGATTGATGGGCAGCAGTTTACCAAAATATTACGAGAAAACGCTAAAAAACGGGCTCAAAGTAGTAGCGATACCAATGAAAAACAACTCAAACGTTATAACTACCAACATCTTTTATAAAGTTGGAAGCAGAAACGAAGTTTTAGGTAAAACCGGTATCGCTCATATGCTTGAACATCTCAATTTCAAATCTACAAAAAATCTTAAAGCCGGAGAGTTTGACCAGATAGTCAAGAGTTTCGGCGGAGTAGATAACGCCTCCACCGGATTTGACTATACCCACTACTTCATAAAATCGAGCGCTCAAAATCTTGATAAATCCCTTGAACTATTTGCAGAACTTATGGAAAACTTGGCGCTTAAAGATGAAGAGTTTCAACCGGAACGCCAAGTAGTAGCCGAAGAGAGACGATGGAGAACGGACAACAATCCAGTGGGATATCTATATTTTAGACTATTTAATAACACTTATATCTATCATCCGTACCACTGGACTCCCATAGGTTTTATGAATGATATTTTAAATTGGACTATAGAAGATATAAAAGAGTTTCACAAAATCTACTATCAGCCAAAAAACGCTATCATCGTGGTTGCGGGCGATGTGGATAAAGATGAAGTTTTTAAAAAAGCCCAAAAATATTTTGAACATATCAAAAACTGCTGCGATATACCAAAAGTGCACCAAACTGAACCGAAACAAGATGGAGAAAAAAGAGTAATCCTCTATAAACCCAGCGAAGTGGAGATGATTGCCATAGCGTACCATATACCAAACTTCGCGCATCAAGATCAATTTGCCCTATCGGCCATCGCATCTTTGTTAAGCGAAGGGAAAAGCAGCAGACTATACAAAAAGCTGGTTGATGAAAAGAAGATGGTGAATCAGCTTTACGCCTACAACTTGGAGCTAAAAGACCCCGGTGTTTTCTTGTTTATGGCTGTTTGTAACCCCAAAATCAAAGCTGAAGAGGTAGAGAGTGAGATTTTAGAAGAGATAGAAAAAATAAAAAGAGGAGAAATAGATAAAGAGGAGCTTGAAAAGATTAAGATAAACACAAAAGCGGATTTTATCTTCTCTTTGGAAAACTCTAGTAACGTAGCCGATATCTTTGGAAGCTATTTTGCAAGAGGAGATATCGAGCCGTTATTACATTATGAGGAAAATATTGATAAACTAACGCCTAAAATTTTACAAGAGGTTGCAAAAAAATACTTTTATAAAGAAAACTCCACAACAGTGATTTTGAGAAAGGAAAAGAGATGAGAAAGCTTAAAGGTGCAATGACGGCGCTAATAACGCCATTTAAAAACGGCAAAATAGACGAAGCCAAATATGCGGAACTTATACACAGACAGATAAACAATATGATTGATGTTGTTGTTCCTGTAGGAACTACGGGCGAAAGCGCAACATTAACTCACGATGAGCATAAAAGATGTATAGAAATAGCCGTAGAGGTATGTAAAGGTACGGATACTAAAGTTATGGCGGGAGCCGGCAGTAACTCTACTGCCGAAGCTATCGATCTTGCAAGCTTTGCTCAAAAAGCGGGAGCCGACGCAATTCTTAGCGTATCGCCATATTACAACAAGCCTACTCAAGAAGGAATCTATCAGCATTATAAAGCTATTGCCGAATCTGTAGACATCCCCGTGCTTTTATATAACGTTCCTGGAAGAACCTCCGTAGATATCGCTCCAGAAACCGTATTTAGGTTATTTGACGAAATAGAAAATATCTACGGAATAAAAGAGGCGACGGGCTCGATTGAGAGATGTGTGGAACTTTTGGCAAAAAGACCCGAACTTTACGTTATAAGCGGAGATGACGCTATAAACTACCCTATAATAGCAAATGGCGGAATGGGATGTATATCTGTTACGGCAAACATCTTGCCAGATAAGATCTCCACTCTTATTCATGCAGGAATAGCCGGGCAGTTCGATACCGCAAAAATGATAAACGATGAGCTTTTCGATATCAATAAAGTTTTATTTTGTGAAAGCAACCCTATACCTATAAAAGCTGCTATGTACATCGCCGGACTTTTAGAAACGTTGGAGTATAGACTGCCTCTTGTTCCTCCAAGCAGTGAAAATATGAAAAAGATCGAAGAAGTTTTAAAAAAATATGAAATAGTGAGGTAAAAATGAAAGGAAAAACTTTAGTCATAAGCGGCGGCACCAGAGGCATAGGTAAAGCTATAGTAGAAAGATTTGCAAAAGAAGGAGTAAATATAGCTTTTACTTACAACTCCAACGAAGAGTTGGCAAACAGTATAGCAAAAGATATACAAGAAAGGTACCGCATCAAAGCAAAAGCTTACAAACTAAACATTTTAGAGCCTGATGAGTATAAAACAGTTTTTAAGAGTATTGACGAAGATTTTGAGAGAGTCGATTTTTTTATCTCTAACGCCATCATTTCGGGAAGACCGGTTGTTGGCGGTTTTGCGCCCTTTATGAGATTAAAACCGAAAGGTTTAAACAATATCTATACGGCAACCGTTTTGGCTTTTGTAGTAGGAGCGCAAGAGGCGGTAAAAAGAATGCAAAAAACAGGTGGAGGAGTGATTATATCTATGAGCTCTACCGGAAATATCGTCTACACTCCTAACTATGCGGGGCATGGAAGTAGTAAAGCAGCCGTAGAGACTATGGTCAAATATGCGGCGGCCGAACTTGGAGAGTATAACATCAGAGTCAATGCCGTAAGCGGCGGCCCCATAGATACCGATGCTTTGAGAGCTTTTCCAAATTATGAAGAGGTAAAAGCCGAAACTATTAAAAGAGCCTCTATCAAAAGAATGGGAAAACCTGAAGATTTAGCCGGAGCTTGCTATTTTCTCTGCAGCGATGAAGCGGGCTGGATAACCGGACAGACCATTATTGTCGATGGGGGAAGTAGTTTTAAATAGTTTATAGTATATTGGTTATTGGTGTATTAGTATATTGGGTTTAATAAAGTTACCAATAAACTGACTCAAATTTTAACCAAAACACCAATATACAAATATACCAATACACAAAAATTACTATTTACGATAAAGGAAAGTTTTTGTCAAATATGAATATTCCAAACATTTTAGCTTTTATGAGACTATTAATAGCGCCGATAATGTTTATGTTTTTAGTAAACAGAGAACTATTTCCCAATATCCATCCAACTTGGCTAGATTTTTTTGCGGCGTTTTTGTTTGTATTGGCTTCCATCACCGACTTTTTTGACGGTTTTATAGCAAGAAACTTTAACCAAATAACCCAACTAGGAAAGATACTAGACCCTTTGGCTGACAAAATGTTGACTCTTGCCGGTTTTTTAGGGCTTATGATGTTAGGAAGAGCCGATCCTTGGGCTATATATCTGATCTTGACAAGAGAGTTTTTCATAACCGGATTAAGAGTTGCCGCCGTTAGTGAAGGCAAAGAGGTTGCAGCCTCGTTTTTGGGGAAAATAAAGACTATTATCCAAATGATAGCTATAGGATTTTTGATAATGAACTGGCCTTTTGGCACATTGATTCTTTGGATCGCAGTAGGAGTAACACTCTATTCCGGATATGAGTATATAAAAGAGTATTTAAAATAGTGTTAATTGTTATTGGTATATTGGTGTATTAGTTATTAGGAATTAAAAATTTCCCAATATACTAATATACCAATAACTAATAGACTAAAAACAAGGAGTTTTTTTGGGTATTTTAGTAAGTTTATTAGTTTTATCTTTTCTAATCTTTTTCCACGAACTTGGACACTTTTTAGCGGCGAGATTTTTCGGCGTTAAAGTTGAGAGATTTAGTATAGGCTTTGGGCCTATCTTGGCAAAAAAAGATTATGCCGGCACGGAGTGGGCTATAAGCGCCATACCGCTTGGCGGATATGTTAAAATGAAAGGTCAAGACGATCTCGATCCGACAAAAAGAGATCCCGACCCGGACAGCTATAACTCTAAAAAACCTTGGCAGCGTATAGTCATACTGTTTGCCGGTCCTTTTGCAAACTTTTTTTTAGCCTTTTTGTTATATTTTGCGATAGCTATAATGGGAAGCAACACTTTAGCTCCCGTTATTGGAGAAGTTGTAAAAGACTCTCCCGCATACGAAGCCGGACTGAAACAAAAAGACAAGATTGTTGAAATAAACGGTAAAAAAGTAAAAACGTGGGAAGATCTAAGTAAAATCATATCTACTAGCAACGGCGATCTAGTTTTAAAAGTTGAAAGAGAGAAAAAAATCCTCACTTTAAAGGTAACGCCTAGGTTTTTGGAAACAAAAAATATTTTTGGAGAAAAAGTTAAAAAAAAGATGATAGGAATTGCCCCAGCGGCTGAGTTTATAAACGTAAGCTATACACCTTTAGAAGCATTAAAAGTGGCTTATGATAAAACTATTGCCGCAAGTAAAATGATAATAGTTGGAATAGAGAAGATGATAGAGGGAGTTGTTCCTTTAAAAGAGGTTGGAGGCGTTATCTCCATAATGGATATTACTGCTAAAGCCTCTCAGATGGGAATTATCGCTCTTTTTTCTTTAACAGCTTTAATCTCTGTAAATTTGGGAGTTTTGAACCTGCTGCCGATCCCAGCACTTGATGGTGGGCACATAGTTTTTAATATTTACGAATGGATAACAAGAAGAGTTCCTAGTGAAGAGATTATATACAGACTAACTCTACTTGGCTGGGCTGTACTTATAATGCTTATGGGACTTGGAATCTATAACGATATCAACAGACTAATGGGAGCTTCAAATGGATAAACTAAAACTTAGAGAAAATTTTGACGAAATAGTTCAAAGAGTGGAGAGAGCTAGACTAAGAGTTAGCGAATATCACATTGTAAAGATTGTAGCAATAAGCAAATATGTATCAAGCGACGAAGTTAGAGAACTCTACGACCTTGGTCAAAGAGCCTTTGGAGAAAACAGAGTACAAGAACTAAAACAAAAATGTGAAGAACTTGAAGAACTTCCTATAGAGTGGCACTTTGTTGGAAGGCTTCAGAAAAACAAGATAAATCATCTAATAGATTTAGACCCATTTTTGATGCACTCGCTTGACTCTTTGGAACTTGCTTTAGAACTAGACAAAAGATTGGAAGCAAAAGGCAAAAAAATGGATTCTCTTTTGCAGATAAACAGCGCCAAAGAGGATACTAAAGCCGGCGTTATGCCTGAAGTTGCCGTTGAAGAGTATCTAAAAATTATCGAAAACACAAAACACATAAATCTAAAAGGTGTGATGACAATAGGCGCTCACACGGATGATGAAAGCGAAATTAAAAAAAGTTTTGAGACCACATACAAAATATATGAGGCTCTTAAACCACACGGCGCCAAAATATGCTCAATGGGAATGAGCAACGACTTTGAACTAGCTATTGAATGCGGCTCAAATATGGTTAGAATAGGCAGTTTGTTTTTTAAATAAGCTTTACACTTTTTTTAAGTATAAAAAAATAAATTCTAGATAAAAGGATATTGATGAAAAAATTATTGCTTGTAGCATTTATGGCAGTTTGTATATTTGCAGGAGAACCGTTGCAGTATGGCGCCTATTATGGAGATATAAAAGTTTCTATTAAAAACTATAATAGTTATACGCAAAATGACGTGTCATCTGCGGGTATGCTTTATCTATATAAAGAAAAGAAAAACTTAGTAGACTTTATATACGAAACTAAAATAGATCACATCAAAAAAGGATTAGAAGAGGCAAAGCAATTTGCAATAAAGAAAAAATCCAAATTTTTTGCAATCGACAACGTTAAACATCAAGTTATCGTTAACGAAAACCAGGTTATCATAATGACAGACTATAATATATTAGCTTTTGATTAATATTAAACCAGGTTAAAGGGTCAGGTGATAATAATAACATAAAAAGAAAAATCCGGGCTTTAAAATTGCTAAGTCAAAAGATTTAATTTAAACTTTGCAATTTTTCTGCCAGCCACATTTTAATAATCGCCTGCCGACTTACTCCAATATGCTGTGCCTCTTTATCTAATTTTTCAATCATCCAAGCTGGAAAATCTATGTTTACTCTTTTTACTTTTTGAGATTTGTTTACCATTTTTATCTTTGATGTATCAAAATATTCTAAAATATCCTCTTTGTTTTCATCAAATTTTTTATCTATTTGAGATGCTTTCATATAATTTTACCTCCTTTTTTCTTGATCTTCTAACAGATATAATCCTAATTTTTTCTTCTCTATAAGTTATAATAGCTGTATAATATTTATTGTTAATTTTTCCAATAACTAAAAATCTATTTTCATCTAACTCTTGCTTTGATGGTAGTTCAAATGCAAATGGGTCATCCCATAATCTTTTTGCTTCTTCAAAATCTATGCCATGTTTTTCTTTGTTTTTCATACTTTTATTCAAATCATATTCAAATTTCATATAAAAATTATATCATATTTGTTAAAGGAAGGAAAAAGGGGTCAGGTGATAACAATAACATAAAAGGAGGAGTCCAGGCTTAAATTTGCAAAGTTAAAAGATTTAATTTAAATTTTGTATATTAACTATCACAACTTGGGGGCTCGGTATCGCAAGAAGTTCCCCCGCAATACTTTGCCTCCAACTCTTCAAGAGCCTTTCGCATCTCGGTAAGTATCAATCTTGCGGCTAAATTTTCATCTAGCTCGGGAATATCCCATCCATATCTTCTCATCCACTTTTCAAAAACCTCTTTAGTATCTTCATGTATTTCTTCGAAGTATCTACATTCCTCTTTATATTCGGCTTTCATTAAACTTCCTCTTTTTTGTTTTCTATCATACTTTTAAGCTCATTAAATGAGATGATTTCTAGATATATTTCCCTGCCAGCTACTTTTTCAAAATTCCCAAAATTTTCTCTAAAATATTTAGCATCCTCATCTTTTGCGCATATCAAAATCTCCGCTGCGCTATCCATCGCATCAAGCAGTACCGCCCCGCCCTTTTTAAAAGCCATTTTTGGATTTACTTCAAGCAGTGTTTGACCTGCAAGCTTTTTTGATTTTGAAAACTCTACGATATTTGCACCAAACTCTTTTAATCTACTTTTTACATCTTCATCTGCAAAATACAAAGCGACATTAATATCTTTTAAACTCTCTAGAGTTGGAATTTCAACTTTTTTAGAAAATTTGTAGCAAATATTTTCTAAAATACCGACAGTCGGTTTTTTAGCCATATTTTTTAGCTCTTCAATATCACTAGAATAATCTTTTCCCAAAAAAACGTTATTTTCATATTCTGAGTCCCAAAGTCCGCTTACGCCTTCGCTGATTGCTTTTAAAATCTCTTCTTTATTTTCGTTTCCTTTTTTAATCATACTATATGCCGTAACCAATACGGCATCACCTATATAATCTAAAGAGTATTCAAAGGCACTAGATGCATAATGAACATCATATAGCGATTTAAAATATTGGAAATCTTTTTCATCCGCAAATGGCTCAATAAGTTTAAAAGATTCAAAAAAATCTCTATCATCGATAACCATGTCATCAACAGCTCTATACTTTGATACCGGCTCCATCACTATTTCAGTACCAAACTCATCTATTATCATCTTTGCTTTCGCCAAACTATTTACAACTTTACCATTGATTTTTACATAAAAATACTCTTTTTTCGGATAGTCAAAATTAAAATCTTTTTTCTTTATAAAAGAGCAGATTTTTTCTATAGTATCTTGTTCATCAACATCTAAAACAAAACTTTTGTAATATGGCAGATAATCCATTTTTGCATTGAAAAAAAATGCTTTTATATGTAGTCTCATAAAAGCTCCTTTTATTATCCAATTCTACTACTAACACATTCTATCAAAAAAGATATTTCTTTTAGCTTTTTAAACTTCTATGTGCAATCTCTTCCAATAAAACTGTTGCATAACTTCCCTTAGGCAAAAAAAATCCAAGCTCCACCCACGCGTTATCCTCTTTATATTCAAACTTTAAATCTTGCGGAAAAACCCACGCAAAACGTCTATCACCAAAAATCTTTATTCTCTCATCATCAAAATCTTTCTCAATATCCCTAGCTAAACCGTTGCTCCTTTTCACCTTTACTCCCGCCAAAAGCCCCGTTGGTGAAATATCTCTGTTTTGAAATCTTTTTGATTCATCAATCACATTTTCTATCTCAAAAAACTTTCCGAAAGGATAATGGCTCGATAGATCACCGGGCAGCAACTTAAAAAACTGCTTTTGTTTTTTAAGCTCATCTATAATTCCACTTGGAAGGTTCAAGAGATTTTTTAGTTCGTTTTTTTTAAAAGAGTTTACAAGTTTTGAGATCTCCACTCTTTTTGAAAGCCAAAGATTAAAAAGGTAGCTTTGGTATGCATTTATAAAGAGTTTCTCTTTCTTTTTGTTTCTCTCTTTTCTTTTTTGTTCTACTATCTCTTTTCCTATGATATAGTTTTCCCCATCAACTCCAAATCTTTGATACCCAAAAAAGTTTGGCACTCCCTCTTTTTCAATAATTTTTAAGACATTTTCTATCTTTTTTGCGTCAACCGGCATAACTTTTTTTAGTCTTATAAAAAACCTATTTCCTTTTAAATGACCGATTCTTAATTTATTTTTATGTCTTGTGATCTCTATTATCTTGATATTTTTATGAGAAAAGCTTTTTAAATCTTCTTCAAATTTTTTGTTTATAGAGATATATTGATACGTAAGCGCGTTTTTATCTTTTAGACCGGCATAACCTATATCTTTTAACTTTACTCCAAGTTGCTCGCTAAAAGCTTGAAGCATCTGCCATGTAGTAAGATTTTTCTTTCTAACTTTAAGTATAAGATGCTCCCCATCACCGCTAAAAGGATATAAAGGCTCCTCTTCTACGACAAAAGTTTCGGGGGATTGTTTAAAATAAAAATCTATTGGCGAGTGGTCTAAAAAAAATAGTCTATTCATCAGTTTCCTTCAAAAACCCTTCATAATCCAAAATCTTTACTCCACAATCTATAAACTTTTTATCATTTGTTAAAAATATTTCGCATTTATTCTCTTTAGCGCAAAAACATTGAAGCGTATCTTCTAAATCACTATTATGCTTTAAAGCATATGCGATAGCACTTTTTATAACATTTTTGCCAAAAGGAACGATATGCCAATCATTTAATACAGCTTGAAAAAATTTTAATGTCTTTTCTTTATCTTTTATAATATAATAGATTGTGCTCAACATATCTTCACTTATATAAACTTCATAATCTAAAAGTCTGTCGATTAACGTTTTGTGATATTTATGATTTAATCTCTTTTTTATTAAAATATCTAAAACTATATTAGTATCTAAAAATATTTTACTCTTCACCCACTTTCCTTTTTGCAGCTACCTCTCTTAAAGTATAAATATCTTTATCTAACAAATCTTTTTCCATCTCTATACTTCCGGCAAATTTTAAAATTCTTTTTAATCTCTCCTCTTTCTCTCTTTTCTCTTTCTCTTCTATCAACTTTTTTATCTCATCTGCATATTTGTTTGATACAAAAATCCCTTTACTCTTTTTTGTCTTTTTATCTTCAATCTCAATCAAATCATACTCATCTAAGATTTTTATATTTCTTGCAAGCTCTCTGATCCCTATCTTTTTTGTCATATTTTGTTCCTTATCCGATTTTTACCATTGTATGACTTTTTGTTTTATTTGTCAAGTAAAATGATGTGGCTTACATATATTTCTGTAAGGCTTAAAAGCGGCTTTTGCAAAAATTGTTATAGGTGTTCTTGTGATTTTTGATATATTTAAAATTGCTTTTAAATCTCTTTTGTCGAATGCAAACAGAAGCTCATACTCTTCACCGCTACAACCTACCCTTTTTGGAATTTTTTCAAAAAACTCAAATCCTATACGGTTTAGTTTTGAAAGTTTACCAATATCCTCAAAAAGCCCGTCGCTTATATCCATAGCTGCTTTTATATATCGTGAAACTCTTTTCATAAACTCTTTTTTTAAAACCGGTCTTTTAAATTTGGAATATTTTGATACCTTTACACCCCTAAATAATCGATTTAAGTCTCTTTTTACACTGCCAAGATCACCAGTATATGCCAGATAATACCCCTCTTTTACTCTTTTTCTAAAAATTGGTTTTTTTGTTTTAGATATCAAAGTTATAGATATATCAATCTTATTTGAAGCTATAGTGTCTCCGCCAATTATTTCAGTTTTATAAAAACTAGCGCAATCTCTAAGCCCCAAAGAGAGCTCTTTCATACAGATAGGTTTTATGTCTTTTGGCAAACCTATACTTAAAATAGCGTATTTCGGCTCAGCATTCATAGCAATTGCGTCTGATATATTTACAGCCATTGCTTTATAGCCTATCTCATAAAGGCTCATCCACTCTCTCTTAAAGTGTATATCTTCAAAAAAAGCATCTGCGCTATATACAAACCCATCTATATACGCTGCGTCATCTCCTATATGCTTGTTATTAAATAAACTTATAAAAAAGTTCTCTTTATTCACACGAAACCTCGCCATTTTTGGTAAGTATTGTAACAAAGCGGTACTTAAAAAACCTCTTTGTAAATCTTTTAATTTTATTTATCTTATAAAATGGTATAATCAAAAAAATTTCATCATAAGGAAAATTTAGATGGAAATACCTATTATAAAAAAAGACGTAATTATCGTTGGAGCGGGACTTGCCGGATGTGCAGCCGCAAGAGAACTTAAAAAGAGTGGAAAGGATGTTTTGGTACTAACTAAACTCCACCCTCTAAGAAGTCATTCCGGCGCCGCGCAAGGCGGTGTAAACGCCGCTTTGAGCGAAGAAGACGATATTGAACTACATATGTTCGATACCGTTAAAGGAAGCGACTATCTAGCCGATCAAAATGCAGTCGAACTTATGTGTAGCAAAGCTCCTGAAACTATCAGATGGATAGAAAAAATGGGAGCTGTATTTAGCAGGCGTGGAGATGGTAAGATAGCCCAAAGACCTTTTGGAGGACAGAGCAAACCAAGAGCATGTTTTGCAAAAGATAGAACCGGACTTACGCTTTTACAAACAATCTACGAACAAGCTTTTAAAGAGGGAGTAGAGTTCTGGGACGAGTGGTATGTGGCGGATATCTTATATAAAGATGGAAAAGCTTACGGTGTTGTTGCTTACAACTTAAGAGACTCAAAACCGGCAATTTTTAACGCCAAAGCCGTAATGTTTGCTACAGGCGGCTACGCAAGAGCTTTCAAAATCAACTCAAACGCACATGCAAATACCGGTGACGGACTAAGTATCTTCGCAAGACACGGACTTCCGCTTGAAGATATGGAGTTCGTTCAGTTTCACCCCTCAGGTCTTGCAGGAAGCGGGATTTTGATAAGCGAAGCGGCTCGTGGAGAGGGAGGTAAACTTTACAACTCCAAAGGCGAAAGATTTATGGAAAAGTACGCTCCCGAAAAAATGGAGCTAGCGCCAAGAGATGTGGTTAGTAGAGCAATAGCAAATGAGATAAGAGAAGGTAGAGGCGTAGGCCCTGACAATATGGCCGTATATCTCGATCTAACCCATCTAGGCGAAGAGAAGATTATGGAAAGACTCCCGGAACTTAGAGACCTAGCTCTAACTTTCCTTGGCCAAGATATGGTAAAAGAGCCTATTATGATAACCGTTACGGCGCACTACTCTATGGGCGGTATCCCGGTAGATATAGACGGACATGTGAGAAAAAACAAAGAGGAGTTTGTTGAGGGACTATACGCGGCGGGCGAGTGTGCTTGCGTAAGTGTTCACGGCGCAAATAGACTAGGCGCAAACTCTTTGTTGGAAGCACTCTTTTTCGGCAGACACGTAGGAGAGTCTATAGCTAAAGATTTGGATAATATCTCATTTGAAGAGGCTCAAAAAATCGAAGCAAACAGAATGCTTGAGGAGATGGAGTTTCTTCTAACAAACAATGGAAAAGAGAGTACGGCGCAGTTAAGAAAAGAACTTCAAGACAGTATGTTTGAAAACGCGGGCGTTTTTAGAACAGAAGAGTCATTAATAAAACAGAAAGAGAAGTTAAAAGAGCTTAAAGAGAGATTTAAAAATATACGAATAGAAGATAAATCAAAAACATTCAATACAGACCTTCAAGAAGCGATTGAACTAGGCCATATGCTAGATTATGCAGCTTTCATAGTTGAAGGCGCGATTGCTAGACGTGAGTCGAGAGGAGCTCACTACAGGGAAGATTTTACAAAAAGAGACGATGAAAATTTCCTAAAACATACATTAGCTTATATGGATGAAGAAGGAAATATCACTTTAGAGTATATGGATGTGGTACTCGGCAAATTTGAACCTCAAGAAAGAAAATATTAAGGAATGAGTATGGAAAAGCAAAAAGTCACTATTAACGTTTTTAGGTTCAATGCAGAAACAGACTATCTTCCTCATTATGATAAATTCGAGATAGAGGTTTCAAAAGAAGAGGTTGTTTTAGATGTTTTAAACAGAATAAAATGGGAATATGATGGAAGTTTCACATATAGAAGAAGCTGCAGACACGGGATATGCGGAAGTTGCGCCATTAAAGTAAACGGAAGAAGCACTCTTGCATGTAAAGAGAGAATGATAGATATGATAGAACTTTTTGGAACAGAACTTACTTTCGATCCTGTTTCTAAAAATAGAGCCGTTAAAGATATGGTTGTTGACAAAAGCGATTTTTGGAAAAAACATGACTCCATCATCCCTTATCTAGTTGCCGATATCGACGAGCATCCCGAAAGCGAAAATATAGTTCCTCCAAATGAAGCCGAGCAGATTGATGAGGCCGACTACTGTATTCAATGCGGATGCTGTTACTACGCTTGTCCCGTAGTAAATGAAGCAAATGAGGACTACTTAGGACCTGCAGCCTTAGTAAAAGCTTACAGATTCAATGCCGACGTAAGAGATGGAGCCAAAAAAGAGAGACTAAAAATCGTAGATAAACTTGGAAAAGGAGTTTGGGACTGCGTAAAATGTTATGAGTGTACGGAAGCCTGTCCTAAAGAGCTTGATCCTATGAGCAAAATAACCAAACTGCACAATCAACTATTCCAAGAAGAAGTTGTGCAAAAAAATGTTGCCAGCCGTCACGCCGTAGGATTTAAAAAATCTATAGAAAAACATGGTATTTTGGATGAAGGAATGTTAGTCGCATATAGCGAAGGTTGCGCGGTATTTAAACATATCCCCGAAGCTTTGGCTATGTGGAAAAAAGGCAAAATCGTTATGCCTTGGGAGATGCCGAAATCCAAAAAACTTGATGAGATTAAAAAACTTATCAAAATTTCATCTACAGCTAAATTTTAAAAGGAAAAAAGATGAGTTTAAAGTATGCGCTTTATACAGGATGTACGGCAAGAGAAAGTACGCCGGAACTGCTAAAATCTACTTTGGCTGTTGCTAAAAAACTAGATATCGAACTTGTTTTGTTGGATGAAGCAAGTTGTTGCGGAGCAAGTCATCTTCAAGATTTTGACGATTTTTTATCTTTGGTTTTAAACGCAAGAAATATCTGCTATGCAGAAATGCTTGAACTTCCTATGATAACAATATGCAATACTTGTCAATTAAATACGGCGCTGACTAAAAAAAGACTTGACGAAAATCCTGAACTTAAAGAGAGAGTAAACGAAAAACTTGGGGAAGTCGGTCTTGAATATAAAGGAAGTGTTAGCGTCAGACACTTTTTATACGCGCTTATAGAGGATTATGGGCTAGATAATCTTAGAAAAAAGGTTGTAAAACCTCTAAGTCAGTTCAACATAGCGCCATTTTACGGATGTCACAACATAAGACCTAGCGAGCTTCACCATTTTACAAACAGCACTAAAGAATCTGCTTACAACCCTACAAGTCTTGATGAATTGATTGAGGCTTTGGAAGGAAATAGCGTCGATTACGAACATAAAAACAAGTGTTGCGGATTTCATGTTGATCTTCAAGCTCCAAAAACCGCAAATAGACTAAGCGGTAACGCTTTGGTTGACGCTATAGACAACGATGCCGATATGATGGTTACTCCTTGCCCTCTTTGTCATCTAAATCTTGATGTTAAACAGCATGCGGCATCACGTGAGGTTGGAAGAGATATAAATCTGCCGGTTCTTCATCTTCCTCAACTAATAGGTCTAGCTCTTGGATGTACTCCTGAGGAAGTAGGAATCCAACATAACGTTACTGAAGTTAATATAGTTTAATCAAGAGAGCTTTTGCTCTCTTTAAACTTTTGCTTTTTAGGAAAGATAGTAAAGTTAAATTTTCTGCCGACAATTTCTATCAAAGTCAAAAATACCGCGCTTCCCGGCAAAATAATAATTGGAAATAAAAAAACAATTTTTAGTATGTCTACTATTTGACCTTTGGCTTGCGGATAATTTTCAATATCCTTTCGCTTAAATGTTTTTATCATTTTTTTGGTTTCTCTGATTTCTCTTGTTGTCGCTATAAAACTTTTTCTTATATGTTTTTTAAATTTTTTCATAACGATATTATACACAATCTTTAAACTGATAGAAATAAGAGTAATTTTATCCTATTTTAATATTTAAAAAGGTAAAATTATGGTGTGACAAAAAAATTACAAGGAGGCCGAAATGCCAAAAATCAATAGATATGTAGATATAAGTGAAGTTGAAAGAGAGTCTAAAAAAGATTATATTGATAGACATTCTCCATTCGTTCACTGTGAAAGCAGCGCAAAAAAAGGTGAAAAATTTAAAGTCAAAGTAAAAGTTGGCGAAGAGTATTCTCACCCTGACGATTTTGATCACTATATCGCTTATGTTCAATTATGGGATGGTGAAAGACTTCTTGGACAAGCAACTTTTACTCCTGGAACATTAGGCAACGAAAAGAGCCAAGTAGAAGTTGATTTTTATATCATCCCTACAAAAAAACTTAAACTTACAGCTATGAGCTACTGTACTAAACACGGACTTTGGGAAAGTGATCCTGTAGAAGTGGAAGTAACCGAATAATCAAAAACGGGCTTTCGCCCGTTTTATGAGCTTTTAACTACTCTTTGGCTATTATTCTTTTTATGACTACGGAAAAAAAACATAAAATTTTAAAAAATCTTATCTTGCTTAAATGGCTTGGTTACAGATATATTGATCCTATAAAAATAGAAAACAGCAAAAAAAAGATAAATCTTCCAAATAAACTTGAAGATTTGAGGCAAATCGTATTAAACTGTCATCTTTGCCAACTATCAAAAACTAGAAAAAACGTGGTATTTGGCGAAGGCAATCCTAACGCAAAAATAATGTTTATAGGAGAAGGTCCTGGAGCTACCGAAGATGAAACGGGGAAACCTTTCGTAGGTAGAGCCGGTCAGCTTTTGACTAAAATGATAGAAAATGTTTTGGATATAAAAAGAGAAGATGTTTATATAGCAAACATTGTCAAATGCCGTCCTCCAAACAACAGAGTACCTACGGAAGAGGAAGCAAAAACATGTCTTGCGTATTTGGTAAAGCAAATAGACCTAATAAATCCAAAAATAGTTGTTGCATTAGGCAGCACAAGTTATAGATATCTTACTAATGATAACGCTCCTATATCAAAAATAAGAGGAGAGATAGTAAAATATAAAGACAAAATACTAATCCCAACATATCATCCAAGTTTTTTGCTTAGAAATCCGTCTAAGAAAAAAGAAGCTTATTTAGATATGCTGAAGATAAAGAGTGTGTTATGGGAAAATTGACAAAAATTTTTACACTTTTTTTAATTAGTTGCTCATTACATGCAAAAAGCTTTTTGCTATCACCTTTACCGCTACCTCCTGCGGAAATTTTAGACATAGAGATTGATAGATGCGATCAAGAGTGTTTATTATCTCTTTTAAAAAGTGGCGAAGTCTTTTCTTTTTTGGCAAAAGCGCCCAAAGTTCAAGATGAAACCATAAGAGAAAATTATCAACTTTTAGCATCGCTATTAAACATAGCTCCCTCTTTCGTTTATACGCATAAACTAAAAATTGCTATGCTTTTGCCTACAAAAAAAATAGGAAAGTATGCTCAATCTTCTACAAAGTCGGTAATCTCTTACCTTTTGGCTAAAAATGCAAAATTTTATCTAAAAAGCTTTGAAATTGAAGATGAAGAGTACTTAACCATACAATCAATACTTTCTAAACTTGAGAGTGAGAATTTTGATTTTGTCATTGCGCCTTTAACTTTGGAAGGCGCAAAAAATCTTGCCTCAATTCCTACTTTTTTAAGTATCTATGTTCCTACAGTCAATAAAAATGATATAAATAATCTTCAAAACTCCAACTTGATTTTCGGAGGGATAGATTATAAAGATCAGATAGATGAGTTGTTAGATTTTGCAAATGAGAAAATAGTAATATTTTATGAGATAGAGAGTCCGCTTGCGCACAAGCTTACTACAATCATAGAAAACGAATCAAACAAATCAATTGTAAAAAAAATTAAACTAAAAGACCAGGTAGCAAATCTGAAAAGATATTTTTATAAAAACCAAGAGTTAAATTCCAGCACTATCTTTTTAAATACTCCTATTGTAAAAAGTTCTTTGATAATGTCGCAGTTAACACTCTACAATCTAGAGCCCAAAAACATTCTCTCCACTCAAATAAATTATAATCCTTTGATTTTTAGCTTAACTCAATACAAAGATAGAAAAAACCTTATACTCGCAAACTCGATAAATGGCGGTTCAAACTATCTTGAAGAGATTAACTCGCTACTTAACAACGATATTGTTTATAACTGGATAAACTATTCGGTATCGATAGGTATAGACTACTTTTATGCAAAAAAGTCAAAAGATAAAAGAGTTTTTACTGAAGAGCTTATAAATAACCAAGTTATATATAATGTTTATTTGGAAAAAGCTCTTCTGGGAAGTTTTAAAACTCTTGAGAGAAATTTTGAAATAGATCAAGAAACTCTTTCGGAATAGGTGAAGGTTTTTCGTTACATATAAAGGCTAGTTTAACATCCATCTCAAAAACAACATCTTCCTGTTTAAAGATTGTTTGTCTTAGTTTTACAAAAACTTTTCTAATTTCCAAAATTTTTGTCTTAACCTCCAAAATATCAGCAAATTTTGCACTTTTTTTAAATGATGCGTCTATATGTACCACCACAAAATGACACCCATCTTTTAGAGGAAGCATACCGTTTTGGAAAAATAGCTCGCTCCTTGCTCTTTCACAAAATTTTAGGTAGTTTGCATAGTAAACTACTCCGCCTAAATCCGTATCTTCGTAATAGACTCTTATTTTCACTCTCTTTTCCTTCGACAGTAGTATGTTACTCTTTTTTTAGATTTTACAAGTTTCAAGAATCGGTTAAACATCTCATTGGGTAAAATAAAAAAAAAGAAATCTTTTCTTAAGAAAATATTAGATAAAAGATAGATAACAAACTATTTTAAGGCATATCCAAATACTTTATGAGCGCATATCCTCTCTGTTTTATATCTGGAAAGGTCAAAACTCTGCTTCCTCCGTATTTGAGCATATAGATATTTACGTGATCTTTGCTTTTTAGTGGAATGAGATCGTCTCCTTTAGGTCCGGATAGTCTGCTGCCAAAAACATAATAGGCTTTTTTTGCATCTATCCACTCTCCCGTTAAATAATCTTTTACTAAAAGTTTTTTAAAATCACTCTCTTCTTTAACTTTATATTCAGGATAGTCAAAAGGCCTAAAGTAAAAATCAAACATCGCTTTAGGACAGCTAAAAACCACCTCTTTGCCACTTTTTAAAATGATTTTTGCATTAAATTTCGGATACTTTGTTACATCAAGCATATAAACAGGATCCAAATTTTTTGGCGGCACAATTTCTTTGGTTTGGTTAGAGTCTTTTTGAGGCGATGCAAAAGTAAATAGTGCAACAACGCCCAATAAAAGCAGTTTTCTCATTTTAGCCCTCCTAAAGCAGATCTTTTTTTATAAAATATAGATATCCCAAATAAGCAAAAATCACCCCTAAACCAAAAGGATAAAGTATAGAATAAGCAATAAAAAGTTTATGACCGAAAGTATCGAGTAAAAAGTATGCTACAGGTCCCATAACCGTAAGTTCCGGATCAAACAAAGATATGGCTCCGACTCTGAAAACTTCCATAGGATTCAAAAGAGCTAAAGATATAATAAACTCATCGTTCCATCTATTTTGAAGCATAAGTCCTATTAAAGCAATATCTAAAAAAGCAAGCAGTGTTATCCAAACTACAAAAGAGGCTCCCAAAGCTACATCATGCGATTTTACCACAGTAGATATAAAAAAAGCTATTCCTAAAAATACCGCGCACATAGAAAACAAAAGCGCGCTATAGATAAATAACATCTTCCAAGGAAGTTCACCCCCTTTGAAAACTCCCCACATCACACCTAAAACCAGAGCAAGGATTACCGGAAAGAAGACAATAAAAAAACGACCTAACATCTTGCCCCAGTAATAATCTCTAAGCGAAACAGCAAAAGACAACATATACTCTAAAATCGCGCTCTCTCTATCCCCTGAAATAGATTTTACAGTTGTAATAAGTATAAAAATAGGAAGTATAACTATAGTTACTTGCATGTATATTAAAAGAAGCCTGCTAAGACCAGTAAACCCCATTACGACTGAATCGGTAATTCCCGTTATAAAAAAAAGCGCCATCAATCCGCCAAAGACTAGAAGATAGACAAAAAACCATTTAGACCTCATCGATTCTCTGATATCTAGTTTTGCAATCAAAAAAAGATTTTTCATCATCTTCCTATCTTTATAACTCTTCTTTTTACTTCTTCATAATCTATAAACTCTTTATTTTGCGGCTTCTCATACTCTTTATACGCCGCAAAACCATAACCCATAGGAGTGATGCTATCGGTTGTATATTTTGCTTTTTTAGCGTCAATCCATTTCCCGCTTTTTGCGTCTTTTATCCAGATTTTTTTAAATCTAATCTCAGGATGCTCTTTATTTTGCCAAAGTATCAAGCATCCTATATCGTCAAATCTGTAAACTTTCCCATCTTCCCCTATAGCTTCTACGGCGAACTTTCTATCGCTTATAGCCATCTTGCATCGTTCACACATATCTCTATCCCAGTGCAATTTAGGAGGCTCTTTAGTATAATCTTTCTTTTCGCAACCTGTTAAAAAAAAAGTGAAAATCATCAATAGATTAGAAAAAAATATTTTTTTCATACTCATTTTACATCCTGATTTACAATCTTTTCATCTTCGACTATTTTTCCTAAATCCATATATATTTTTCTATTTACAAGCCCTTCTATCTCTTCTATTCTGTGTGTTATATATATAGCGGAAGTTTTTTTATCAAGTTCCTTCAATAGATTGTAAAACTTTTCTCTCGCTTTTGGGTCTAAATTGGCCGTTGGCTCGTCAAAAATAAGAATATTGCTGTTTTTAGCTATAGCTATGGCGATAAGAAGTTTTTGCTTCATACCGCCACTTAGTTTAAAAAAAGGTTTTTTCAGATTCTTTTTTATATTCAAGTCCATTTTACGAGCCTCTTCCTCTATCGTTTGAGGACTCACTTTTGAGCTTTTAGAGACATATTCTAAAAGCTCTTCAATATTTAACTTTATAGGGGGAGGAGTTTGGGGAATAAAACTTATATTTTCTAAAACTTTCGTTCTATGTTTGTTTGGATTAAAACCGTTTACTTCTATATCGCCGCTATCAAGATGATAAAATCCCAAAATTGATCTTACAAGAGTTGTTTTTCCAGCGCCGTTAGGCCCCATTAAAGCAATTTTGTCTCCATAATTTATTTTTAATGAGACATTATCTAAAACTTTTACACCCATAAAACTTTTAACGGCGTTTTTAACTACTATCATATAATATTTTTCATCCTAAATTCAAAATTATAAGCATCGGTGTGACATACGTCAAAACATCTTGCACACATTATACAATCACCATCTTTAACAAACTCTTTAGTTATACCTTTTTTCTTTCTCTCTTCGTCATATTTAGCTTTAGCAAATTCTAAAACATGATCTTCCGGACAAGCGACAAAGCAAGCCATACAGTGATCGCATTTTTCCATATCCCACTGTACTTTCATAGGGCTTATCCACCCAATAAAACTGTATGTAGTTCCTATAGGACACACATATTTACACCATGCGCGCCTTGAAAAAAATATCTCTATAGATAAAATCACAAGTACCCAAACTATAGCTAGACTCCATCCGTAAACTATAAACCTGCTTATTATTCCTACTGGATTTATCATCTCAAACACCAAATAGCCATCTATTGCGGCAGCAGCTAAAAAAATCACCCAAAAAAGATATCTAACTCTAGGGTTAAAACTTCTCTCTTTTATTATACGTTTGTTTACTAGGATTTGGTGGATTCTCTCACCTATCTCACTCAAAAGTCCATAAGGGCAAACCCAACCGCAAAAAGCTTTTCCTCCCACTATAAAATAAAATCCTATAATCGTTAAAGCACCGATTATTATATTTGTATGGATGTGGTGCTCAGCGGCCAATATCTCAAGGGTCACAAAAGGATCGATTAGATGAAACCCAAGAAGTCTAGAACCTGTTAATGTTCCTTCTAAAAATTGTATATCAAAATAAAAAGAGAGGAAAAAAGCCAAATTTATCGTTATAACGCTAAGCCATCTCCAAAATCTCCAAGTAGGCCTTATTTTTCCCTCTTTTGTCTTATAATAAAGAGTGGAAAGTAAAGGAGCGTTTACTACATCTTTTGAACTTGAGTTATATCTGTCCATCCCCCCTCCTTTATATTTGGGGATGAGCAATAAATATATTTACAAACATCTTTGCTCATCCTTTATTTATTTGTTGCTTTTTGCAATTTTTCGTCAAATTGAGAAATCTCTTCCGCTAAACTTATAAGATCTTCTTCTTTCATATTGCTTAGAAGTCCGTACATAACATAATTTTTTCTCTTTCCAGATTTAAAATCTTTAAGAGCTTGCAATATCTCATCTTTGGATTTGCCAATCAATTTAGGACCAACGGCTCCGTTACCGTTGACACCGTGACAAGAAGCGCAATTTCTTCTATATAAAGGACTAACTTCAAAAGCCGAAATGTTTCCGGCTTTCTCTTTTAGCATCTTAAGCTGCTTCTCCTCTTCACTCTCCTCTTCTTTTTGTTGCTGTTGTACGGACTGAGCAGTCTTCGTTATTGGAACCTCTAATTTTGATTTTTCTATGATCTCTTCTATCTTTTTGAGTTTCTCCAACTCTATATCCAATTTAGCCATATAGACTATCGCCGCAACAGTTAATGCTCCAGATATCAGTGCAATTATGTGTCTTATCATCATTTATCCTTTATTCAACTTTTTCACCAGCTTGGATTTTTCTTACTTTTTTATTAAATTCGGCAATCTCTTTAGCCAAAGATTTAAGTTTTTCGTCGCTCATTTTAGAAACCAAATCTTTCATCAATACGTTTGCTTTTTTTCTGCTCTTATATGCTATAAGTCTGTTATAAATAAAAGTTTCATTTTTATCAAGCAAAGATGGTCCGATAATACCGTTCGCATAATCATCATGACAAGCTGAACAGTGAACAATAAAATCTTTGCTGAGTTTATTTGCAAGCAAAGATATCTGAACTCTTTCATAAGGGGTTCTAACTCTTCTATAAGCGTCTAAAGGAGTATAGGACTCTTCCTCATCAATGTCTTCTTCGTTTTTGTTATTCTCTTTGTAAGAGTAGTAAAACTCCCCTTTATCAACCTCTTTACTCTCAGACTTTTGCTCTTTTACCACGCCTTCCGTAACTTTTATCTCTTTTGGAGTTTCGATACTCTCTTTTTGTTCCTCTTTTTTATCTTTGCTTTCACAACCTGCAAAAATTACGGCAGTTACCAATAAAATAGCGAAACTTTTTTTCCCGTAAAACAACATAATTAACCTCTCTTACCGTAGATTTCCTCATAAGTAGCTCGAGGAACAATTTTTAAAACGTCTGTAGGGCAAAGCTCCACGCATGCGCCACATCCGACACATTTTTCTCTAATCTCGGGAATATATCCTCCATTTTTGGCAACCATTCCAATAGCTAAGGATGGGTCTGGATGATAAGGACAAAGGTCTGCGCATATTGTGCAATCTTTACCCCTAAACTTTTCAAGTTTTTTTAGTAACTCTACTTGAAGCTCTCTCTTTTCGCTTGGATTTGCTTCATCTTTAATCTTTTTCTCTCTTCTTTCTTCTTTACTTAGAGCCAACGAGTGCTCGTAAATGGCATCAATAGCGCTATCGGGAACAGGTTTGTTATATAACGCTAAGCAAGCTTTTTCGTTTACTATAACGGCCATTCCCATGTGAACATATTTTATATCGTCTTTTTCATGATCTAATGCGCCGCTTGGACATGCCAATATACAAGGAAACGCTTTACAAAGATAGCATCCTCTTCTATCAGGATCGATATATGCCGTACCTACGCCTGCTTTGCCGTCTAAACCTTCCAAAATAATGGAGTCATAAGGACAAACCTGCAAACATTGACCACACTTTATACAAAGAGCCAAAAATTGATCCTCTTCTACAGCTCCAGGAGGCCTTAGTTTTAACTCTTCTGCTTTTAAGTGTCGCGCGGAGTATATCCCGGCTGCAGCAGCTAGTCCCAATACGCCAAGACCAGCCATCTTTTTTATAAATTCTCTTCTTTTTTTCTCTTCTTTTGTCATAATACCTCCCCTTCATACATTAACGGCTTTGGATCGGTCAAAAGTTTCAAAGGCTCCGAAAAAGGAGCCAACTTTGCCAAAAAATTTAGTATTGAAATAACGGGTGAACCGTAAAAAAACTTAACATTTGGATTTAATAACCACATCTTATCTGCATAATAGTAAAGATTATAAGGTATATCTCCTATTCCGTCTCCATCTCTATCAAAACCTTGATAATCGTCCCAAAAATTCAAACTCCAATGATTTTGCACGGAGTGTGTTATACCCTTTCCCGAATCGTCATAGACATTTTCAATATTGCCTTTAAAAACATTTTTTTCGATAATGTTATTAATACTCAAAGAGTGAAAGTGCATTCCTATTGAGTTGTATAAAATCTTATTTCCTATCAGTTTGTTGCTCATATCGGGTTGAAAAGGCGATCTATCTATATAAAAACCTTTCGCGCAATATAAAATTGTATTGTTTTTAATAGTAAAGTTAGAGGCGTCTTTTAGTCCTATCCCTATACCGGTTGTTCCCAACGAACTTATAACGATGTTATCTTCGGCAATCGTATCTTTAGAGTACATAAAAAAAATACCAACGCTATTATGTTTATAAACATTTTTTCTTACTATATTTTTCCCGGCGTACATAAAATGCAAAGAGTACCTTCCGTACTCTCCCTCGTTCTCTTCTATAAGATTGCCGTGACTATACCAAATAACAAAATCTCTTGACTTATAAAGTCTGTTTTTTCTTAGGATATTGTCATTGCTATACCAAAGTCTTACACCGTCTCCTCTCAATCCCAAAGAGAGCTCTTTAGAAGTAATATAGTTATTTTCGATAACTGAATTTTTAACATTTTGCAAATCTATGCCAAAGAGACAGTTTTTGATTATGCAGTTTTTTATTCTGCAAAATTTGGCATCTTTTATAGATATAGCCGCATCTACATCTTCATGTCTTGAGCCACTGTCTGTTATAGTTACGTTTTCAATGATCACATTTGAACTTCTTATCTTTATAACAGTTCCTTCACCCTTACCCTTAATAACCGTTTTCTCACCCTGACCAACAATCATTAATGGTTTGTTTATGACAATATTTCCTTCAAAAACACCTTCTGGCAGCTCTATCTTTGATCCTGCCGAAGCTCTATCAATCACTTTTTGCAACTGATTAGCGCTAAGCGATATAATAAGAGCCATCAGCAAAATCGCTATTTTCATTGCTCTTTCTTAGCTTTTAGATATTTATTTTTAGACAAAATTGCTAATAGCGTAAAAAAACTTATTGCCAAAAGAAGCCAAAAACCTATAGTCGGATATGAATGTGTCGTAAACTGCGCCACTTTCCCATCCCCAAAAACTGTAGGCATAAAGGGTTTTATCTTAAAAGCTCCCCAGTCGTGCATATGGTGTCCAAACCAATATAACCAGTATGCGTAAAAACCTAAAAATATAACCGGCAAAGCGACAGCTATCCACATTATATAATTTAGCCATTTCCAATCGTAAAGTATAAAAAGGATGTATGAAAAGGCCAAAAGCACTAAAACATACGGCGCAATAGCTCTTAGATACGGCGCTCCCCTCTCCATTGGGTCCATACCTATAAAGTGGTTTATGGTATTCATCTCATGTACGTCGCCACTAAATCCATCAAAATGATAATAGACCGGAATCCCCTCAGGAAAAGCGTCTTTTGGATAGTTAGGTGCTTCTAAAGAAACATACCATATAGGAGCGCTAGCCACACCTATTTCAGCGTTATATTTGATCATATCTTCTAAACGCTGATTTCCATCTTTATCAAGAGCTTCCGGTGGGGTATTGGGACTTACGTATCTGCCTTTTTGATAAAAATCCCAAACTTTATACGCTATTGGCGGGATTTTATCCGCTTTTCCATCTTTGGCCAAATCAGGGACATTGTGAGTCAACACAGCTGGAATAACAAACCAATAAAGCAATATGCCAAAAGCAATTAAAGCAAAGATCTTATATTTTATTGCTGATGCTGAACTAGTCATAAGTTTTCCTTTATTTTTTCATTTTTTTTCATTATAGCATTATTGTGAAATTATATTATTGATTATAATCAAATATAATTTACATTTATCTTTATAATAACTTGAAGTAATATTTATAAGAACTTATTATATTTTGTTATTAAAATATTACTAAAGACAAATGTAAATCATATGAGGAAAATGAGGGGCAAGCCCCTCATTTGGTTAGAAGAGATGAGCGTTTTCGTCTATCCACTTGAGATATTCGATGATATCTTTTATCTCTTGATCGCTCATATGCTGATTAGGCATTTTAAGGTTGAAATAGTCAATCATTGCTTTTACATAAGGATCGTTATAGTATTTTTCAGGGTCTTTGATAAAGTTGGCAACCCACTGCTCGCCATTTTCATGTCTTTTTAGAACACCAACCAAATCAGGTCCTGAACTAACTTTTCCTATAACGTGACATCCGTTACATCCGCCTTCAGCAAAAGCAACCTCTCCTCTTTTTGCAGCTTCGCTCATTGGAGTAGCTAACTTTTTAACTAGTAGATCTTTAGCTCTGATACCAACATCTGCAGTTTTTACTAAATATTGCCAAGCTTGATATTGGAAGTTGATTGCTGTATCAATATCGCCTTTTTTAAGCGCTTCTTCAGCTTTTTTCTCTTCGGCTGGAACTTTATTGAACTGATCCATAGCGTCATCAACAAGTTGTTTAACTACAGGATACTTCTCGTAATGGTTATCTTTTAAGAACTTAACAACGCTTAAGATAACTTTTTTGGTTGCTTCGTTAAGAGCAACTGTCTTATTATACTCTTTCATCAACTGTTCTTTGCTCATTTTTTTGAGCTTAATTTTCTTAACTGACTTATACTTTTTATTTGGATCTTTAACAAGCAAATAACCCATCATCTCTAAGTGTAGCGCAGAACAGAATTCTGTACAGTAATATGGAAAAACTCCTTCTTGATCAGCCTTAAAGGTTATAGCTACAGTTTTACCCGGCTCTAAAGAAGCGTGAACGTTATACCAATCAACTGTAAATCCGTGAGTCTCGTCTTCAGCTCTTTCTAGGTTTGTTAAATAAAAAGTCACTATATCTCCCTTATTTACAGTTACGCGTTCAGGGTTTATGTGACTTCTAACCACTGTTCCGTATACATAAACATGGTTTCCTTTTCTAACAATTCTTTCTTGACCTGCAAGAGTTTTACCCTCATGAATTTTTCCGGTAAAAGGATTGGTACCCATTGGATATCTAACTTCGGTATGAAGCTTTTCTGCTCTAATAGCAACAGCTTGGTGAGGCTCACCTAATGGTACAGGCATATCGTATAGCAGTTTCATCTTTTTACCGCTTATGTCGATAAGCTGATGGTTTTGCGGATGAAGAGGTCCTATCGGATTAAATCTATCGATAGCAAGTTTATTCAACGCTATTATGTACTCTCCTTGAGGATCTCTAGTTTTACCTTCCATACCGCATAGGTGACCAATGTTATAATTTACGTTAACTTTGTCTTTAACTTCACAAGTTAGATAGTTCCATTTTACAACCTGACTATCAACATAAAGCGAGGTATATACTTCTCCTTCTGTTTTCCATTTTGGACCATATTGGTTATGAAGCGGTCCTAATCCAAGTTCGGCTTGACAATGCATAGCTTTTTTCATATCCAAGATAGGTATTCCATAAGGGTCTCTTCCCGCATACTCTTTATTTTTGATAAGTTTTTGAATCTTTTTAAAATCGTATACAGTAGCGTGGGTATCAAGTTTTCCGCAAACTATAATATATCTTCCATCCGGACTAACATCAACGCCGTGTGGAGATTTTGGTTCTGGTATGAGGAAAAGACAATCGTTTTTTACGGCTACCTCTATAGGTATAACTTTTATACCGTTTATTATTTTAACGTTTTTAGGGTCTTCAGCAAGTTCAGCAAGCTTTTTCCAGTTATAAACATGTAAATAATCGGTATCGTTTCTACTCATACCCGCTTCAAAAGGAGGAAGACCTTTTTCAATACCTCCCGTATACATTTCTGAGTTAAACGAGTTTGTAAATCCCCATCCGTAACTCAACTCTTTACCGGCATCGCTTAAATCTTGCATATACGGTGGCATCTCGATAACAAAAGATTTTTCAGGTATAATTCTCCCATTTTCGTGATCAAACTTCCAACAAGTTACTCCTCCTCTATAAACGTCAGCATACTCTTCAATAGGATGATATTCGTTATCAAACGGAGCGGCGTACTGACAAGCTTCTAAAATATACTCGCTATTAGGAGTAAAGAAAGCTCCACCATGGTCGGATTTAAAAACGGGATTAACTACTATCTGCTTTGTAACAAAATCTTTTAAATCAATTATAGCTATTCTAGGATTCGCTTTGTCGTTTATAGCTAACCATTTGCCATCATAAACGCCGTTTGTCTCTGAAATAGCCGGATGGTGGGTATCTCCCCAAGTAATAGGCTTTCCGCGATACCAACCTTCTTGAAGCACTTTTTTGGTATCGTCATCATATCCCCAACCTTGCCAAGGTTCCGGAGTAAAAACACCGATAAATTTTAATATTCTCATCGATGGAACGCCGTAAACCATAATCTGGCCGGACTGCCCTCCAGAACTAAAAACTATATATTTATCCCTTTTGCCGCTTGGTGTATAGGTCTTAGCAGCGGCAAGGATGTCATCTTGCGTTAGACCCCTCTCCTTCATAATCTTTTCAAGTTCGCTCTGCGCTGTCGCGAAACTTGAAATCATACACAGGGCCGCAGCTGTACTAAGCAGCTTTTTGAGCGTATGTCCCGCTTGCATATTTTGCCTCCTTTGTTAAATTAGTGTTAAACCTATTATAATTCCTAAACGCTTAAATATATATTAATCATATAAGTTTTAGAAGTAAATTTTCGATTTTTTTTATATAAAATATAATTTTTCCTTAACAAAACCAAAAGATTCTTAAAGAATTAAACAAAATATTACATTTGTGTGATTTTGGTTAATTATCTTTTAATAACCAAAAAATTGACCTATAAAAATTATTAAATTGAGCAAAAGATTTAAGATGACAGCATAGAAATTTTTTGTTTAAAAAGTCAAAAAAAAGCCCTATTTTTGGTGTTTTTATCAAACTCTAAGTGCTGGTTTATTAAAAATCTAAACTTTTTAGCGCAAAATTTGGCGATTTATTAGAAGTATTTAAGTAACATTTTACGGATTTTATAGAAAATTGCGAGTCTGTTACAAATTTATAGGAGAAAAAATTTCAACTCTATTAAACTTAAGATTCAAAACTAATTTATCTTTCAAACCAATTTAATTCATCTCTAAGGTTAACTACTTTACCAACCACTATTAAAGCAGGTGTAGGTAGGTCTTTTGCCTTTTCATAAATATCTTGAAGTGTGCCCACTACTGTTTTTTGTTCTTTAGTCGTACCTCTACTTATCACGGCGACAGGAAAATCTTTAGGCTTGCCAATCTCAATAAGTTTGTTGGCAATTTTATCAAGATTGTGTAATCCCATCAAAAAAACGATAGTATCGTCTGTTTTAAAGTTCTGCCAAGGAATTTGTGAAACCTCTTTATTGGGAGCTTCATGTCCGGTTACTACCCTAAAAGAGACAGAAATACCTCTATGAGTTACCGGAATGCCTGCATATGCGGGAACACTAATGGCGGAAGTGATACCGGGAATTACTTCAAAGTCAATCCCCCTTTCTCTTAGATAAGCTCCTTCTTCTCCTCCTCTACCAAAAACAAAAGGATCACCACCTTTTAATCTAACAACTATATCCGATCTTAAAGCTGATTTGTATATAACTT
Source organism: Campylobacterales bacterium (assembly GCA_027082175.1). GTDB lineage: Bacteria > Campylobacterota > Campylobacteria > Campylobacterales > Nitratiruptoraceae > Nitrosophilus_A. The sequence continues at coordinate 32,039 of JALWIX010000094.1, forward strand.
CGTTAATCTCATTTTGGGGAAGTATATGTTTACCGTCCTCTTTACCTACATAAATAAATTCACAGCCATCTTTACACATATTTAAAATCTCCGGATTTGCAAGCCTATCATAAATAATAATATCCGCTTCTTTGATCACCCTAGCCGCTTTAAGAGTTAATAGTTCAATATCACCAGGCCCTGCGCCTGTTAAAAAAACTTTACCCATTTATAGTCCTTTTGGATATAAATATATCAATTTTTATATATAAAAATGCCGGAAGGTTTTGGAACTTCTATTTTAAATCTTTCTTTCCAATTTTTGGTACTCACTCCTACTACTTCACTTTTTCCGTTATTAGATACGTATAATATAGGTTCTTCATTACTCCATCTAACATGCAAAACCATCCCTCCAAAATCGAATCTTTTTATTACTTTTAAGGATTTTGTATCTATTATTTGAACAATAGGAAATTTTTTACCGCTAAATGTTACCGCTAAATATTCTCTTTTTGGACTTAAAGAGGTAAATACTGGATTTCCTTCCACTTCTATCGCTTTTATATAATTGAAATTTTTATCAAAAACAAAAACTTTATTATCGCCAACTGCAGGTATAAAGAATTTATCTTTCATAATAGACCAAAAACCAAAATGAGGTACTTTCAAAACTACGCTTTTTTTATCAAGTCTTAAAGGGATTTTTCTATACTCAAATGTGTCTAAATTCAATACACCTACAAAAGGTGAATTAAAAAAGCCGACAACATAAAGATTTTTATTTATCATAGCGTCAAATGGGACTTCTCCCGCATTCTCTACCTTTTTTACAAGTTTAAACTTAGGATTACTCGCTCCTTTGTTTAAATCTTCAAGCACCCAAAGCTCGTCCGTATCCATACACGCAAAAACTAGGTAATTTTTATAAACTTTGATGCCTACGTTTTTAGATCCAGTTTCAATAGTTTGCAGTAGATTTAGATCTCTATCAAATATCTGAACATTTTTGTTTGCGTAGTTGGCGACTGCAACATAATTTTTAGTTAAAGTAAAACCTATAGCGCTTTTGCTTGCTTTAACCTCTTTAACCTTCTTCTCTTTTATCGGATCAAATTTGATTAAATACCCGTCTCTTGTTATTACATATCCATCATCTTCTATAAACTTCACAACCGCATGATTGAAGTTGTGCATATTTTTGATCTCATTTTTAAACTTATGGTTCTCTATAACCGCTAAAGCGCTATTTTCCCTCTCAACAACAAAAACTTTTTCTGTAGCAAAAAGATTGAATATTAAAACGATAAATAAAAATAATTTCTTCATTATAATCCTTTGGAATTGGGAATTGGGAATTAGGAATTTGGAAAAAGAATATTCTAATGCCTAATTCCAAATTCTTAATTCCTATTAAATATAACAGCTAGGGTCTTCAGCCCAGATATCGTCGTATATAGCCCAAGCTCTTGGTCTGCTTCCTCCGTTACATATTTCAATATATTCACACTCTTTACATTTTCCACCTATTTCCCGAGGTCTTTTTCTCAATTTTTCTAAAAGTTCATTTTTTTCGTCAAGCCAGATATCATCAAAAGAGTTCTCAAAAATATTTCCAATCTTTATAGGAAAAAATGGGTCTGGTTTAACGTCTCCTTCACTATTAATATTTACTAGATTGCGTCCGGCGCTATTTCCGCCCCACTTTTTGAGTTTTTCCTTTAAAATCTGACTAAAATGAGGATATTTTTTTGTAAACATATTTAAAAAAAAGATTGAGTCCATCTCCATATTTCCAGTAACTATATCTATATCCAAACCTTTTTCATAATATTCAAATGCTTTATTTATAATATATTCAACAGCGCTTTTTCTTTGCTCTTTAGTAAGATCCATTTTAAGATTATCTAAACCTCTTCCGGAATAGACTAGATGCGATATATATATCTTATCGATCCCCTTCTCCTCACTAACTTGAAAAATATGCGAAAGCGAATCGATAGTCTCTTTAGTTATTGTAAACCTTATGCCCACTTTTCCGCCATTATCATGAATAAGTTCTATTGACTTCATACTCTTTTCGTATGAACCCGACAGTCCCCTAAATCTATCGTGAACTTCCGGCATTCCATCAATACTGATGCCAATATAGTTAAAAGTATCGATAATTTTTTTAACATTTCCGGGATTAACATAAAGTCCGTTAGTGGAAAGATAAGTGAATATTCCCTCTTGTTTAAAAGCTTTGGCTATTTCAAAAATATCTTTTCTTGCTAAAGGTTCTCCACCAGAAAATATAACAAATTTTATATTGGCTTTTTTAAGTTTTGGTATAGTTTGTAAAATCTTTTCAGTACTTAAAGTATCGCTCTCATCAAGTCCGGATTTACTATAACAGTGTAAACATGATAAGTTGCATCTATTGGTAAAATTCCAAATAAGTATGGAGCCGTTTAAACTTCTTTGTTCTTTACCTTCCAAAGTAGATTTTAGAAGGTTTGATAATCTAAACACTACTTATCCTTCCAACTTTTAATATATTCAACAATACTTTTTAACTCTTTTTCGCTTAGATCAAACGCCGGCATAGAGTTTCTTTTGTAACCGAGTTCTTTATAGGTATGTTTAGGATCGACAATCTGAGAAATAATCTCTCCTTCATCTCTTTTTTTGGCTATTTCATTAAAAGGAGGACCAAAAGCTTCGGCAGTTTGATGATGACAGCCCCAACATTTCTCTTTAAATATACTCATACCAAAAAGTCTTGGATAAAATATTCTATTTTTATTTATAAAATTGTATTTGCCAACGGGAACATTTGCAAAATACCTCACAATCTCTTTAAAAGTATCACTCTGTAATACGATCAAATCCCCATCACTTTCATAAATACTCAAATAAGCGTATTTGCCGTCTCCGCTAAATTCTGTATGAATATATCTTTTCCCTTTAACTGGAACTAGTTTTTTTATACTATAATCTTTTTTGTCTATCAAAACAAGCTCGTCACTACCGTTATCAGCCCACAAATATGCCGAAGCCGGATGTGTTTTTACAAAAAAACCATCACCCCCAATATCTAATTTTTTAATAAGTTTCCAATCATACATCTGCCAAATTGTTACATACGGTTTTCTAAGATGTGGAGTTGCAAAATAGAACTTACCCTCTTTATACCAATATGTCGCACTAAAAAGATGGGGCATACCTTCAATATTTGATTCAAAAACCTCTTTTAATGAATCGATCCTATATATGCTTAATCTACTACCTTTTCTAGTAGTTCCTATAATATACTCCTCAAAAGGGTCTATAAAAAAATCCTCAATCGGCGTTTTTAGATCAAAATAGCTAAAATCAAGAGTATTTGTATCTACTTTAACTAACTTTGGTTTATCTCTAAAAGTAAAAATAGCCTCATCTTTGCTATATAACTCGTATAGAGCGCTAATTTTTCCATCTACATCAATCTTTTTTATAGGTTTTAGAGTTTTAGAATCAAAAATTACAACGGACTGAGGCAGCAAACATGTCGCAAATATTTTTTTACCGTCTCTGCTTAGACTGATATTTCTAAGATTTACGCAAGCTCTAATTTTGTCTTTGAGTCTCCCCTCTTCCAATGAATAATGACCAATCCATCCGTCTCTTGTGGGAACATAAAAATTTTTACCATCTAATGTATATTTAAGTCCGCCGTGTACGTTTTTAAAGTCAAACCAGTCTAGTACTTTTTCATCTTCCATAATCCATACGCGATTAGCCCCTCTTTCCACTACTAAAGTAACATTTTCTATATTTTTTATACCTATATTTCTCTTTTTCTTGTCAATCAATTGATAAGATTTTTTGACATCGCTAAGATTCCAAACTATATTTTTTGCAGGAGTTCTAAGATATTTCACAATCGCATCTATATCTTTATCCGATAAAAAATCAAACTTTGGCATCAATGTTTGCGGAAGAGAGTTTTTTATAATATCATGTAGTTTACTATCACTTATTTTTCTTAAAAAAACAGGAAGCAAAGGAGGTCCACTTACTCCTAGTCTATTTTCATGATGGCAAGAGGCACAATATTTTATATAAAGCTCTTTACCGCTATTATCCAGCCTACTTTCAAGCTGATGTACGTAGAAACTATCAAATTTTGATTCTGCGAATAATGCAGAAATTAAAACTAGTAGAGAATAGAGCAGTCTCTTCATAATACCTCCCTCTAGTGAGGGGTGAGAAATAGCAAGAACTTCTTACCACTTCTCACCCATCAAATTTTACTAAAATAGTATTAATCCGGCATAAAGCCGGATTAAAATTAATAAATATCGTATTTTGTGTTAAATACGTTAAATTTACCGGTTGGAGTTCTTACCCAATCGCCCTCAATAGCTTTTTTGAGTTTCAACGAATCAGCGTCGTAAACCAATATAGCTGAAGGAACGAGCTTATTACCCCAAACACTTACCCAAAATTCATCGCCATCTTTGTTAAATTCAATATGAACCGGACCTCTTGGTTTAACTTTTATTTTCTTACCGTTTACTTTAACTGTTCTTTCCTTGATATACTTCTTAGGAATTTTGATAGTTTTTACAACTTCAAGCGTATTTTTATCGATCACATATAACTGAGTTTGAAGTTTTCTATCTGGATTGACCGGTCTATCTGCAATTATATATTTTGATGCCGGATGAGTTTTAATAAACAAGTTACCCCCGCCAACGCCAGGCAAGCTTATCTTCTTAACGACTCTCCAAGCATATTGTGGATGATAAGTTGGATCTGTACCTATAAAGCTAATATCATTTGATCCTATATGTCCTGTCGCCCATAATGGACCATATTTTGGATGGTTTATGTTAGCGCCTCGTCCAGGATGCGGTTTTGTACCGCCGCTTGGAATAATAGCTGCAACTTCACCGTCTTTAGTATCAACAGCGACTATCTTATCCCTAGCATTAGCGGCAACCAAGAAATATCTCTTTGTTAGGTCCCAACCGCCGTCATGCAGATATCTTTCAGCCTCAAGCATTGCAATTCTTGGGTTATTTGGATCAGCATAGTTATAAAGCCAAACCTGTCCTGTCTCTTTTACGTTTATAACCCACTCAGGCTTGTGATGGTCAGCAACTATAGATGCGACTCTAGCCTCTCTTGTAAACTCTTCAGTATCGTATGTATAACTAGCTGTTGAAACGATTTTTAGAGGCTCAAGTGTGTCTCCTTTTAACGTAACAATAGAAGGCGGCCAATAACAACCTACAACTGCATATTCGTCCTCATAACCTTTAGCTTTTGAAGTGTCAATACTTCTAGCGTCGTTACATACTCTAATCTCAGCGACATTTTGAGGTTTTTTCATCCATAAATCTATAACAGAAGCTTTTCCGTCTCTACCTATAGCGTACATATATCTACCAGATTTTGAAGTTCTTAAGATGTGGGTAGCAAAACCAGACGGAACGATACTAACAAGCTCTTTTGTATCACCGTCTACTATAGCAACCTTACCAACGTCTCTTAAGACTATGCCAAAATAGTTCTCCCAGTTTCTGTTTGTTTCTGGTTTAGTAGGTCTTTTTTCAGGTGGAACAATAACTTTCCAACTCTTTTTCATATCGGCCAAAGATTTCTCAGGCGGCGCAACAGGATCTAATTGAATAAATTTGGCCATTAGCTTAGTTTCTTCTTTGCTCATCTCACCGGATGCGCCCCAATCAGGCATACCGCCAGGAGTACCGTTGTAAATGATATGGTATAAAGCATCAGTTCCCATCTCTCTAGTTT